>CAYFSE010000224.1:0-2630 GCA_964345725.1 uncultured Dehalococcoidales bacterium
CCAGGCCTGCCAACTGGCCGAAGCCCAGGCCGCCGATCGTTTCAGCGAGGCTCAACTGGACCACGCCGAGCGCCTGGCTGCTGAGCGCCAAAAGATCAAGCGCTACTACAGCCAGCAAGAGATAGCCGTGGCCCAGATCGCCATTGAGAACATCCGCCAGGCCAAGCAGCGCGAACTCTTGGAGCGCCGCCGCGCCGACCTGGCGGCACTGGATCGGCGGCTGACACTGGTGCCCGACCTGGCGCTGGTGGGAATGGCAGTGGTAGGGTTTCAGGACGGATAGACGTTTCAATCCAATCCATCAATCCGACATCTTAAGGAACTTGTCATGGTATTCACTCTTTATGCAACTCGTCTCTTTGAGAATGACCTGAAGCACCTTGACAGTACCCCTTCCTTTCAAGAGAGACTACTAAAGATCTTCCATTATCTGCAAGATGATCCACGACTCTATCAGAGAAGTTTACGTACAGAAACCCTCAAGCGTTTGAGGAAGTCTGGATACGACATCTTCAAGTCTCGAGTCGATCAGTATTACCGTATCGCCTGGCGTTACGAAGGTCAGGGTGCTATTGTCTTATTGCGCGTTGGAGATCACAAGCTCATAAACGAGTACGCCACCTTTAATGAGAGCGACATTGTTAGAACCATCCCACCACAAGCGGACTCTGAGATTGGCATCCCCTCTCAAGATACCGAACGTTATCAAGCACATGTGGCCCCTGCTGTCCGTATCTTTGGGGATTGGCGGCCCGTACACCTGCATCTGTTGGGAGTCCCTGAGGAAAAGGCAAGAGCGGTAAAGCTTATCACCGATATAGATCAGGTCTACGACTTGGGTTTGCCAGACTATGCTGTCAAAAATCTAGTGGATGCATTCTTGCTCGAGGACTGGACCACAGATCACCTCTTTGATAGCTCATTCATCTTTTATCGAACCAATGCGGATCAACTGGAAGGCTACTGCAGGGGCGAGATCAAACAACTACTCCTGAATCTGTCACCTGAACAAGATAGGCTTGTCAGCATGCAGACTACTGGCCCCACCCTTATCAAAGGTGTAGCTGGCTCTGGGAAAACCACGGTAGGTATTTATCGTGCAATGGCACAGACTCACATCCGTGATCTGTTTCACCAGAAACGAGACCCACGAGTTCTCTTTATTACCTTCACTGAGACTCTTGCTCGCGTGGTTGAGCAGATGTTTGTGGAGATTTATGGCCAGGGGCAATCAAAGCGCGTGGAGGTGTGGGTACTGCGGGACTGGCTGCAAGAGTATCTGGAGGGCAAACCCGGCACGAGACCGCTAGCCTCCCATTCTGAAATCATCAATGCAGTCGGCCAAGGCATTTTCAAGGCCAGACAACGTTTTCCCGACAGCGCCATGAGCAAAGAGCGCGGCAGGGACGGCGGCAAGGGACGAGGCAACGATTTCTTCATTTCGGAGATCGCGGATGTCATCAAAGGACGTAACCTCCGTACGTGGGAACAATACTCCAAGGCGAACCGTACAGGACGGAAGACGGGACTTGGTGAACACCCAAGGCGGTTCATTTGGACTGTATATGAGGAGTACGAGCGACAGCTTGAGAAGATTGGCAAGTTCGATTATCTTGATCTCTCGCTGTATGGGATTAAGTGTCTTGAGAAAGCTCCCGATTTCAGACCCTATGATGCCGTGGTGGTAGATGAGGCGCAAGACCTGCGTCCTGTCGAATTGCAGGTGGTGAGTCTGTTGGCGGGCGGAGCCAACGCACGTAATCTGATCCTGCTAGCAGACCCCTCCCAAAGCATCTACTATAAAGGCATTCCATGGAAGGATGGGAACATCCGCATTGCTCCAGCTCGTAGCCTCTCTCTCAGCCGCAACTATCGCAATACCAGACAGATCTTGCAGGCTGCCTGGTCGCTGGCCCAGAGCCAAACTTCCGATGATCTGGACGAAGAGACCATTACACCAGATGCCAGCAACCGCTATGGTCCGCGCCCTAGTGTCATTCATTGCCAGAACAACGCGTGTCACGACCGCTTCGTTGTTGAGACCATCAAGCAACTGTGCAGCTATATGCAATATCGCCCTGGTGATATCGCCGTTCTGGCACGTAAGAATGATCTGGTCAATCATCTGCGAGTGATCCTCACCAGAACTGGCCTACCCGTGGTACATTTCCGAGCCGATGACTTTGACATATTTGAGAATAATATCAAAGTAGTGACTCTCAACTCAGCTAAAGGGTTGGAATTCCCTGTCGTCTTTCTGGCTGGCCTAAATGAGGGTGAATTGCCCCGCCATTTGTACGCTGACGATGAGGAAGAGCTGACAGCAGAACTCCGTAGCGAACGGCGTCTTCTCTATGTTGGCATGACTCGTGCGGCTCACCGCCTCTACATGGTTTGCCAGCAGCAAGATGCATCGAGATTCATAGACGAAATTGATCCAGACACGATCCGAGTAATCCATTATGGAGACGAGATTAAGACGCTGTAATGAGATAACACATCTATTTGGATAAGGACAAAGACTTATGCCCGACAACCGTTCGACTGAGCGCTCACGGCAAAGCATAGACGACCTCCGCCACATCGAAGGCTTCCCCATCGGCAACACTCAAGGGGGTGACCACCCCGAC
>CAYFSE010000225.1:0-46464 GCA_964345725.1 uncultured Dehalococcoidales bacterium
ATCCAGGTCAGCAAAAGGACGCCGACTCACTAAGTCTTCAGAGTATCCCTGAAGTGCCAGCCCGGCTTGCCTCAAAAACCGTGCAGTAGGGCCTTGCTGGTGTCCATCGGGCAAAGCCAGATTGATTTCCTTGGTCGGCCACGAGGGATGACGTCCTTTCCTTTCCCTTAAGCTATCAGACTCACCTCTTATTGATGCCTGCGGTTCAGCGCCCAGCCTGGAGTCAAAACGCACCAGTATTTGGCTCAAATCCTCATTCTCCAAGCTTTCGCGATTAGCTACCAGAAAAGCCCTGACAGGGAGCAACTTCTCGAGGGAAATTAAACCTTGAGCCGCTATATGCGCCTTGCTTCTTCCCAACAGCACTGCCAGGTCGGCATCTTCTGGAGGATAAACCTCGGCAGCTCCCCACACCGGGAAGATTCTGAACCTCTTCATCCTAAGATCTAAGGCAAAAGCCTCAGATAGATTAGGATACTCGCTTACAATACGACAATCACTTCTTTGGGCTGATAGTTCGTTGAGGCTGGTTATCCCCCCTTGAGCACTGACAACCACATGAATGTCGCCTTCGCCATAATTCAGGCTCGCTATTTTTGCCAGAGCCCCTGCGGGATATTTCACCAGATACTCCTCGATCCAGTCCGAACCACAGATACCAAGGTCGTAGTTCCCGACGGCCACCTGTATGGGAATGTCCTTTTCCTGAAGTATCTTGGCGGTAAGGCTAGCAAACCTAGTCGAGTGAACCCTATATTGTTTTGTTCTGGCGCCATAACCTTCGAATCCCAAGCCTATTTCATCAAGCAAGCTAGCTGTCGGCGATAGAAACTTGCCCTTAGGGAGCGCAAATTTGATGTAGCCGTCTTGGTAGTCCTTCATCCCTCACTTACCACTTCAAGAATCTCGGCCACAGAAGCCACTTCTCGCCGCCGCTTTTGTATGCAATCCTTGAGGACAAATCGAGAGGGTTTCTTACGCGAGACTAGGATAACCCACCGAGGACCAGATTCTTCTCGATCTGTGAAGTCAATCTCTGTTGGGAATCCGGCGTCACGAAGTGATTCAGCCACAGTAAAGCACGTCTTTACTATTTCCGGCGTAAATCCCTTACCTTTGACCGAGACTCCAGATTTGCTCTTCTTCTCCTTATCCAGTGGCAGGAGGCACATCATAGGGTCCACATATAGGGCGAATCCGCAGGCGGGGACATCTCCTCCATTCATAAGGGGCACAAGCTTATCATATCTTCCGCCGCCACCTATCTTTTCCCCAGCGGCCATGAACTGAAAACAGATTCCAGTGTAATACTCAAAACCATGCATTGCTGCGATATCGATTTCATAGCTGCAACCCAGGTTATCCAGCGATGTGGTAACGTTCAGAAAGTCCTCCAGGCTGGACTTGAAGCCGAGCGAAGCTTTCGGGAATGAAGCTCTTACATTGCGTAGAAAGCTGGTTGATTTCCCCTTGAGACCCAAAAACGTGGCCATAAGCCTTTCGACTTCGGGGTTAGTGGATCTTGCTCTGGCTAGCGCCTGCCAGTCTCCCTCCAAAATGCGGTCCATCACCTTAGCTTCATCGGCGGGACTGAGCTCAAATCCTTTGAGCAACGCCTTCACCAGGCCGGCGTGAGACAGTTGTAGCTTGACATTTTCTATGCCAAGCTTATTGATAACGTCTTCAGCCAGCAGAATTATCTCCACGTCAGGAGTAAATTCGGTGCCACCAAAAAACTCGGCGCCGCATTGCCATCGTTCCCTGTTCTTTTTGCCGGTTCCCTCGAAAGTGAAGATATTGGTCACATAGAAGAGCCTAGCCAATTCTTGTCCACTCAGATTGTCTATGTAGAGCCTGGCTACAGGAATGGTGCCGTCCGGCCTCAAGACAACGCGCTCGCCGCTCCAGCCATCCCAATCGAGAAAGGAATATACCTTGCTCAGCATACCTGGAGTGAGTGTTCCCGTAGCCGTAAACAAATAGAGGTATTCCAAGGTTGGCGTCTTCACCTCCTGGTAGCCCCAGTCACGACAACAAGTCCGAAAGGCATCTTCAATACGACGAAAACGCAACATGTCATTGGGGAGCAAGTCCTGCATTCCCTTACATTTTTGGTTCTTCATACTCGGGGTATTCTACACTAAGCTGTTCGCAGCTTCAATCATAAACCTGAGGTTTTTTGTCGGTTTCAACTGCTTGGTTTATAATTAGCATGAGGATAATGTGAGCTGATTAAAACTGGGCTCAGGGTTTTCTTCATCGCTTGACTTGTGATGCCCCTGGTTGCGGGTCTAGGAGGCAGCCTGCTGGCTGCCGCCGACCCTACTACTGTGGAAGTTCTGACGGTGGATGGCACAATTGTGCCTGTGATAGCTGATTACATAGACCGTGGCATCAGTCAGGCTGAGGAGAATGACGCCACCATCTGTATAGTTGAGCTAGACACACCCGGCGGGCTTCTCGACTCGACGGAGAAGATAGTCCAGAGGATTATGAATGCCAAGGTGCCCGTCGTGGTTTACGTGTCACCCAAAGGCGCCTGGGCTGCCTCAGCGGGAACCTTCATTACTCTATCAGCCCATATAGCGGCGATGACACCGGGAACGACTATCGGCGCTGCCCATCCTGTATCTGCTGGAGGGGAGGAAATACCGGAAGACCAGATGAAAAAAATAGTCGAGTTCTCGGCTAAGTGGATGAGGACTATAGCTGAAGAACGCGGCCGCAATATGGAAGAGGCCGAGTTAGCAGTTACGGAAAGCAAATCGTTCACGGATGTTGATGCACTGGAGAATAACCTCATCGACCTCCGGGCTGAGAATCTGGCAGACCTTATTTCCCAAATCAATGGCTGGAACGTCACTTTAGCCAGCGGCCAGGAAGTCGCCATTGATACTACGAACTACGGTTCAACCAGAAATGAGATGAATGCCGTTGAGAGATTTCTGCAAACGATCAGCGACCCCAATATTGCTTATATCCTGTTTACCCTGGCTACCATAGGGTTAATTACTGAGATTTCCAACCCGGGGATGGTTTTCCCCGGAGTGGCCGGCGGCATCAGCTTACTCCTGGCATTTTACTCACTGGGAGTGCTCAACGCTTACTGGGGAGGCATAGCACTTATCTTACTTGCTGTGGGGCTTTTCATCGCCGAATACCTCACAACCAGTTTTGGGTTATTAACTGCCGGAGGTGTGACTGCGCTGGTCGTAGGCTCGTTGATATTGTTTAGCCACAGCCCAGGAGTAGAGGTAAATAGGGGGCTAATTGCCGGGGTTACAGTGGGCTTTACCGCTTTCGCTATCTTTATCATCGGCGCCATTATCCGCGGGCAGAGGCGACGCAAGGCTACCGGGGCTGAGGGAATGATTGGGACAATAGCTAAAACCAAAACGCCACTCGACCCTACGGGCACGGTTCTCGCTCAGGGAGAATTATGGACGGCGGCATCGGAAGGCGGCAGAATAGCACGGGGTGAAGACGTGATAATAACCAAAGTCGAAGCGCTGAAATTATGGGTGACAAGGAAATCAAAGGAGTAGGAGGGTAACATCCATGGATTTCCAAATGACTGGCCCAATTATCATAGCTATAGTTTTTGCCGTTGCCTTTGTTATTTTTGTTATCTATGCCATCGTAAAAGGCCAAAGGCTAAAACTTTCGGCCGGTGTAGAAGATATGATAGGGAAGAATGCCGTGGCGCAAACGGCCCTCGACCCCAAGGGCACGGTTTTGGCTGAAGGAGAATTATGGACAGCTATAGCTGAAGATAGTACAATAGAAACCGGAGAGGAGGTGACAATAACCAAAGTAGAAGGATTGAAATTGTGGGTGACCAGAAAACCTAAAGAAAAGGAGAAAAAATGAACGTTTTCGTTTATGTTGTTATCGCAGTAGTAGTGATAATACTTCTTTCGGCAGCTCTCAAAGTCGTTCGAGAGTATGAAAGAGGGGGCGTTTTCCGACTGGGTAGATTCGTGGGCCTTAGAGGACCGGGCCTGGTCTTAATTATACCCTTCGTTGAGACTATACGGAAAATTGACCTTCGGGTAATCACCATGGACGTTCCCCAGCAAGAGTGCATCACCGTGGACAATGTTACTGTCAGGGTTGACGCCGTAATCTACTTTCGGGTGGTTGATGCCGGAGATGCCATTCTTAAGGTGCTCGACTATATCAAGGCAACCTCCCTGCTAGCCGCTACCACCTTGAGAAATGTTGTCGGACAATCCACGCTGGATGAGCTATTGGGTCAGCGGGACAGGCTCAACGAAAAGATACAGGGCGTGGTTGATGAAGGCACTAACCCCTGGGGCATAAAAGTGAGTATGGTGGAGGTTAAGGATGTGCAACTGCCGCAAACAATGCAGAGAGCTATGGCGGCTCAGGCTGAGGCTGAGCGAGAGAGGAGAGCCAAGGTAGTCCATGCCGAGGGCGAAGCCCAGGCGGCAGAGAAACTGGCTGATGCTGCCAAAGTTATTTCCAGTCAGCCTTCAGCGTTACAGCTCCGTTATTTGCAGACATTGTCAGGTATTGCCACTGAGAGAAGCAACGTCATTCTGTTTCCTTTGCCTATGGATATACTCGCTCCCATTTTGGGCCAGGCTAGTAAGTCAGAAAAAAGCAAATAGTACGACACAATCTGCGCCAGTCTTGACAATATCGCGACATACCACATCCGGGCGGCTGCTGTAGCGACAGTCTAGGTCTTGATGGCGATGCTGTATCGTGCGCTGCCCAAGGTTATGCCTGCGCATAGGAATTGCTCCATCAGGCGAATCTTCTTACTCAGGGGGTAACTATGGCCAGTAGAACTAAGCAAGAATGGCGTGCGACTGTATTGACTCCGGTTTTGAAGCGGGTTGCTGAGCGCCAGGAGAGTTTCGAAACCAGCTCGGGTGTAGAGATCGATACTGTTTACACACCGGAGGACCTGTCAGATTTTGATTATGTTCGAGATTTGGGCTACCCGGGAGAGTATCCCTTCACGCGGGGTGTTCAGCCGAACATGTATCGCGGCAGATTATGGACAATACGCCAGTACTCCGGGTTTGGCAATGCTGAGGAGACTAATCAGAGGTACCGATATCTCCTCGGGCAAGGACAGACTGGCCTGAGCGTCGCCTTCGACCTGCCAACACAAATTGGCTATGACTCCGACCACCCGTTGGCCAGAGGCGAGGTAGGCAAGGTCGGTGTTGCCATAGACAGCCTCCGGGATATGGAGATTCTCTTCCAGGACATACCTCTGGATAAGGTAAGCACTTCTATGACCATAAATGCCACTGCACCGATTCTCCTGGCCATGTATATCGCCCTGGGCAAGAAGCAAGGTGTTGAGCCCACTCGGTTAAACGGCACTACTCAAAATGACATACTTAAGGAGTACGTCGCCCGGGGTACCCATATCTTCCCACCCCGCCCTTCTATGAGGTTGGCCACTGACATATTTGCTTATTGTGCCAGGCATGTCCCCCGCTGGAATACCATCAGTATCAGTGGATACCATATACGAGAAGCCGGCTCGACCGCGGCTCAGGAAATTGGTTTCACCCTGGCTAACGGTATCGCCTATGTTCAGGCAGCTATCGATGCCGGACTTGATGTAGATGCGTTCGCTCCCAGACTATCATTCTTTTTCAACAGCCACATCAACTTCCTTGAAGAGATTGCCAAGTTCAGGGCAGCACGACGCCTGTGGGCGAGGATTATGAGAGAGAAGTTTGGAGCTAGAGATTCGCGCTCCTGGGTGCTTCGCTTCCACACTCAGACTGCGGGATGCAGCCTCACTGCTCAGCAACCGCACAATAATATCGTGCGGACAGCCTTGGAAGCCCTGGCGGCGACCTTAGGAGGTACCCAATCACTGCACACTAACTCTTTCGACGAAGCCTATGCTCCACCTTCTCAAGAAGCTGTGACCATAGCTGTGCGAACACAGCAAATATTGGGCTACGAGAGCGACATTGCTCATGTCGTCGACCCTCTGGCTGGCTCCTACTACATAGAGCACCTAAGCGACAGCCTGGAAAAGGAAGCCAGGGAGTATGTCGCCAAAATTGACAGCCTGGGTGGTGCCGTAGCCGCTATAGAGCAGGGATATCAACAAAGAGAAATCCAGGACTCCTCCTACCGGTACCAGAAAGAAATTGAGAGCGGAAAACGCACGGTGGTAGGGATAAACAAATTCGTCTCCCCTTATCCCAGAATAGTGGGGTTGCTGCGAGTCAGGCCGGAAGTGGAAAAAAGACAGAAGGAGAGGACTTCCCAGGTCAGGAAAGATAGGGACAATGGCAAAGTCAAGCAGGCGCTCGGGCGATTGCAGGATATCGCTCGAAGCGAGAACAATACCATGCCTGCCTGCCTTGAATGTGTGGAGGCGTACGCTACCCTCGGGGAAATATGCGACGTATTGCGCAAGGTTTTCTCCACTCAAAAGGAATTCCTGGTCTTTTGAGAAGGAGCCTTCGGGATCTGTGTACTGACTTTTAAGGAGGGAAAATGACCAAAAGAGTTGACCACATCGGCATCTTAGTCAGCAACATCGCCGACGCGCTAGAGCTTTATAAGGATTGTTTCGGCGCTAAGGTTGAAAAGACTGAAACCCTGGCTGAGCAGGGAGTAAAGGCAGCCATCCTTTCCCTCGGGCAGGGTGCTAATCTGGAGCTTTTGGAACCACTTCCCGACAGCAGTATGGCGAAAGTCCTGGAAAAAAGAGGAGAAGGGCTTCACCACATAACGTTTGAAGTGGATAACGTAGACGACGAGCTCAGCCACCTCTCCGAAAGGGGGATAGAATTGATTGATAAGAAGGCTCGCCCCGGCTTCGAGGGCATGGTCGCTTTTATTCACCCCAAATCGCTTAGAGGGGTGCTGGTCGAGCTCTGTCAGAAAGCCTAGAAGGAGCGGACTATGAGCAAAGGTAGGCTTCGTGTTCTGCTAGCCAAGCCTGGTTTAGATGGCCATGACCGAGGTGCCAAAGTGGTAGCCAGAGCTTTGCGGGACGCCGGCATGGAGGTAATCTATACTGGCATCCGACAGACTCCCGAGATGATTGTCGAGGCAGCTATCCAGGAAGATGTGGATGTCGTCGGGTTGAGCATCTTGTCGGGAGCTCATCTGGAACTGTTTCCATCAATAATGGAAGGGCTGAGGAGAAAAGGTAGAGAAGATGTCCTGCTGATCGCCGGAGGCATAATACCTGAGGACGATGTTCCGGCTTTGCAGCAGATGGGCGTAAGAGCTGTCTTTGGCCCTGGCACTTCCACAGAGGAAATCATCCGCTTCATCCAGAACGAAGTAACCCGGCGCTCAGCCCCCTGAGTGCTGGGCAGCGCCGATAAGGTCTGTCATATTCTGCACCCCTCTGTCGAGCATGAAGTGCTTTATCCCCTCCATTATGGTCAGACAGATATCGGGACTGGTGAGGCAGGCTGTGCCGATCTGTATGGCAGTAGCTCCAGCCATAATAAACTCCAGGGCATCCTCAGCACAAGCAATACCTCCGCATCCTATCACTGGAATACTGACCACCTTGGCTGCCTCGAACACCATGTGAAGCGCCACAGGCTTGACAACGCGACCGGAAACTCCGCCTACGATATTTCCCAAACAGGGCCTCTTGCGGTCTATGTCGATTGCCATACCCTTCAATGTGTTAATCAAACACACGGCATCAGCTCCAGCTTCTTCCACGGCTGAAGCGATTTCCCCAATATCGGTCACATTAGGACTCAACTTGACGATAACCGGCAAACTGGTGACAGTTTTAACTGCTGAAGTCACCTGAGCCGCGAGCTTGGAGTCGACACCAAACTCCATCCCTCCTGCGGAAATATTAGGGCAGCTAATATTCAACTCAATGCCGCTGACGCCAGGCACGCCTTCTAATCTACGGCTCACAGCCACGTATTCGTCCGCGGTTTCCCCGGCAACATTAACGATAACCGGAACTTGCCACCCTGCCCACACGGGCGCTCTTTCTGTAACCAGCGCATCGACCCCGATATTCTCCAGGCCCACAGAATTAAGCACACCACCAGCAGTCTCCACTAGGCGTGGTTGAACATTACCCCTTCTGGGCATAAGGGTTGTCCCTTTACAGACAATGGCGCCTAGCTTTTGAATATCAGCAATCTCAGCATACTCTATGCCATAACCAGCTATGCCCGCTGCTATCATCACAGGATTAGACAGCGCTAGTCCCTTAGCATGCCGCGGTGCCAGTTGCACGTGCAGGTTGGGTGACTTCTCCATTGTCCTAGACTTTATCACTGCTCGGGGAAAAAAAGAAAGGACTAGCTTAACCCAGAGAGTCTTGTGGCTTTTTGGAGACCGGAGTGACACGGACTCTATCAGAATCACGAGACCTTTGTGGGGCAACTTAACCAAGTGGCACGATTCTCACCCTGCCCCAGACGCCCATTTTATCGCCCACAATAACAACCACACCACTTAACCCCTCGATACTCCCGGCTTTTTCGATTGCCTGAGGAATATCATCTGTGGTCCTGACTGTATTGCACAGGGCTGTAGCTGCCGCATCAGCTAACGCCGTCGATGGTGACAGGACAGTAACGGCGTCAGCGACCCCCAGGCTTAAAGAATGTCCTACGGTTCCAGAAGAGGTACATATGCCCAGCGGTGTTTCCCGAGGAACGATTTCCAGGGCAATTCTTTTGGTGAAAGAGGATTGCCCGGCATAGATGCCCACGAGTTTCTTTTTGGATATCTTGAGAAAGATATCTCCACCATTCTCCACAATCACCTCCGGCGAGAAAGCAAGTAGATCCCTGCCTATCGCTTCAGCAACAGCGCCAGCTACCGCCGCCATAGGACCAACACCAGCTAACTGAGATACCCTGGCCATTTCTTTGATTAAAGCCGGGGCTCCCACTTCAGCCTGATAAGGCTGCAACGTCGTCAGGAAAAGAGGATGCCTCTCAATATATGATTCCAAAGAGCTGCGGTGCTTTAGAACGGAATCGAGAGCTTTATCCTTCAGATTACGCCGGGAGCGGATGCATAAGTCTGTTTGCTTCACTGTCAGTGCAAAGGAAACCAAATCGTCGTCCTTGATCCAGTGACGGTAGAACCGTGGCTCATACATGGTCGTATATAAGATCCTAATCTCTAAGGCCTAAACAAATTCCTTCAGAATGCAAAAACAAAAAAACAAAGTGACAGAGCAAAAGTCAAAAGTTGTTGCGTTTTGATTTGCCATTTTGATTTCTGACCCTTGATTTTTGAATTTCTGTGGTCAGAAATACAATATCATCGCACGAGGAGGACAAGCCTTGACACATAGGCCGCAGACGACACATTGGTTATGGTCAAAGAGGACCTTTCTGGTTCTCGGCTCAAGGACAAAAGCCTCAGTGGGACAAATGGTAATACAGGCCCCACAATGAGTGCATTTGACTTCGTCACGAACGACATCCTGGCTCAAGGACTGGATTTCTATCCCGGTCTCGGTGAGGTATTTGATGCCCTTGTCGTAGTTCTTCCGCTCACCGCTTAGCTCCAGGACCAGTAGCCCTTCCTGTCCTGGTGATACGGAAGCCCTAATGATATTGAAGGTAAGACCGAAATCCTTAACCAGGCGGTAAACGACCGGCTGCCCCGTCATAGTGGGCGGAAAGTGGAGCACTATTCTTCTAGAAACATTCACCTCTACAAAATCCTAACCTCTAGACAAATCCAAATGGCCAATAAGGTCCGAAGCTGCAAGCGCCGAAACCACACCTCTTTGTCATTTGGGCCTTGTCATTTGCCATTGTTCAAGATACTGGTCTTTCCTTAAGCGGCCTGAAACTTATGCCTGACTCCACTCCAGGCAAGGGAGCCACTGGCTCGGTAAGCAAAAACTCGCCCTGCTCTATCCACTTCTTCAAAACACTGGCGATTTCTACAGCCTTAGGATAGCTAGACAAAGAACCTGTCGGCACATCTTTGCCTTGAACTTTTATGTGACCGCTCTTGAGGGCAGCGTAGCTGACTTCTCCCAGGATACTAGGCTCTCTCTGGGGATAAGCATCGGAATAATCGACAATGGGAGCCAGAATATCAGCATCGCTCACTGCAGTGTAGCGGAGAACCTCATCAGAGAGTATAGGAATCGGGACGCCTATGCCTACGGTCAATGTGCAGCCATAACCGAGCATGCTTGTTCCGACCAACCACTCCGGCCTCATCTGCTTCAAATCCCCAATCACAGCCAGTGTCCCGGCGCCTTCCCGCGGTACGCCATTATCCCCCCTGCGAGCAGTCGGGTTATGCTGGGTGCCGTGCCAGGCCACATAGCCTATTCCACCACCCAACAGAATCCTCGTCCCAACTCCAGTAGTCTTGTAGTAAGGGTCATTAAACAACGGCGAGAGCTGCCCTGCACTAGAGTAGTGAGCGTTTCCCAAATTCGGCCTAAGCACTCCCATATACGTATAGATAACCTTGTCGGAGAGGTTCACTGCTACGTTGTAGTTCTGGTAGGCATTCCTGACATCAAACAGAATTGCCTCATTTATGTCCTTAATGTTGATCAGGGTCTCCAGCTTCTTCCTGGGGTAACAATCCGTTCCATAAGCGCTGGCTGTTAGCCTTATGTCTTTTCCCGCCACCAGTTCCTGTATTACGTATCCGCCACCATAGTTGAATTCCCCGGGATAGAACTTATTTCTGGGGTCGTCATCGGGAAGAGCAGTTGCCCCGATGAAAACATCCACAGCAGCTACGCCCGTATAGACCGGAACATCGTTGAGGTAGACCTTGCCGCCGCCCAGTTTTATCCTGGGCTTGGAGTGTCCGATATTGAGAAAGGCACCTGAGGAGCACATTGGACCGAAGGTGCCGGTGGTAACGACATCGATTTCCTCGGCTGCCTTGCGTATGCCCTTTTCCCTAGCGACGTCGATCACTTCTTCTGCGGTCACCACCACAGCCTTACCCTTTCTTATCTTCTCGTTGATTTCAGCTATCGTCTTTGACATGGCGAATCTAGCCCTGCTTCAATGATTTCATAGCCACTCGGGCAGCCTTTCTACCGGACAAAAGCATACCGCCAAAAATGGCGCCCATCCTCGGAGAACCGAAAACGGCGTTCGCTGTCATACCGGCCACCACCAACCCGGGATAGACTTCCCTGGTATTTCTCAGTATTTCCTTCTCGCCTCTCTCAGCCCACATGGACTTCTCTCCCATAACTTCACCGGTCTTCGTCCTCAACTTCGGACCTACCTTCCTTACCACGATAGAACAGACTTCGGCATCATGCCCGGTGGCATCTACAGCCAGCTTGCACCTCACTGTCAAGGGATCCACATGGAGTTTCGACGAGGAGACGGCACTCCAATTCAAAACAAGCCCCGCTATCCTGTCCCCCTCCCGAATCATCACATCTTCGACGCTAATCAAATTGAAGATGTTCGTCCCGGCCTTTATAGCCCTGGAGCAGATAGCGGAAATAGCCTCCAGAGAATCAGCCACGTGGTACCCTTTACGGTATTCTCTGGTTGCTACATCAAACTCATCCAGTATCCGCTTGCCCTCGTCTTGAACGACGATGCGGTTGAACATCATTCCTCCACCGGACATACCGCCGCCAACACGAAGTTGTCTTTCAAACACCACCGCCTTTATTCCCTCTTTCGTCAGGTAGTAAGCAGTAACCAGTCCGGCCGGTCCTGCCCCGGCTATAGCAACATCAGTCTCCATAGCTCCCATGAAGTCCTTCATGTAGCTTTCCACAATGGCACGGGAGATAATGACTTCGTCCATAATCCTAGCGTCTAAATCCTGGGCAAATTCCAGGCCCTAACTGCAAACTTCACGACCCTCTTGCTTTGGGCGCTACAGTTCTGAGCTTCAATGTTGGTCGGCATCTTGTATTCAGTGCTTGGAGTTTCCTCCTCTTAGTCGCCCTCCCTTTAGCTACAAGAGCAGCAGCTTTGAAGACGTGCCACCTAGTATACCGGCATCGTCAGGCAATGTCTAGCCACTTAAGAGGTTCTGGGCACTCTAAATCATTTCTCATTTGTCGTTGTGAGTACCTGAAAGATATGCAATAATTTCCGCACGCCTCCACCGGGATTGCTTTGGTTGACTTCGTCAGTCTCTCGTGAAGACTCGGTGGGGATTTCATAGCCCGCGAAGCTCGGAAATCTCTGTGACAGCGGCACCTGCTCTAAGGCTTGTGGTGCTCAATTATGTTCTGCGGTATTACAAGAGGCTTCGTGCCGTTGTATGCAAAGTTCCAGCAACCGTACTGATCAGTCAAGGCCTCATCGTATTGGTCCCCGAAATCCATGGGCCAGACGCCAACCTTCTTCCATTCACCAACCGTCTCATTGCCAACCCACTGCCACTGGGCGCCAATGCCCGTCAACAAACCAGGACCGTAGGCCAGGTCGTGAGTCGTATGCGCCGGCATTGTCCAATCCTTCGGATCATACGTATACGTATAGTTGTAGCTACCGAGATCATACAGCGACCGCACCTGAGCCTCACTGAGTGCTGGCTTCCCAGCCGCCGTGGTCTCCGGCCTGGGATAATAGGCAGTCAAGCCGGTCGTGGCCACTTGAGCATTTGCCGGGTCTTCCAGCCACTGAATAATGTCATCAGCGTCCGCGTATGCAGTACCATTCACAGCATCGTACGACGCCACCGCTTCGATAGCCTTCTGCAGACCCAGAAGAGCATCATAGGTAGCAGCTACATAGAGTGGGTACTCTCCTGAGGTAGAATTCGTGAACACGGTAAGGAAATCTCCCGTCTTCTCGGTTTGCTCTAACCCATCCGCCCAAGTATCCAGCAGAACTTCATAAGCACAGGCAGGGCCACCAGGGGGAGCTGTAGTAAGGTTACCAGCACCCCAAGGGCTCTTAAGCTGGGCCATCACGTTAATGCCCACCGACATAGCATTCGGTGCATAAGACCACCGCAGCACGTCATAGAGAGCACCGGCATCGGCCGATAATATTGGGATGATAAACTGGGGATCCAAGGCTCCTGTCGAGTTCAGCGCATTCTCAATCTCCACTGAGCTTCCCACCGCATCTACCCAATATGGGACGTGGACAAGATTCACGTTTATACCATCTAGCAGTTCCTTGATGACTATTACTTGCTCATAGGCCCATGCCAGATTGTCAGCAATTATGGTGGCATTCAGCGCATAATCAGATGCTACTCCCATTTGCTCTCTCAGCTTCGCTGCAACGGCTCCCAGTATCCTAACAACGCTCTGCCCCATGAAATACTCATTGTATGGCGTGCCCTTGAACCAGAATCGGTAACCCGCATAATCGTCGACTACGCTGTGCTGTAGTGTCTCTGCGGCAGCACCACAGTCGATGAAAATCACGCCCTTCTCTATAGCCACATCTCGGTAGACCTCAACCGCTTCTGTTCGGAAACCGCCTAGGATGAAGTCCACGTCATCTATCGCTGCCGTAAGAGCCGACACGCCGGTGAGACCAGTGGGATCCACGGTTTCTTCGCCGGTCTCTATGGCAACCAACCCCAAAACATGAGACACGCCGTCTATATCTACCCCACCTTTGCGGTTGATTGCCTCCTGTGCCAGCGTGGCGCCTGTCCATTGCATCGCACCAGCCGTGGCGTTCAGTTCCCCGATTATCCCGATGTTAATCTTCCCATCCTCGAAGACATAGCGCACTGGCTCGGGTCTCACTCCACCACAGGCCGGTAGTACGAGCCCTATCAGCAGAAGACTGGCCATAATCAGGAAGACGATTCTCTTCACTGCGTACCAACCTTCTTGGTCTGCGGCTTCTTCAATTTCACGAGAGCCCACCACCGATGCTGGAAGAAACCAGCCAACAACCAGCTACCTCCAGCAACTTAATCTCTACATACTATATCACAGGACGATCTCTTTTCTTGGTCTCCTGGTCCTCAAATTCTTGCAGTTACCTGATTGATCAGTCGCGCTCGTGAACGCTTTGCGTTTTGAGTCGTCATTTTGACATCCGATCTCTGAATTGTAACATGTAAATGCTAAAATCCCGTTAAGATTTGAGAAAATATGGCAACTCCAAAGTGGGCTGGAGGTAAGAAAGCGAGGCATATAGCCTAGCTTGTTTTCTCCCTTCAAAAGAGAGGGATCCCCAGGGAGATTCTGGGTCGCACTGTAGTAACTACCTCTTAGTATACTTCCATCTTGTTCCCTGAGGCGTATCTTCAAGGGTTACCCCTAAATCGGCTAGTCCTCTTCTAATTTTGTCAGCTAGCTGCCACTGCTGCTCTTGACGCAGATCATCCCTGATAGATGCCAGGAGACTGACAAATGATTCTGCGTCGGGTGTGGCCTGCACCTTCTCCTTCAAGGTTAGACCCAAGACGCCTGCTAGCTTCAACAGGGTATGCTGTGCTTCTGTTACGTTCAGACCTTCTTCAGTGCCTCGATTGATTTCCTTCGCCAGTTCGAAGAGGACGGCAATTGCCTGCGCAGTATTGAAGTCGTCGTCCATGGCTTCGACAAATTTCTGCTCAAAGGGCTGCGCGTCGAGTATGCCAAGTTCCAGGTCTGCCTTAGTTCGATGAGTCAATGCCCAACGTAATCTTTCTGCGCCATTCTCGTTTGCTTCCAGAGCCTCTTCACTATAAGTTAGCGGATTCCTGTAATTCGAGCTAAGGATAAAAAGGCGAATAGCATCAGAGCTAAAGCGGTTTAGAGCGTCCTTGATGCTCACCAAATTACCTGTACTCTTACTCATTTTTTCCTTGTCATGCTGCATTAACCCATTATGCAGCCAGTATCGGACAAAAGGAGTCTCCTGGGTAAAAGCTTCTGATTGCGCTATTTCATTCTCGTGATGAGGAAAGACGAGGTCTTGCCCGCCACCATGAATATCAATAGTCTCGCCCAAATACTTTAGCGCCATCGCACTGCATTCTATATGCCACCCTGGCCTACCCTTCCCCCAAGGACTCTCCCAAAAGGGCTCACCGGGCTTTGATGCCTTCCACAAGGCAAAATCTAACGGATATTCCTTCTTTTCTTCATAGGTGCTAGCTTTAGGAATCATCTCCTGCAGGTTCCGGCGACTTAGTTTGCCGTAGCTGGGAAAATCCCTGACGCGAAAGTAAACACTTCCCTCAGATTCGTAAGCGTGCCCTTTAGCAAGCAGACCTTGTATGATTTCGATAACTTTTGGTATTTCTTCGGTTGCCCTGGGATAGAGATCGGCTCGCCCTATATCTAATGCATCCATGTTAGCAAAGTACTGGTCCGTGTATTTATTGGCCAGATCCACCGGCGGTATCTCCAACTCATTAGCACGGTCTATAATCTTGTCGTCTATGTCGGTAAAGTTTTGTACGTGTTTAACTTCATAGCCTTTGAATCTCAGATAACGCTTGATTACATCGAAGATTATATAAGTCATGGCATGACCGATATGGCTTTCGTCATAAGCGGTAATGCCACATACATACATGCTCACCACTCGGTCGCGAGGGTGAAAATCTTCCTTTTGTCCGGTCAAAGTATTGAATATTCTCATTTTCTTTTCTGTGGCGGGCGGCCGAAGACTGTCTCACTCTTATTCATGGAATAATATCTCAAGTCGGCTAGGTTTTCAAAGACTTGACAAGCTTATCGAACCGCGTTAGTATGCACAAAGTTGATTAGTTTTGTCAACAATCGCTGAGGATTCGATGAAACTTTCTACCAAAGGTAGATATGGAATGAGGGCACTTCTGGATTTGGCTCTTCACCAAGGCGAGGGGTTGGTTCTCCTAAAGGACATTGCACGGAGGCAAGAGGTTTCGCTGCCGTATCTGGAGCACTTGATCGCTCCTCTTATAGCTGCTGGCTTGGTGAAGAGTACACGAGGGGCTCGGGGTGGTGTCCTGTTACTTAGATCACCCTCGCAGATCAAGCTAATTGAGATTATTCAACTTCTTGAGGGCTCTATTGCCCCGGTGGACTGTGTGAATGACCCCAAGGTATGCCACCGTTCTGGCTCTTGTGTCACCCGGGATATCTGGATTGAGATGAAGATGGCGATGAGTCGAGTTTTGGATTCTACGACCCTACAGGATCTGGTTGACCGGCAAAGACAGAAGGGGCAAATTGAGACAGGGATGTATTACATTTGAGCATGGTTTGTCCCGGGATACGAAAAGGCGTTGGAAATTATGGAGAAAGCACGAGGTCGAGAGGGCGATGCTGAAGACCCGGGCGACTTTGAGCAAGGTCGTAAGAAGTCGGTTCAGGCCGTGAGGGATTGCCTCGAGATTGGTCTGAATGGCGAAGGAGATTGAAATGATGGATACGAAAGCTAATAAGAATGCGGAGAAGTGCCCGACTTGCGGGAAACCACTGTCGAAGGTGGGTCTCACTGGCAGGTTTAGGTGCTCTAATCCAGAGTGTCTGGTAATTTTTGTAAGGAGGGATGATTGTAGAAAGAGTAAGTTTAGAAGCAGGTGAAGAGGATGAGGATGATAATGCGGTTGACAAAACATGTCTAGGAATGGGATAGGCATCTTGTTGATTATTGCGCTTATGATCAGGAGGAAAACAAAATGGCAAAGATAACCCAAAATATGGAGAGGCGTAAATACAAGACAGTGGAAATACCGAAGCTAACCAGAGGGATAGCCAGGGACTCTAGCGAGTTAATCGGGAATACACCCTTGGTCAGGCTGAACCGAGTGACTGAAGGAGCGAAGGCAGAGGTAGTGGCTAAGCTTGAATCCTTTAATCCCCTGGGAAGTGTAAAGGACAGAATCGGCGTATCAATGATTGTCAATGCTGAAGAAAAGGGGCTCATTAACAAAGATACGGTGATTGTAGAGCCCACCAGCGGCAACACTGGAATTGCCCTGGCCTTCGTCTGCGCTGCCAGGGGATACCGGCTCATCCTCACCATGCCTGATACCATGTCCTTAGAGCGAAGGCAGCTTCTCTCTATCTTCGGTGCCGAGCTGGTCTTGACACCTGGTGCGGAAGGGATGCCCGGGGCGGTGAGGGAGGCGGAACAATTAGTGGCAGAGAATCCCAATTACTTTATACCCCAGCAATTCAACAACCCGGCAAATCCAGAGATACATCGACTGACCACAGCCGAGGAAATCTGGAGGGATACTGGAGGTGAAGTAGATATCCTGGTCTCCGGCGTAGGAACGGGAGGGACGATCACAGGAGTGGCTGAGGTTATCAAGAAAAGGAAACCTGAATTCAAGGCCATTGCTGTTGAGCCGACTGACTCCCCAGTTCTTTCGGGAGGCAAGCCTGGTTCTCACAAGATTCAGGGTATTGGTGCAGGATTTATACCTCAAATTCTCAGGCTAGATCTGGTTGACGAGATTATCAGGGTTGGCAATGAGGATGCCGGAATAATGGCCAGAAGACTGGCCAAAGAAGAGGGGATATTGGCGGGCATATCTTCAGGTGCCGCAACCTGGGCCGCGTTGGAGGTAGCCAAGAGAGCAGAGAATAGAGGCAAGCTAATCGTGGTCGTTTTACCTGACACGGGAGAACGCTATCTGTCTACCTGGCTTTTCCAAGAACTTTACGCGGCATCCCCAGCCCCTTAGTAAACGGAATGTATTACACGCTGAGCTGGAGGAATTCCCCTCCAGGCCAGCCAAAAGACGAGAGGAGTAGTAAATGAAGTTTTCAGAAATATCCGAGAAACAGATAACGAAGGCGATCGTATCAGAGTTCAGTAGGGAATTTGAGGATTACGTCGAAACCGATGTAATCGTAGTAGGTGCTGGACCCAGCGGGCTTGTTGCCTCTAAAGAACTAGCAGAAAAGGGCGTAAAGACGCTCCTTGTCGAGAGCAACAACTACCTCGGTGGGGGGTTCTGGATCGGTGGGTATCTAATGAACAAGGTCACACTGAGGGCTCCTGCTCAGGGGATTCTGAATGAAATTGGGGTCCCCTACAAAGAGATGGAAGCGGGATTGTATGTGGCAGATGGACCACACGCATGCTCGAAGCTTATTGCGGCAGCTTGTGACGCCGGCGCTAAGGTATTGAGCATGACCAGGTTCGATGATGTGGCGATAAGAGAGAACCGTGTCTGCGGGGCAGTCATCAACTGGACGCCTGTGTCGGCACTTCCAAGGGCGATCACCTGCGTCGACCCAGTCGGTATCGAATCAAAACTTGTGATTGATGCCACAGGGCATGATGCGGCGGTTGTTCGCTCGCTCGAAGAGCGAGGTCTAATGAACACTAAGGGATTTGGCGGCATGTGGGCTGCGGAATCAGAGGACTCGCTTGTTGAGTATACAAAAGAGGTATACCCAGGCCTGATTGTAGCAGGAATGGCAGTCGCCACCACGTTTGGTCTTCCCAGAATGGGTCCAACTTTTGGCGCTATGCTCTTCTCAGGGCAAAGAGCTGCAAAAAATGCTCTAGAGCTTTTATCAAAGGAACAGTCCTTAATCGGCATTACTTCTTCAGAAGTATCTGCTCGCAAGAGCTAGGTGACAGGTAACAGGGAACTCCGATCAATGTTCAGGACTCTAAGAGAAGATATTCAAACGATTTTCGCCAAAGACCCTGCAGCGCGGAGTACCCTGGAGGTCGTCTTTTTCTATCCTGGTCTCCATGCCCTCTGGTCTCATCGTGTCGCCCACTTCTTTTGGAGACACAGGCTCCAGTTCCTGGCTCGTCTCCTTTCTCACATCAATCGCTTCTTAACAGGCATTGAAATTCATCCCGGAGCCAAAATCGGCAAGAGGTTCTTCATCGACCATGGAGCAGGAGTAGTCATTGGGGAGACTGCCGAGATTGGAGACGATGTGTTGTTGTACCAAGGGGTTGTCCTGGGCGGAACAACTTTGAGGAAAGGCAAACGCCACCCCACCATCGGCAATAGCGTGGTGATGGGAACCGGGGCAGTAGCCCTGGGTGCCGTCACGATAGGAGACGAGGCCAAGATTGGTGCTGGCTCAGTGGTAGTAAAGTCAGTGCCGCCTGGGGCTACGGTGGTAGGGATTCCAGGAAGGATAGCGGGGGACCACCGGAAACCGCTCACGGATTTGGAACATGGTAACTTACCTGATCCCGTAGCAGAAGCTGTCAGGTTTGTGCTAAGAGAGCAAGTCAAAATAGAAGAACGTTTGAAGATTCTAGAGAGTACCAGTGGCATAGCGTCTCCCAGAGACGAACTGGGAGAGCGAGTAACGGTAGAAGCGCTATTCAGCCAGGGAGGCGGAATATGAGATTTGAGACCCTAGCTATCCATGCCGGGGATAGGCCGGATGCCACCACCGGCGCTATTTCTGTGCCCCTCTATCAGACATCGACATTTGTGTTTGAGGACGTAGGCAAGACGAGGGGCTGGGATTACTCCCGCACCTCAAACCCGACGAGGAAGGTTCTGGAAGACACTATCGCTCAGCTTGAAGGAGGGAAGGCTGGATTTGCCTTCGCCACCGGTATGGCGGCTGAGACAACGGTTATGCATCTTTTGAAGACAGGCGACCACGTAATCTCGGGCGATGATATCTACGGAGGAACCTATAGATTATTCCAGGACGTAATGACTGACCTCGGGCTGGAGTTCACTTTCCTGAGAATGGACAATAGAAAAGACATCGAGGAGGCAGTAAGGCCCGGTACCAGAATGTTGTGGCTAGAAACCCCTTCAAATCCTTTGCTGAACATCATTGACCTTGAGATGGTGGTTGACATTGCTAGGAAACACAAGCTGCTGACAGTAATAGACAATACCTTTGGTACGCCGTATTTCTTAAGGCCGATTGAATACGGAGTTGACCTTGTTGTCCACTCTACCACCAAGTATCTCAACGGGCACAGTGATGTTGTCGGTGGCGCTGTCGTAGCCACCACTGACGAACTAGCCCAGAGGCTGCAGTTTTTGCTCAATGCCATGGGGACCTGTGCTGCCCCCTTCGACTGCTGGCTGGTGCTCCGGGGGATTGAAACCCTTCCAGTAAGAATGAACCGACACCAAGAGAATGCCCTCGCCGTGGCAAACTATCTTGAGACACATCCGAAGGTGAAGAGAGTGCTCTATCCCGGGCTCAAATCCCATAAAGGGCATGAAATCGCCAAGCGCCAGATGAAGGGATTCGGTGGGGTAGTGTCATTTGAGCTGAGAGGTGGTATCGAGGGTGCAAATACTTTTCTGAGAAAGCTCGAGGTCTTTTCCTTGGCGGAATCGCTGGGTGGAGTCACTTCCCTTGCCGAGCATCCAGCCACCATGAGTCACGCCTCGATGTCCAAGGGCTATAGAGAAAAGATCGGGATTACCGATGAACTGATCAGGTTGTCTATCGGCTTGGAGAATGTTGACGATCTAACTGAGGACCTAGAGCAGGCCCTTAATTACCTGCAAAGGGACGTCAATGAAACTATATCAGGTAGTCGCAAAAGAGATTCTGAGAAGAAGAAACGGGTGTCACATGCCTTCTTTTAACGTGAACCAACCATGAACTGGGAGTGAACAGCAGAAAAGCACACGATTGAGCCATTTCATCTCGTGTTCATCTCGGAGTATTATGATTGACTTGAGGAGTTTGTCATGCGAATTTTGGTCGTTGATGATGACCGGCGACTCTGTGCTGTCATCAAGCGTGGGCTTCTGGAAGAAGCCTAGGCTGTGGACCTGGCTTACGACGGAGAGGAAGGAGAATGCCACTGCAGTGGCAAATCATCTTGGGGGACATCTGAAGGTAAAGAGGGTACTCTATCCTGGGCTCGAGTCCCATAGGGGGCATGAAATCGCCAGGAGACAGATGAGAGGATTCCGTGGAGTGATCTCCTCCGAACTGGCAGGCGGTAGTGACGGTGTGAATACTTTTCGGAGAAAGGTCAAGGTCTTTTCATTGGCGGAATCTCTGGGTGGAGTCACTTCCCTTGCCGAGCATCCAGCTACTATGAGTCACGCCTCGATGTCCAAGGGCTATAGAGAAAAGATCGGCATTACCGATGAACTGATCCGGTTATCAGTTGGCTTAGAAAATATTGACGATCTGACCGAGGACTTAGAGCAGGCGCTAGAGAGCCTGTAAAGGAGGATTTGATGAAACTGTACCAGATAGTTTTGAAGGATATCACAAGAAGAAGAAAACGGATGTTATACGCCTCGCTCGGCGTCGTCATCGGTGTAGCCACGATTGTTGCCGTGATGACAATCGCCGTTGCGGGGGAGACGAACATCTATGGTCAACTGGAAAAATATGGCGCTAACTTGGTAGTTATGCCTGCCCTAAGCGACATAGATGTGGGGTTGGGAGGCTTAAGTCTTGGCACTTTGGTAGTTGGAGAGAATTATATTTCCGAGGATAGCTTGCCGCAGGTTAGACAGATAGCGGACGGGCTGATAAGGGAGGCACTTGGTATTGAAGATGACGGTGATATCGCCACGATTGCGCCAAAGCTCTACCTAACCACCGAAATAAAAGGAATATCTGTGATAGTAGTTGGAGTAGACCCTCAACAGGAACGCCAACTAAAGACATGGTGGAGAATCCAAGAAGGGGAGTACATCGAACTTGCAGACCAGGCTCTAGTTGGCGTAACGGCAGCTGATCTACTGGAACTTAGCCTGGGCGATAAGATTGCGCTTAACGGAATAGAGGTGACCATCACCGGCATTCTCGAGGAGACTGGCTCAAACGAAGATTACCAGGTTTTCCTTCCTATAGAAACGGCGCAGGAGGCATTCGATAAAGAAAGGTTAGTTTCGTCGATAGACGTTCGTGCCCTATGTAGTGCCTGCCCTACGTCAGATATTGCAGGTTCCATTAACGGCAATATCCCTGGAGTTCGGGCAGTTGCCGTAAGCCAGATAGCCGAGACCGAGATGGGCATGATGGAAAAAGTAGGCAAATTTCTGTTGGCTCTAGCTGGGATCACGCTGGCCGTGGGCTGCTTTGGTGTGGTCAATACGATGCTGACTTCGGTTCACGAGAGAATAAAGGACATCGGCATAATGAGAGCCGTGGGGGCATCGCGCGATCAGATAATTAGAATCTTTCTCTATGAAGCCATCATCATTGGCATAGCAGGAGGCTTCCTTGGATACGTAGTAGGGACTTTGCTAGCATACGTAGTGGGGCCGCTGATTTTTGGGGGCGTAGCCGTTAATTATGTTCCCCAGTATTTCCTGCCTGCCTTGGGGCTAGCTGTCTTTATTGCGGTCATAGCGACCGTTTACCCGGCGTTCCGTGCCTCTAGAATCAAGGTTGCCGACTCTTTTAGATCCTTGTGAGGTAGCAAAATGTTGGAAATAAAAAATGTATCGAAGACCTATGGACAGGGAACAGCTGAAGTAGCGGCCTTGAGCAATGTCTCGTTTTGTGTTGATGAAGCTGACTTCGTAGCCATTATGGGACCTTCCGGAAGTGGCAAATCCACCCTCTTAAACATCATCGGCGGCTTAGATTATGCTTCCAGTGGTGAGGTAATTCTAGATGGGATACGCATCGACAATCTAGATGAGAACGATTTTGTTGATATAAGAAGAAACAAGATTGCCTATGTCTTTCAACAATATCATTTACTTCCATCTCTCACTGCTTTAGAGAATGTGATGTTGCCCCTGACTTTTTTTGGATTGGAAAAAGGAGAACAGAGAGCGTTGGAGATGTTGGAAAAGGTAGGGTTGAGTGAAAGGACTGAGCATAAACCCAGCCAGTTGAGCGGCGGGGAACAGCAGAGAGTAGCTATTGCGCGGGCTCTGGTCAATTCTCCCACATTGATTCTGGCAGATGAGCCAACAGGTAATATGGACCAAAAAACCGGAAGGGAAATCCTAGGTCTATTCCACCAACTAAATAAAGATGGACGCAGCATTATCATGGTTACTCATAACCCGGACATAGCCCAACATGCCAAAGAAATCATAATCTTGCAGGACGGGCGAGTAATAAACAACATCAACAAAAAAGGAGGCAACCGACAAGATGTGAAAGAAGATAGTAGCCGGTTTAGTATTGATTGCGGTGATGTTAAGCACAGCCTCGTGTAGTAGCAACAACCTAGCAGGTAGCGAGCCCATAAAGGCGACGTGGATTGAGCCACAGGTAGCTGTGGATACTGTATCCATACCAGTAAGTGAGGTCGAGAACAACCGAAATGTTCACTTTGAAGTAGAGACACAAGATAGCAATATGAATTTCATGGCATATGTGTTGGATGGAGAAATTCATGTCAGGGTCAATGTTTGCCCACCATGCCGGTCAATAGGCTTTTCTCTCGAAGAACCCGTTTTAATCTGCGATAGGTGCGCGACTACTTTCGAGGCTAAAACAGGCGAAGGAATTGAGGGAGCGTGTATAGAATTCCCCAAAGCCTCAGTTCCTTATGAAGTGAGTGATGGCAACGTGGTAATGAAAGGCGCCGATCTCATAGCTGCGTATACAGATACTCTTGAGCCTGGGTTGCCTTAACGGAGGAGAAGATTTGTCCTATGCTGGAGCCAAGCACACCAAAGAGATCATAGTCTTGCAGGATGGGCGAATCATAAACAAGGTCGACCAAAAAGTAGATAGGCAATAATAGAATGTTAAAGAAGTTAATACGTAATCTGGGGTCAATTACAGTGAGGCGAAAGGTTTTTGCGTGGTGTATATTGTTACTGCTCGTTATAATATCGTCTGTAGTCACATATTCTGGCGGAAGGTCAACACCGACACCAAACCCGACAGCTTTCCAGACTGCCAATTTGGCGATCAACCCGACCAAAGTTAATCCTGGAGTGGAAATAATCATCACCGCTCAGGTGACAAACACCGCTGACACTGAGGCTGCTTATGGCGCCGGACTAATACTAAATGATGTTACTGTGGAAACGACGGAAGTGACTATGGCTGCTGGGGAAAGCAGGCCTCTGAGTTTTGTAGGAGCAATAGCTACACCTGGCACCTATAAGGTTACCTGGGCTGAGCTGGTTGGAGAAGCTCTGGTTCCCAGGCTTACTGGAGAATTCATGGTAGTACAAGAGGAGCCCATAGATTTAGCCGGTTCCAAAATTATTGCCCCAAATTTTGCCGCCGTAGATGTCCTGACCGGCGAGACGCTCTCACTGACCAAGTTTAGTGATGCTACAGTGTTACTAAACTTCGTGAACCTTGGTTGTTCGTCGCGACTTAACCAAGTGGTTGGCGCTCAGCTATTGGCGATCAAAGAGCTGAGAGGACAGCGCAACGATTTCATGCCGGTCTCGGTCTTTTGTGGCTGCTGCCAGCCGGATGTGCTGCGCCAGTTTGCAGTGCAAAATGACCTAACATGGCCTTGGATTCTTGATACGGATAATTCCATTGTACTTAAATATGAGCGCTATCTCAGGGAATATGGCTACCCAACTCTGGTCTTCATAGATAAGGAACAGAATATCAGAGAGGTTACTGGTTATATTGATACTTCTACACTAAGCGCAAAGATAGACGAAATATCACAATAGAAAGGCATAGAGATGGTAAAGCCTTGAAAATGGAGCAAGAGAAGAATGCATAGCTTTGAGGCTTTATTGCACCAGATAAGGAGGACATAATAAATGGGGACCAAAAAAACAACGAAGAGACAAAGAAACCTCGAATTGAGCAAAAGGAAGGCGAAAAAGAACAGACTGGTGATAATATCTGCGGTAGTTGTGGCCATAATAGGGGTTAGTATTTACTTTGCGATGTCTGGCGGTAGCGACGGTGGTAGCCAAAATAACGAACCGATAAGGGCGACGTGGATTGACCCCCAGGTAGTCGCGGATACTGTATCTATACCAGTAAGTGAGGTCGAGAACAACCGGAATGTTCACTTTGAAGTAGAGACACAAGCTAGCAGTATGAATTTCATGGCCTATGTATTGGATGGAGAAACTCATGTCCGGGCAAATGTTTGTCCACCGTGCCGGTCTATAGGCTTTTCTCTTGATGAACACATTCTAGTGTGCGATACGTGCGCGACTACTTTCAATGGAGAAACAGGCCAAGGAATTGCGGGAGCCTGTGTGGATTATCCCAAAGCGTCAGTTCCATACCAGTTTAACGGCGGCACCATAGTAATGAACAGCGCTGACCTCATAGCCGCGTACGAAGATACCATTGTGCCCGGATGGTCCTAAATAATAGAAGAGAGGAATTCATAGCGTCGAGGCTTTATCGCACCAGAAAAGGAGGACAGGCCAATTGTGACCAAGAAAACTACGAACAGGAAAAGAGAGCTGAGGAGAGCGGGGATGAAAAAGAAGAGACTGGTGATAATATCAGCGGCAACTGTGGTGACAGCAGTCGTGCTTGCGATCCTATTTAACACAGTGCTAGCCAATCATCGGCCAGCTATAATCAGCCTGGCAGCCGAACAGAGGGAGGTCCTTCCTTCGGGAAGTTCTCAGATTGCGTGCAATGCTTCAGACCCTGATGGGGATGAGCTGACTTATGAGTGGTCGGCTAGCGGAGGCAGTATTACTGGCACAGGTGCGGTTGTAGATTGGGTTGCTCCTGGGGAAGTCGGCATCTATGACATCGTAGTTCTGGTTACCGATAGTCAGGGTGAGGAAGACATGGGGTCAATAGCTCTCAGCGTGGAAGCTAGTATTCCGCCGATTCTTGAAGACTTGATTGTTACTGCCGACCACAAATATCTGAAGGAAACCGCTACTGGGTACAAGGTTGGCAAAACCGAAGAGTACTATATTGAGTGCATTGCTTCAAACACGAGCGGCGAACTGGTTTATGAATGGTCATGCGATGGAGGCGAGATTTCCGGAGAGGGTTCTATGATTACCTGGACCGCGCCGAATACAGAAGGTGACGTTACAGTCACGGTGAAAGTGTTTGATGAAGCAGGTAACTGGGTCGACAGACCCACGGTGTTCGAAGTGGTGCCTTGTTCAGCATGTATTTTTGGATAGAACAACGTATAGGGAGGGAAACTAATGAACAAAAAGAGATTTCTGGCAATTACGGTAGCTGTTGTGGTATTAGTGCTGCCCTTGGCCTCGTCTTCTTGCACGACGTCGGCCAATCGTCCGCCAATTATCACGAACCTGGAAGCTGAGGCAGAGGGCACTACCCCATCGGGTAGTCTCCAGGTGATGTGTAGTGCTTCCGACCCTGATGGAGACCAGCTAGGCTATACCTGGTCGGCCAGCGCAGGCGACGTAGGTGGGAACGGCGATACGGTTACCTGGGTCGCTCCTCTGTCTGAAGGTTCCTACAGTATTGCAGTCACGGTGACCGATGGTCGTGGTGGCGAAGTGACGGATTATGTAACCGTGACCGTGACAGTCAATGAGCCACCAGCGATTAGCAGCCTGATAGCCGATGCAGACTGGACCACTCCTTCCGGTACTATCCAGGTGACCTGTACTGCTTCAGACCCTGACGGCGATGAACTGAGTTACGAGTGGTCGGCGAACGGAGGTACTATTACTGGCACAGGTGCGGCTGTAAACTGGATTGCTCCCGGGGAAGTTGGCACATACCAAGTCGCAGTTGTGGTGACCGATGGTCATGGTGAGGAAGACACCAGGTTCGTATATCTCAGCGCGGCAACTGGCCCTCCCCCAACTATTGAAGACCTGATCGTTACTGCCGAGCACCAGTATTTGAAAGAGACTGCTACGGGGTACAAGGTCGGCAAAGGAAAAGAATTCGACATTGAATGTATTGCTTCAAACACGAGCGGCGAACTGGTTTACGAATGGTCATGCACAGGTGGCGAGATTTCTGGAGAAGGCTCTCTGATTACCTGGACTGCCCCGGATACGGAAGGCGACGTTACAGTCACGGTAGTGGTGACTGATGTCGCTGATCGTACAGTGAGTGAGAGCATAATTCTCAACGTGGTGCCTTGTTCACAATGTGTTTTTGGATAAGATCAGGAGATAACGGGAGGAAGACTTGTCGTATGCTATAGGCTTGCGCTGTCGAAAGTGCGGGCGCGAGTATCCGTTGGAGGCCCTGAGTTTATGTGACTTTTGTTTCAGTCCGTTGGAGGTGAGTTACGACTACACGTCTATAGCCAAAGCGCTAAGCCGGGAGAAGATTATCAATGGGCCGCCAAACATGTGGCGATACAGAGACCTGTTGCCTGTAGACGGCGACGTAGTGGACATCGGGACGGGATTCACTTCCCTTATTAAGGCTGATAATCTGGGGCAGGAACTGGGGTTGGACGAGCTCTACATCAAAAACGACTGTCTTAACCCAACATATTCCTTCAAGGATCGGGTGGTCTCGGTAGCTATCACTAAGGCAAGGGACTTTGGATTCGATACGGTGGCTTGTGCCTCAACGGGCAATTTGGCAGCTAGTGTGGCGGCTCATGCTGCCAAAGCAAACATGAAGTCTTACGTTTTTGTGCCTTTTGATGTGGAACCAGGTAAGCTGATAGGGATCGCAATCTATGACCCGGTTCTGGTTACAGTCAAGGGAAGCTACGACGATGTCAACCGCCTCTGTAGCCAGTTAGCGCAGAGGTATAATTGGGGGTTTATCAACATTAACCTCCGACCTTACTACGCCGAGGGAAGCAAAACTCTGGGTTATGAAGTAGCTGAGCAACTGGGGTGGCTTGCTCCTGATTGTGTAGTGGCTCCCGCTGCCTCAGGGTTGCTGTTTACCAGGATATGGAAAAGCCTGGACGAACTTTCTATGCTTGGTTTGATTCAACCGGTCAATACTCACATGTATGTTACTCAAGCTGCAGGGTCTTCCCCAATTGTCAATGCCTTTCAGGCAGGTATTCTGCAGGTACACCCAGTGAAACCAAATACCATCGCCAGGTCCATAGCCGTCGGGAACCCGGCTGATGGTTATTATGCGTTGAGAGTTGCCCGTCAATCAGGGGGCGGTGCCTGTGCTGTCAGCGATCAGGAAGTGGTTGAAGGGATGGAGCTGCTGGCTGAGTCTGAAGGCATTTTTGCCGAGACAGCTGGAGGTGTAGTAATAGCGGGGTTGAGGAAGCTAGTGACCTCGGGGATAATTAAAAGGGATGAGCTTACGGTCGCTTTCATCACCGGAGCAGGATTGAAAACCCAGGAAGTGATGGCTAAGAAGGTTCATCCCATCGTAATCCAACCTACCCTGGAATCCTTCCAGGAAGTCATTGGCCAGTGACTTCGGGGCTTTAATACTCTACCGTGCTATAATTTCAACTCTAGAGAAATATCGGGAGGACAACATGATCAAGCGAGCAGTGAAGTTCACATTTCCACCCCAATTGATTAAGGAGCCCATCATTTACAACCTCGGTCAGCAGTTCAAGGTAGTGACTAATATCCGTCGCGCTGATGTAAATGGAGACAAGGGCTGGGTAGTTCTTGAGTTGGAGGGGGAAGGAGAAGATATCGAGCGTGGAATTGCTTGGGTGACTGGCAAAGGCGTAAGGGTTGATTCTGTCATCGGAGATATTGTAGAAGGCTAGATGCGAAGAATATACCTGGATCACGCTGCCACCACGCCAACTCATCCTGAGGTGGTCGAAGCGATGCTGCCCTATTTCACAGACGGCTTCGGCAACCCTTCGAGCATCTATTCCTACGGGCAGGAAGCGAAGGGAGCCATAGAACAAGCCAGAACCAGGGTGGCGGAACTCATCGGCGCCCGGACCGAGGAGATCATTTTTACCAGCGGAGGAACGGAGGCTGATAATTTCGCCCTGAAAGGCGTTGCCCATGCTAACGAGCACAAAGGAAATCACATCATCACCACCTCGATAGAACACCATGCAGTGATGGAGGCAGGCAAGTCTCTGGAGAAAAGGGGACTCAGGATGACCTACCTGCCGGTGGATGAATATGGTCTGGTTAACCCTGATGATGTCAAAAGAGCTATTACCGAGAAAACCATCCTTATCTCGGTCATGCATGCTAACAATGAGGTAGGCACTATAGAGCCTGTGGCAGAAGTAGGCGAAATTGCTCACGAGGCCGGGATTTATTTTCACACCGATGCTGTGCAAGCGGTGGGGCATATCCCGGTGAACGTGGATAAACTTAACGTGGACTTGCTCTCCATCTCAGGCCATAAGTTCTACGGACCCAAAGGGGTTGGGGCGCTGTATGTCAGGAAAGGCACCAAGCTAGTGTCCTTTATGCACGGAGGGGGGCAAGAGAGGAGACGCAGGGCTGGTACGGAGAACGTCCCCGCCATCGTGGGGCTGGGCAAAGCGGCGGCGCTTGCCGCGCAGGAGGTGGGCAAGGAAGCGGAACGGCTGGCTCGTCTTCGGGACAAGCTGATCAAAGGTCTCATGGAGCGCATTGACCACATCCGCTTGAATGGTCACCCCACGAAAAGGCTGCCCAACAATGTCAATGTAAGCGTTGATTTTGTGGAAGGCGAATCCATGCTCTTAAATCTTGATTTAGAGGGCATCTGTGCTTCTACCGGCTCAGCCTGTAGCTCGGCGAGTCTCGAGCCATCCCATGTCCTTCTAGCGCTGGGGCTTTCCCCCGAGCAGGCTCATGGCTCGCTCAGGTTCACCGCGGGGCGAGAAAACACCGAGGCAGACGTAGAGCGGGTGCTTGATGTCCTGCCAGGTATTGTCGCCAAGTTGAGAGCTATGTCCCCACTTTTGAGAGGATAGGCTAGCATAAGAAGGGAGAAGTTCTTAATATGGAACTTAGACGTCTTTGAAAGGAGACCTTGAGTGACGCTAAAGAGACGAGTCAGACAAAAGATATTGCTAGGTACGGGATTTCTCCTTATTCTGTGCCTTGCGACAATACTGGTAGCCTGTACTAGCCGCAGTGAAGAACCCGACCCAACCGAGCAGATTTGGAATGAACTTATTCCCCAGGAGGGAACAGTGACCAGTTACGGGATCCCTTTATCGCTTGAGAACACGCGACAGTTCATTGATTGGCATAATTCCATGGAGCTGTCTGCCGAAGAACAATCGATCCGAGATGAGGCGTTGAGTTCACAGGTGGCCCCATGTTGTGATGAGTACCCGATGAGCACATGCTGCTGTGAATGCAACCTCGCCCGCAGCGTATGGGGACTATCGGCTTATCTAATCACTGAGAAGGGTTACGGAGTGGACCTAGTTCAGGAATCGGCCTCACAGTGGCTCCATTTCATTCGCCCTGACTACTATGTAGGAAGGGCGCTCGAGGATGAAGGAATCGACCCAGAACGGTGGGGGTTCACAACAGGAAGCTCGTGCTTTGGGGGCGACTGTGACCGTCCGTTCTACACCGAGACGTCATCTGGTCACCTCGGTGGTTGCGGGGGCATGAATGAGCTCATCTTTTGAAGAGTAACGAGTAACAAATAGATCAATATTGGAGCAACTAATGTTGTGCAAATGTCCCGGAGCAGCCCATGTACGAACACCAACAATAATAACCAAGAAATGCCCTGAATGTGGCAGAGAAGTCGAGCTTTTCTCCAATGCTATGCAAGTAAGATGCAGCAATTGTGGCTTTACCCTTTACAATGATCTAGAGTCCTGCGTGCAGTGGTGCAAGTATGCCAGAGAATGTGTCGGGGAAGAGCTTTACAACAAGCTGAAAAGATAGAGAAGGGTGAATAGATGGCAAAAACAAGAAGAAGCAGCATCAAGATTGATGAGGAGAAATGCGACGGATGTGGACTTTGCATTCCGTCCTGTCCTGAAGGAGCCCTTCAGATTGTTGACGGCAAAGCTAAGCTAGTAAAAGAGAGTTTCTGCGATGGACTGGGGGCATGTCTTGGTGAGTGTCCGCAGGGGGCGCTGGCTATCGAGGAAAAGGAAATCGAGGAATATGATGAGGAGGGTGTAATAGCACACATTAAGGAGAAATCGCCAGAGCTTCTAGAAAGACACTTGAAGCATATCAAAGAGCATGCACACGAACTTCCTGGTCACCATTCCCACACTGGAATAAGCTCTTGTCCTTCTGCCCAGATCCTGCATTGGGAAAGGAGAGAGGAAGTCAAACCCGAAGCAAGGACTAGCTCTGAACTCCGCCAATGGCCGATACAGCTTCATCTGGTGCCACCAAATGCTCCGTATTTCCAGAACGCGGATTTAGTGCTGGTGGCTGATTGTGTTCCTTTCGCCTACGCTGATTTCCACCCTGATTTTCTAAAAGGGAAGGCAATTGCCATTGGTTGCCCTAAGCTTGATGACATTAATGCCTATGTGAGCAAGGTTACCCAGATACTGGAAAGTTCAGACATCAAGAGTGTGAAAGTTGTGCATATGGAAGTCCCCTGCTGCCATGGCCTGGTTCACATCGCCCGGGAGGCTCTAAGCAGAAGCGGGAAGGATATTCCCCTTGAGACGGTTGTGATAGGAATAAAGGGTGAAACAAAAAATGCCTGATGTCTGGTCACAATACAGCAAGAAAGTCATGGAGCACTTCAAGAATCCGCGCAACGTCGGGGAGATAGAGAACCCCGATGGCATCGGACATGTGGGGAATCCTGTTTGCGGCGATATTATGGAGCTCTACATTAAGGTAGAGGACGGGATTATCATTGACGCCAAGTTCAAGACTTTTGGCTGTGGAGCCGCCATTGCTACCAGTTCCATGGTCACTGAGATAGTGAAGGGGAAAAGCATAGAAGAGGCCCTGAGAATCTCCAACAAAACAGTTGCTGAAGCTCTGGATGGCCTGCCGGCGCTCAAGATGCACTGCTCGGTCCTCGCCGAAGATGCGCTTAAACTGGCTATCGAGGATTATTTCAACAAATCTAAGAAGCGGGAAGATAGCAGTAGCAGTGAATCAGCTTCCTGAGATTGGGAAGATCTCCCCGAGAATCTTTAGCGAATTGATATATCCTCGCTTGGGGGCGAAAAGCCAAGCCGTGTTGGTGGGACCTCAGCACGGAGTGGATGTGGGGATAGTCGAGATTGGGGACAAAGCAGTAGCCCTGACCACAGATCCTGTGTTTATCGTTCCTGAATATGGCTGGGGAAGAGCTGCCTGGTTTGCTATTCATATCCTTGTTTCCGATGCTGTCACCTCCGCACTCACGCCCAAATTTCTGTCAATAGATTTGAACCTGCCAATGGAGATGACCAGGGAACAACTGGAGATAGTATGGGATACCATGCATCGCGAATGTGAGAAATTGGGGATATCGGTTGTATGCGGTCACACCGCTAGATACGAAAATTGCCACTATCCCATGGTAGGGGGCGCCACGGTAATCAGTGTCGGAAGGAAAGATGAATATGTTGCCCCGAAATTGGCTAGGACTGGCGATAAGATAATCATCACTAAGGGACCCGCCATTGAGGCGACGGGTATACTTGCTGCCACGTTTCCTAAACTCATTGAAGAGAACTTTGGTCTTGAGTTTAGCCGGAGGGCAGAAAGAATATTCTGTAAAATGTCGGTAGTGGAAGATGCCTTAACAGCAGTTAATGTGGGGGTGAGGGAACAAGGTGTTAGTGCTATGCACGATGCTACTGAATGTGGCGTGTGGGGGGGTCTATTTGAACTCTCGCAGGCTGCCAATTTGGGGATCAGAATAGAAAAAGAGCGCATTGTGCTTGAAGACTGTGTAAAAGAGATATGTAACCTTTTTGATATCGATCCCTATGCCTCTATCAGTGAGGGGACGTTAATTATCTGCTGCCGGGAACACAAGGCAGAGGAGATAGTGGAGGCTTTGTCTGGAAAAGGAATCTCGTCCTCGATCGTCGGTGAGTTAACAAATCCCAAACATGGGATGATTTTGGTGGAAGAGGGAAAAGAGAAGAAGCTAGAGCACCCCTTGGTCGATCCCTTCTGGGGTGCTTTCTATAGTACCATTAAGAAACATAAACCGCAGGAAATGAAAGAGTGAACGCGGAAAAGAAATGATAAGCCTTAGCCGAGTTGTTCCTTCGATCGGTCTTCCCCCAAGATCTGCCCAACCAGGATGCAAGGTGGCAGTGGCTATGAGTGGCGGCGTGGATTCAGCGGTCGCTGCTGCTCTGCTTAAAGAGCAAGGCTACCAGGTGAGTGGGATAACTATGAGGATAGGGGGCGGAGAGGTTTTCTCACGAGAAGGGAGGCGACATGGTTGTTACGGACCGGGTGAGGACAATGACATAGAGGACGCCTACAGAGTAGCCCAAACTCTAGGGATCCCTTTCTCTGTTCTAGACCTGAGTCAGGAGTTCAAGGAGGAGGTCCTGGATTACTTTTGCCATGAGTACTTATTGGGAAGAACGCCTAATCCATGCGTTAAGTGTAATCGCCAAGTTAAGTTTGATGCTCTGCTCAAAAAGGCCAGAGATAGTGGGGTCAACTTTGATTATTTCGCCACTGGTCATTACGCTCGAGTTGGATACGATGAGAAGCAGCGCCGTCACTTGCTCAAAAAGGCTAAAGACTTGCGGAAAGATCAGTCTTATTTCCTTTTCTCGCTCTCCCAGGAACAGCTTGGTTACTTCCTTTCCCCTCTGGGCGACTACATCAAGGAAGAAGTAAGAAAGATAGCTTCTAATTCTGGGCTTGATGTTAATGACAAGCCGGAAAGTCAGGACTTCATCGCTGGAGACTACACCTCCCTTGTGAAAGCCGTAGGGCAGTCGGGACCAATACTAGACAAGCAGGGGAATATTCTTGGGCAACACCGGGGAATTCCGTTTTACACCATTGGACAGCGCAGAGGACTGGGGGTATCAGCGGGAGAGCGGTTATATGTAATCGCTATTGAGCAAGAAAGGAATGCCATTGTAGTGGGCACCAAGAAGGAGGTGTACGGGGACGAGCTTGTAGCTTCGGAGCTAAATTGGATAGCCATGGAGCGGTTGTGGCAACCCGTAGAGGTAAAAGCGAAGATAAGGTATCTTCATGAGGAGGCTGAAGCTGAGATAACCCCCCTGCATGGCGGTAAAGTGCATCTAAGATTTAGAGAACCACAGATGGCAATCACCCCAGGACAGGCGGTAGTTTTCTACGATGGGGATGTGGTGCTGGGTGGCGGAAAAATAGAAGGGACGACAAGGTGACCGGTAGACGAAGAGGCAATCAGGATGGGAGCAGAGCCAGTGTGGATGCACGAAGGGGTGATAAACGAAGTGGCAGCCCCTCGGGCTAGCGAGGCCGGACTGTCTGTTGTTACGGCTGTGTGTACGCTCAAGAAACGCCGGGGACTGAAGAAACGGCGCCAGCGCCAGGATTTGACATAAACCCAAAGTACACATCCTGCTCTGTTTTCTTGATATTTCATGTAATCTGTTAGTTATCTCAAGCGTTATTGTATTCAGGCTTTGTTGACTTTATGGACTGCATGAAGTGTGATTCATATAAATGGAGATTCATATGACCATAGCTGAAAACCAGGCAAGGTTCTTGAAGTGCATTAGGGAGCCGACGAGACTCCGGATACTCAAGCTGCTGGCTGAAGAAGGTGAGAGGTGCGTTGGTGAACTCGTCAGCGCTCTAAATAAGGAACAATCCCTGATCTCGCATCACCTGAGGGCTCTTAAGGAATGTAATATTATGAAAGAGAGGCAGGAAGCTCGAAAGGTTTACTATAGGCTTGCGAACGCTGGACTAGCCAGGCTAGTTATTGATTGTGAGGCTCTAATCGAAGAGCTATCGCTATGCAAATGTCCAGAGTTGAATTATGAAGGAAAAGCAAATCAAAAAAGTGGCAAAAGGTAGGTATGCTTAGCTGGCAAAGCAAGACCAGAAGAGCTGCTGCCCAAGCTGTGGCTGCGATTATCAGCAACTCCCTCATCAACCTGTCACCTGATAAATCCAAAGTTCTCCGAGAAGCTCACCGAGCCCTGATGCCCGACGGAAGGCTCACGGTTTCTGACATTGTCTCGGAAGGAGTAATACCCGATCAGATAAAGAGTGACCCTAATGCCTGGGAGGGCTGTATAACGGGAGCCTTGGAACAGCAGGAATACGGGACAAGAATAAAAGAAGCTGGCTCTAACAGGGTACAGGCGCTGTCCAGCAAGGAGTTCTATCTGGAAGGCGCGGGGAGCCGTAACCGAAGAACCTTCCTAGCATCACCGTAAGGGCATGTAAGCGAAAAATGTGAGACGCTTCGCCATAGCTTTCTCAGCTTGACTATCTACGAGCGCAGCATTTAGGAATTTGTTGCCTCTCTAGCTACCTTGACATGAAAGAGTTTTGTAGGTAGAGTATATGCGGATATTTAAATATAAGGATAAGCCTACCTACGGGATAGCAATGAGAGATTTTGTAAAGCTGTGCAAGGCTCTCTCTGACGAGACCAGGATTAGAATTCTGAAAGTGCTCCTTCAAAGAGAATGCTGCGTTTGCGAGGTTATGCAAGCATTGGGTATCTCGCAGTCTCGCGCCTCGCGCAATCTAGGCATACTTGAGGACGCCGGCTTCATTAGGTCCAGGAGAGACGGGCTTTGGATAGTCTATTGTATTGATGAGCGAAGGATGGAGAGCTATACAACCTCACTAATCGAGCTGCTCCGCAGCTCTCTTGTCAATGATGAAACCTTGTTGAAAGACAGGGAGCGGTTAAGTCACGCTTCCCGAGTTGGGCCGAAAGCGATACCAAGATAGTCTAGGCCAGTTACATACGATTCCGCTTCTTTGCAGATGAAATTTAGGATATGGAGCTAGTCATCGAGCTTCTTAAAGGTGGTCTGGCTACTCTCCAAGACTATCTCGGTGCTCACTTGCCCTTCGTAGTGCCAGCTTTCTTCCTTGCCGGGGCACTTTACGCGCTCTTCCCCAAGGACAAAATCCTTCGCTACCTTGGGCCGGGGTCAGCAAAATATATTTCATATCCTATGTCGATTGCGGCTGGACTGTGCCTGGCTGTTTGCTCCTGCACTATTTTGCCGCTGTTTGCCGGGATACGTAAGAGCGGGGCTGGTCTCGGACCAGCCATCGTCTTTCTCTATACTGCCCCAGCCACCAATATTCTGGCTATCATCTATACTTCAGGGCTGATCGGCGTAGACGTCGCACTGGCCCGAATCGTACTTTCTATCGTATTTGCCATTATCATCGGCGCCAGCATGGCTGCTCTATTCCCTGACAAACTATCCGGGGGTGCTGCCAACGTAGGAGCAAGCCAAGCTTTTCCACTAGCCGAGAATAGCCCTAGCTCCAAGTGGCTCTGGGCATTCTTCGGACTTCTGCTCGCCATCCTATTGTGGGGAGCTTCACCGGCGATACAGGTTCTCAAAGTGAAATTGATCGGGCTTGCTCCTCTCTTGGTGGCTCTTATAGTCGTAGCCTGGCGTGGATTAGCTCGGGACAACGTGTTGAGCTGGATACGGGAGACATGGTTCTTTGTCCGTACCATCCTACCGCTGTTGCTGGTGGGTATCTTTGTGGCTGGTATGCTCAGGGTGGTCATCCCGGCTGAGTTTGTCAGCCGGTACTTCGGAACTACAACGTTAGGGGCCACGCTGGCGGCAGTCTTGTTTGGCGTTGTTGCATACTTCCCAACGCTGGTGGAGGTGCCCATGGCGCGTTTGTTTCTGGATGTTGGCGTGGGGAGGGGACCTCTTCTGGCTTACTTGCTCGCTGACCCCGTGGTCTCAATACCCAGCCTTCTTGTCGTTCGGCAGATGATTGGAAACAAGAGGCTGCTCTGGTATGTAGCTATAATAATAGTCTGTTGTACTGCGGCGGGACTGATATATGGTTTTATCACCAGCCTATAGGGCCTGGACAGCTAGAGAAAAGCAGGTTAGTTTTTGAGAAATTGAGAAAGGAGGTAATGAGGATGAACATCAAGATTCTAGGATCCGGATGCGCTAGATGTCATCAATTGGAGAAGACCACCAAGGAGGTGGTGAAAGAGCTGGGCATTAATGCCACGATAGAAGAGGTCAGGGATATCAACAAAATAGTGGACTACGCCGTGCTGACCACTCCCGGACTGGTAATCAACGAAGAACTGGTCTGTGCCGGTCGAGTGCCGGCCAAGGCAGAGGTTGCTCGGCTTATTACCAACGCCTTGACCAAAGAAGGCAAAACCAGTAAGAGGTAGAAGATTAATCTCGGTACAGGAGCCGCGCACATATGTTTGGAGGGGAAATGGAGAGCCAAAAAACTTGTTGTGCCGCTGCCGCGGCAAGGATGACAAAGGAATTAGCCTTGCCTAGTGGTGAAGTCGGCATCGTGAACCTGGAAAGCATTCTCAAGGCAGTCGCCGACCTGAAGCTGGCTGATGACAATGCCATCAGAAAAGAATTGTTGAACAGGATCAAGATCTTTGACTACGTGGCTCCTTGCTCGGATAATGAATATTCAGAGGCGTCGCTTGAAGAGTACAGGCGACAGCATCGCATAGTTCAAAGAGAAGGCAAATACGCAAAAAGCTGATCGAGAAGATTGTACTGGAACAGCGAGCATGAGGAGGCAGCTACAGTGAATAAGAAGACCAAGATTCTAATCTCTGTCCTGGCAGGCGTCGCTCTGTGTGTGGTTATAGGTTATGCAGTATCTAACAAAGCGCCGGCGGCAAATGACGGGCATCCAGATTCGAACAATTTTACGGGCCCGGCTGACAGGGTTGATGTTGTCTACTTCCACCGTACACAGCGCTGCTACACATGTCGTTATGCCGAAGATGGTACACGGTACACCCTGGAGACCTACTTTGCGGATGAACTGGCTAGCGGCAGGGTGACTTTCCAAGTAATCAATGTGGAGGAGGAGGCAAACGCTGACATCGTTGAGAAATACAATAACGCCTCGTATTTGACTTTGTGTATTAACACTGTGACAAATGGCACTGAATACATCGAAGAGGTAACAGACATCTGGCTAGTCATAGGTAATGATGAGGCATTCGTCGAGGTAGTCAAGGGCAAAATCGAGAAAAGCCTCACCGGAGAGACTTAATGGATTTGCGTGGCATCCTGGGAGACGTCAATATCCCAGTGCTGTCGGCACTGCTTTTGGGGTTGATAACTGCCGTCAGTCCTTGTCCTCTGGCTACCAACATTGCTGCGATAGCATATGTTAGCCGCAAAGTGAAAGAGCGCAGATACGCTGTCATAACTGGAACGCTCTATACGCTGGGGCGCATGTTTTCTTATTCCGTCCTAGGCGTCATAATCATTGTGGCTGGCATTGAGACCCCCGGAGTAGCTTCATTTCTTCAGGATTTCGGTGAGCAGGCCCTGGGGCCAATTCTGATAGTGGTAGGTGTCATAATGCTGATCGCAGGCAGGATTTCTCTTGGTTTGGGAGCGGCAAAACTATCTGCCCTAGGAGCAAAGGTCGCTGACCGGGGAATGATTGGTGGCTTCCTGTTAGGTGCCCTCTTTGCCCTTGCCTTTTGTCCTTATAGCGCTGTCTTATTCTTCGGACTGTTGATACCTCTGGCTCTCAAATCCGCAGGTGGTGTGACACTGCCTCCGGTGTATGCCATCGGCACCGGGCTACCTGTCTTGGTGTTTGGCACGCTTCTATCCGCTGGCGTGGCTAGAGTTTCCAACTGGCTTAACGCGGTCACCCGCGTCGAGAAGATCATTCGTGTGGCAGTCTCCATCATCTTCATAGGAGTGGGAATATACCTTGTCGTGTTCTGGATACAGAGTTGATACTATTCCTTCGGAGAAGCTGAAGGAACGAGCAATTCTCAACATGGGCAGCATGCTGCACTCCAGAGCCTTCACAAACAGAGGCAAAACATTATGCTAAAGGTAAAACCACCGGACGGTTATCCACCGGAGAAAGGCCGCTATATGAGGGGTAACGATTACTCTCCAGTAGCAGTCTGTGTGATCCTGGACACCTTTGACTTCGCCATACCCGCTGAACTGAATGAGCTGGTAATGGCTGGCGTAGATTCTGGAGCTGCCCTTTCAGGTATGCTTCAAACAGAGAACATCGGATTGGAGAAGATGATCTGTAATATCGTGGCCAATCCGAATATAAGGTACGTCGTGCTCTGCGGGAGAGAGTCGGCGGGGCACTTGCCCGGCGAGTCACTGCTGGCGCTCAAAGAAAACGGAGTCAGTGGTACAAAGCAAATCATTGGAACCGGCGCTCCCACCCCATATCTCTACAATATCCCTTGGGAGCTAATAGAGAGATTTAGGAACCAGATCGCAGGCATCGTCAATCTGTTGTGCCAACCAGGAGAAAGGGATATCGACATGCCCGGCCTCGACCCAAAGGTGATGGAGAAGGCAGTGCGAAGCTGCTACCAGGAAGAGCCAGTGCTATTCATGGGCTATGAGCTTTATGACATGGGGGCTTATCCTGAGCCAGCCATATACTACAAGATGGCAGCAAAACTAGGTCAGCCACAACAAGATATTCTACAACCGGGCAAATCCAAGCTGACTGCGGGGCTTGTACTACATAAATTCCTGCCCAAGACAAATTGCCGAAAGTGCGGCAAACGGACTTGCCTTGCCTTTGCTATCGAGCTGGCAAGGGGCGAGTGTCGCCCTGAAGAATGCCCCATTCTGGATCAACCAGAGTTTGCCGCTGACCGACAGGCTTTGGCCAAGCTTTTGGAGAAAGAATGAAAAGGACATAAGATGCCTGAAAAGGAACGAAAGCTCGGTATCTGGGGAAAGTTCCTGACTGTATGGGTGGCTCTATGCATAGGGGCGGGGATTGGGCTGGGGCGACTGTTCCCGCAACTTTCCGATATGCTGGCTCAACTCGAGGTGGCGGGCATTTCTATACCGATTGCCGTACTGCTTTTTGCCATGATTTATCCCATCATGGTCCAGATAAGCTGGGAGGAGATTAGAAAGGCAATCCGGTCACCCAAGCCAATCGGGCTCACTCTGTTTGCCAACTGGGCAGTGAAACCTTTTACAATGGCCCTATTCGCCTGGCTGTTCTTGAGTCTTGTTTTCGGCAGGTTCCTTGCTGCCGAGCAGATTGAACAGTACCGCGCCGGGACAATACTGCTGGGTGTGGCTCCGTGCACTGCCATGGTGCTGGTCTGGAGCTATCTGGCCAGAGGCAATATGGGGCATACCCTGGTAATGACCGCAATCAATTCACTCAGCATGGTCGTGCTGTACGCTCCACTGGCTGTTCTGCTGCTCGGCATTTCCGGTGTAAGGGTGCCCTGGGAAACCATCGCCCTTTCTGTGGCAATTTACATCGTAACACCTCTGATAGCCGGTTATCTTACCCGCAGGTGGACGATACGAAAGAAAGGGCTGGAATGGTTTGAAAGCAAGCTGGAGCCTAATCTGGGGAAGGTCTCAATAATCGCTCTGCTCATCACGTTGATCGTCCTGTTCACCTATCAGGGACACATCATCGTCGAGTTGCCAGCCATAGTCGGGATGATAACTCTGGCTATCCTGGTGAATATACTGGTAGTATTCGGCGTCACCTATCTGGCGGCCCGCATCATGAAACTCAGGTACGCTGACGCCGTACCGGCTGCCATCATCGCCGGCAGCAATCATTTTGAAGTCGCCATAGCCGTCGCCACGACTCTCTTCGGAGTAGCGTCAGGCGCAGCTCTGGCCACAGTGGTGGGCGTGCTGACTGAAGTTCCCATAATGCTGTTCCTGGTCTGGATTTCCCTTGCGACCAGAAAGACCTTTCCCAAGCATTTGCGGTAGAATATCCGAATCCGGTGGAGGTAGACAGTTGGTAATCCAGTATTTCACAGTATTTAAGGATTATCTCATCGATGTATTGCCCTACCTGGCAGTAGGGTTTCTACTGAGCGGCCTGATTCACGAATTTGTTCCCTCAAAGTGGGTGGAGAGACGCCTCGGCGGCGGCGGTGTGAAGCCGATCCTTTACTCCACCATTATCGGGACAATCCTTCCCATTTGCTGCTTTGGTTCCCTCCCGGTGGCGGTGAGCCTGCATCAGAAGGGAGCGAGGTTAGGACCAGTGCTAGCCTTCCTGGTGGCAACGCCGGCCACCTCCATAAGCGCCCTTCTGGTCACTTACGGTCTGCTGGGATTGAAGTTCACAGTATTCATATTCTTTGCTGTGATAGCTATGGGTTTGGTCATGGGGCTGGTGGGAAATCTAATCAGGGCGACACCCAGAGCTTCTACCTCTGGAGCGCAGCAGGCTATTGACCCGGTCTGCGGGATGAGTGTCGAAGTAGGGAAAGCGCCTAGAACGGAATATGGCGGGGAGACTTACCATTTCTGCTGCCCCCACTGCCAGCAAGCCTTTGAACACAGTCCGGAAGAATACGTGGGAGGAGGCTCCCGACAGGTCGCTCACCGAGTGAAGCACGTATTCAGATACGCTTTCGTGGACATGGTCAAGGAGATTGGACCGGAGTTGCTGCTAGGTCTGGCTCTAGCTGCTTTGGTAGCAGCGGTGGCTCCGGTCGGAGAGTTTGTGGGCGCTCATTTTGGCGGGGGGTTGGGGTATCTTTTCAGCCTCGGTTTTGGCCTAATCATGTACATTTGCTCTACAGCCAGCGTACCTCTGGTCCACGCCTTCGTGTCGCAGGGCATGAATATCGGCGCCGGAATGGTGCTCCTGCTGGTGGGGCCAATTACCAGTTGGGGCACAATACTGGTCCTGAGAAAGCAATTCGGCGGCAGGATTCTGGCTGCTTATCTGGCGGTTGTCTGCGTGATGTCCCTGGCACTGGGCTTTTGCTTCTCACTGATATAGCAAATCGCTAATAGATAGTGATAGCGTGTATAATACGCATCACCCATCAATGGCAAAGATAATTGCCGTCTGCAAGAGTGAAGAGAAGGGTACCCGAAAGAAAGCTGTGGCCCAAGGTATCCTCAAAGAGGATTACGGCCTCGTTGGCGATGCGCACGCCGACTGCTGCACCCACCGGCAGGTGAGTCTCCTGGCGATGGAGAGTATCGACAAGGTGAGAAGACAGGAGTACGAATTGATGCCCGGTGATTTTGCCGAAAACCTCACAACCCAGGGGGTCGAACTCCTTTTCCTGCCCATAGGCACAAGAATCTCCATCGGAAAAGAGGCCCTCCTCGAGGTTACCCAGATTGGCAAGCAGTGTCATAGCGGTTGTGCTATCTACCAGGAGATAGGCAAATGCATCATGCCCAAAGAGGGGATATTCGCCAGGGTGGTTCGCGGCGGACTCATCAGGGCTGGAGATGATATAGGGATAGAAGACGATGGACAATGAGACAGAGAGAGTTTCCATATTGAAGTTTACCGAAACAGGGAGCAGCAGCATTGAGGATATGGTGGCCAAGGAGTCTCCCCTCACTATCATCTTGAATAACCGGGAGCTGGTGACCTTGCTCTGTTCCCCTGAGAATCTGAAGTATTTGGCGGTCGGGTTTCTTTTCTCCGAGGGTTTGCTCAAGACTAGGGATGAGATTAAGAAGATAATGGTTGACGACCGGAGGGGTGTGGTGCGGGTGGAAAGTGAAGGGGATGAAGAGCTTGCCAGTGATGCTGTATTTAAGAGGTTCATCACTTCAGGATGTGGCAGGGGAGCTTCTTTCTACAGCGCCATTGATGCTCAAGATCAAGCGAAGGTTGAATCTCGGCTTAGAATATCAACGCTTGAGTTATTGGCCCTGGTACACGAGTTTCAACATCGCTCTCAGATTTATCGATCGACCGGCGGTGTGCACAGTGCTGCCCTTTGTGATCTGAAGGATGTCTTGGTATTTGGTGAGGATATAGGAAGGCATAATGCAGTGGACAAGATTTTTGGCGCATGCATCTTAAATGACATAGCCACGGACGACGACATATTGATCACCAGCGGAAGGGTCTCCTCAGAGATACTGCTCAAGATAGCCCGAAGAAATGTCCCCATCGTTGTCTCCAAGTCTGCCCCCACTAACCTGGGGGTGAAACTAGCTAACGATTTAGGCGTGACCCTGGTGGGCTTCGTCAGGGGCAAGAGGATGAATGTGTACACTCATGCCGGGAGGATAACTACGAATGGAAAATAAGGATGCGGGACTGGTAGAGAAGATCTCGGCCCTTAAGAAGAAGAGGAATGCTGTTATTCTTGTCCACAACTATCAACTGGCCGAGGTTCAGGATATAGCCGACTTTGTCGGTGATTCCTTAGAGCTAAGCCAGAACGCTGCCAAAACCGGTGCCGATGTAATCGTGTTCTGCGGCGTCCACTTCATGGCGGAAACAGCCTCCATCATCTGCCCTGACAAAGTGGTCTTGCTGCCCGATATGAACGCCGGCTGCCCGATGGCGAATATGATTACTGCTGAACGCCTGCGGGCGAAGAGAAAGGAGCATCCTCAAGCAGTGGTAGTCTGCTACATCAACTCTTCAGCCGAAGTCAAAGCAGAATCGGATATCTGCTGTACCTCTGCCAATGCCGTCGAGGTCATAGAAAGCCTGGATGCCCGGGAGATACTATTTATCCCTGACCAGTATCTCGGACATTATGTCTCAATGGAGACGGGGAAAAAGATGATTCTCTGGCCCGGCTTCTGCCCCACCCACGTCAGGATAAAGCCTGAAAGGATACAGGAATTGAGACAGCAGTATCCTCAAGCTAAGGTGGTAGTCCATCCGGAATGCACGCCGGAGGTCATCGCCCTGGCTGACGAAGTAGCCAGCACCAGCGGGATGTGCAGATACGCCCGGCGAGATGAAGTCAGAGAGATGGTGGTGGGCACAGAGATGGGGCTAATACACCGGCTTAGAAAAGAGAACCCCGGCAAGAGATTTATCCCCGTTTCCGAGCAGGCAATCTGTCCCAACATGAAGCTGACAACCCTGGAGAAGGTCTTGTGGGCGTTGGAAGAGATGAGTCCTGAGGTGAAGGTTCCCACCGAAGTTCGGCTCAAGGCGATAGTTGCCGTGGAGAAGATGCTCAGTGTACGAGGGAAACGATGAAAGGGACAGACAGGATAATTGTCCTTATCACCGCCGGCAGCGAGGAAGAAGCCGGCAAGATTGCCAGGTTGCTGGTCAAGGAGAAGAAGGCGGCCTGTGTTAATATCGTGCCGCGGGTGGACTCGCTTTTCCGCTGGAAGGGCAGGATAGACTCGGCCCGCGAGAGCCTCTTGCTGGTCAAAACCAGAGCATGGCTGCTTTCTGAGATCGTCAGCCTGGTCAAAGAGATTCACAGTTACGAAGTGCCGGAAATCATCGCCCTGCCCATCATCGGCGGCAGTGAAGAATACCTAAAGTGGCTGGACAGTGCCTGCCGCTAGGGTATGCCGGTCACAACGGCTCCAAAGCCACAACAGCTCCCTCTCCGGGTTTTTGCGAGGCTGACGCGAGCAGCCGAAGCCGCTTAGGAGATTGCCACGCCCCGACAGGTCGGGCCTCGCAAAGACAGAAAGGGGAGGGCTCGGGATGACAGGGGGAGTGGAGAAAAATAGAGTTGAGCCCTTTGTTAACAGCATCTTAACATTTAGGTGTTAGACTTCAAGTGGCAAAAGAGCGACAGTGTCAAGCGCATACAAGGGACAAGGTCGATTGACAAGGGTTGGGAAGAGAACATATAATCGAAGTCGGTATGCGCGGGAAAAGAACGGAGGCTCGGGACGACATCACTCAAGCTGACAGTAAGACTCGGATATAGCACAAGGCCTACTGTTTTTCCCCACATCGGAGCCTATCACTGTGCCGCGATTGGCAGGCGAACCAAGCTCAGAAGCCCAAAAAAAGAAGAAAGGAGGTGAGGCCCAGGGTAAACGCCTATTGAGATCAGATAATTAGCGTAGCATGAAAGGAGGGTGATTTGAAGAAAGCATTATTAGCATTAGTGGCTGTATTCCTTATCGCGAGTATAGGATTATCATGTACAGAGGAGTATGTGCCTCCGGAGGAACCGCCAGAAGTCCGGTGTACCATCATCAGAGACAATTATGGAGTGCCGCACGTTTTCGCAGACACCAAAGAGGACCTGGCCTTCGGGGCTGGCTATGCCATGGCCCAGGACAGGCTCTGGCAGGCGGATGTTGTGAGGAGGGCGGCAACCGGACGGCTTGCCGAGTTCGGCCTGGGAACAATAGAGGGGGATATTGCCACCAGAACACTGTGGTATAGCGAAGATGACTTACTAGAGATTTTTGACGACTGGGACCCTGGTGAAGGCTACGAGCACCTGAAGCCGATGGTCGAGGCTTACATAGATGGCATAAACACTTATGTTGTAAAAACTCAGGGCGATTTATTGTCTCTGCCTGTTGAGTATTACGCACAGGGCCTGACGCCCGAGCTCTTCACGGTTGCAGACTATGTAGCCGTTCTTGTGCTCCAGGCGTGGAGATTTGGTGGAACAGGCGGTAACGAAGGTGACTTGTACGAGGCGTTACTTGGTCTTCAAGGTGTGAACGGAGCTGCAGCCGGGGCTGCCATCTGGGACGATTTGTTCACCCTGGATGACGCCGGAGCACCTGTGACGATACCCGGCCAGTCGCTGACCGCTCTTTCCGCGGATGAGGCTTCCTTGGATGTCGCCGGCAACCTCGGCCCGGTACTGGAGCAGGCTCAGGAGTTGTGGGCCACTCAGGATGAAGCGTTCGAAGCGCTGGGCATACCGACGAAATTCGGAAGCAACGCTGTGCTCATCAGTCCGGAATTGTCGGCCACGGGCAACGCCCTTGAACTGGGAGGACCCCAGATGGGCTACTCGATACCGCAGATTGTCTATGAGCTGGGCTTGCATGGCGCCGGAATCAATGCCGTGGGCATGGCAATGCCCGGTGCAGGTCCGTTCATTTTGATCGGCGTCAGCGAACATGGCGCCTGGACATCAACCACCGGCGCTTCCGATGTCATGGATGCCCGTATCCTGACATTGAATCCTGCGAAGCCAACCCAGTACTGGCATGATGGTGCCTGGGTCGATATGGAGAGAAGAAACGAGGTAGTCTATGGTCCAGGGAAGCAGACTTACCAGGCCACGAGCGTTTATCGCTCCGTCTATGGCCCTGTTATTTCCATGGATCTGAGCGCAAACACGGCCGTCACCTTGCATACGCCATTCTACAAGATGGAGGTTGGCGCTGAGCAGGGCTGGGCATGCTTCCAGGAAGCAACAAACATCGACGAATTCGAAGACGCCGTGGAACTGATCTGGCCCAGCCACAACTTCTACTGGGCGGACACAGAGGGCAACATAGGCTACTGGCATGCCGGACGCTTCCCACTGAAGCCGGCAGGCGCCGACCGCAGACTGCCTCTGGATGGCGATGGAACACAAGAGTGGGTTCGTGTCACCGAGCCCTGGGAGATGCCCAGGTCCATCAACCCGGAGCAGGGCTGGCTTACCAACTGGAACAACAAGCCGATCGCCGGCTGGCCGTACGCCGAAAGTGACGTGGCCTGGGGTGAGGGGCACCGGGTCCAGATCCTGATGGACGCAATAAGCACATTCGCGGCCTCAGGGGACCTGACCACGGACACTTTGAACCAGATCAACCAGGTTGGAGGCTATCACAGCACCGAGGGCATGAACTTCGCCGGAGACTTGATAGCCGCGCTCACGGCCTATGTGTCGGCGACCCCTGACCCTGAGCTCTATGCAGCGCTGGGTTACCTGGGCGCCTGGGCTATGGCAGAGCCCCTACCTGTCAGCCGAGTCGATCTTGTGTCACCCGCCTGGCCGTACGACCTCAATCCCACGTATGATCATCCCGGCCTGACAATCTTCAACGCCTGGTTCGACAAGATCATTCCCGAGGT
>CAYFSE010000226.1:0-2214 GCA_964345725.1 uncultured Dehalococcoidales bacterium
CCACTCATCCAGGGTCTTAGTGAGGAAGGTCTCGGATATAGTCTGCCGCAGAGCGGCGGAATGCTCAGCCCGACCATCAGTAGAGTCGTACCTGGGGTCATCAGCAAGGTCATCACGACCAATAGCACGACAAAACTTTACCCAATAGCGGTCAGGCTGGAGGATAATGAAGACCAGAGACCTGAGGTCCCTGGTAATGTACATGCCGGTGAGCGGGCTTAAAGCTTTGCTTCCATAGAAAGTCATAATCGGAGCTACCGCCGCCATAGCATTGTTGACCATTTCCTGAGGTGGAGCTTCACGCCAGTCTTCGAAATCCATGCCGGTAGCTAACGCCCCAGCAATATCAAATGAATAGTGATACAAGGCAGTGTGCAGGAGGGAAACATCCACTTCCTGACCGACACCTGTCTTTTCCCTTACGAAAAGGGCAAGCATTATACCATAAGCCAAAGCCAGACCGACTACGTTGTCACCGATAGCCGGTCGGTAACCATAAGTGGGTATACCAGGAAAGGATATCATGGAGGGTATGCCTGACCGGACCTGATAAGCGGTGGCATCATAAGCGGGGAGGTTCTTATCGGGGCCCGTCTTGCCATAGCCACTTACGTTGCCAAAGATAATCCGCGGGTTTATACGGTACAGGGTCTCGTATTCCAGCTTGAACCTCTCAAGCTCAAACAGTCTGAGGTTAGTGAGGAAGACGTCAGCCTGCTCCACCATCTTGTAGATAACATTGCGACCAGCTTCCTGCGAGAGGTCAATAGTGACGCTTCTCTTGTTGCGGTTGAAGTTCTCCCAGTTGTAGTTGAATTCGCAGGGGGCACAAGCGTTGGCAGCTTCCTGGGCTACCTGAAAGACTCGCCAAGAGTCACCGGTAGCAGGATTTTCGATGTGGAGCACATCGGCTCCGAAATCAGCAAGGTGCCTAGCAGCCATGGGTACAGCAGCCACCTGCGATACATCCAAGACCTTGATTCCTTCAAGAGCTAAAGCCATTTCTTTTACCTCCTTCACCTTTGTCTATAATGGCCAATATACTCTGATTTTGGCGCGAACTTGGACAGACTAAAACTTTCAGCAAGCTTTCCGGTGCAGTATGGTCCGGCAATACAGTTGGTCTAACACAGCACGCACTCGCGGGTTAATATAATAAGGAGTATAGCAATGGATGTAGGGAAAATCAAGCACAACGTGCTGAGGATTCTGGAGAATTGCGGGGTGGTGTTGCCCAATGAATCCAGCACAAATAGGCAAGGGTCAAATTGAAATGAGATGGGGATTTCAGCTATAATAAAGGGTCGACAGGCCGGGTCGACAGTGGCCGTGGTGGGTGTAGCCTAGTGGTTAAGGCACCAGGTTGTGGCCCTGGAGATCGAGGGTTCGAATCCCTCCACTCACCCCATCTTTTACACTTATGCTCTTCTTTGTCCCTCTTCAAGGACTGTTATTCACGACTCATTGACAACAGCAATCTATGGCACTAGAATGCTATTGCACGCGCCTATAGCTCAGCGGATAGAGCACTGGTCTTCGGAACCAGGTGTCGGGGGTTCGAATCCCTCTGGGCGCGTTATTTTTTGAGGCTAATTCTCTCTTTATGTAAATCACTGGCAACAGCAATTTCTATTTTGCTAACCGTTTGCTAACCAACACTTCGTCGAAGCGATCCGCAGCCGCCTGTTGTAGGCCCGGTGCCACGTGGCTGTAGGTGTCCAGGGTTATCTGGATACTGCTATGGCCCAAGCGCTCCTGGACTATCTTGGGGTGGATGCCTTGTTTCAGCATTAACGAGGCATGGGTATGCCTGGCATCATGCAAACGTACACCTTTCAGTCCCAGTCGGCGTACCATACGACGCCATGCCTGTGTAATTGAGTGGGGTATTAGAGGACTACCATCCGGCTGGCAAAACACTAAGTCGCTGTCTCCCAGTGGTAGTCCCAGCTTGAGACGGATATCTTCTTGCTCTTCGCGATGCTCACGCATTACAAGGCATGTAGACGGCGACAGAGCTATCGTGCGCCTTGCTCTGTCTGTCTTCGGCTCTTTGAATACCACTTGCCCGCTCTGTAGACGGTGCATTGAACGGCTGACTGATATCTCCGCGCTCCATAAAACTTGGCGCCACCTGCTGTAGCGGGACCTTTCAACAATGCTCTCCATAAGGTCATAGGCAGGGGCGATGCGATTGTACCGTCTTCTGGCGGC
>CAYFSE010000227.1:0-12308 GCA_964345725.1 uncultured Dehalococcoidales bacterium
GTTACAGATTTGTAACATTTTTCGTTCCAAATCTATAACTATGTAATTCCCTATTTGATAGGCTGTTCACAAGAATTCTCAACCCCGGTCGATTCGACGAGATCCTAACGCTCTGTCGAGGGGTAAAGAATCCATTGGGAAAGGAGGGCAATAGTGATGAGAAAACGTTTATTCTCTGTTTTCGGTGTGTTGGCCCTACTTCTGACTGTGCTCTTGATTGCCACGCCAGTATCTGCCAAAGGTTTCGTTCATGGTATTGTTGTGAGTATAGATGGTGATGATTATTATCTTGCAGGAGCACCGGACGGACCAAATGGTGAAATAGATGTGCCAGGGCACTACTGGGTGCAAGCGGGACCAGATATGCTTGTTGGTAAGCATTACAACACAGGACCTTTTGGTGCACCACAGTGGTGGTCCTCTGATGCCCCAGATGGAGAGCTACTGTACATAGTGCATGGCATCATCGACACTTGGACTGAAGAAAAAGCAGCCGAGTACGCTTCCAGAGGATACGTTCACTATCATGAATTCGTAGAAGTCGATGATGGAACCACGCCTCACCCCAATAAGGTAGTTTGGCTCAGGCACACAGCTAGGACGAGCCTTACACTGGATGGTGGGCCGCTGGCTCCAGATCCCCCATACGAGCACGAGGTTACGCCAGGCGTGGATTATGACTTCATGCCCAACTACATGAATCCTTATCCCTGAGATGAGATTTGGAGATGATCCGGTACTTTAAGAGGGCCTTGACAAGCTAGCCAGGGCCCTCGGCACACCAAAACTAGAAGGTCACTTAGAGATATAAAAGGTATGTCCCCGAGAGCGAAAAGAGGTAATTCCTCGAGCCTTTTTGTTGAAGATTTAGCTTCAGATGGCACTGTTTAGTACCATCTTGTTGTTTATAGTAGTGAAGAGTTCGTTAGCAAAATGCTAGCAAAGGACGCTGGGGTTGAACGTGAGCCGCCTGGGACTCGAACCCAGAACCGGCTGATTAAGAGTCTGTATAGTGTTTCCGGCCTTCCAAGTATTCTTTTTAGCTTCAAAAGTGGGTCGGAAAGTCACCTGAAATCCCGACAGTCAGGTGGTCGGATTATTTCCCTTTCCCACTACTTGCTTGCCTGATTCTATCATACTTGCCTGATGGGCAACATAGGTTAAATAGCGTAGCTGCAAACACCTTTCCTGAAAGAATTGCAGCCGGTGGCATCGAACAGACGCAATTCCCGATACTGTTCTAAAGGCAACCCTTGCATCTCACTATGTTAGGCTCAGTAGCCTGTACACAAATCAGGCTTCTGTCATATTTGAAAACCCAGCTACATCTTCTTGCCTCCTGCAAGAGAATAACCTTCAATACTGGATGAGGAACATATAGAGGTAGGCAGAGCTGATACGGCTTATGTGTAGTTAGAGACGATAGATTCAGCACAGTTTGCTATGGGCGAGGATTATTATCCCTATTACATTGCCAGGGCAAACAACTATACTCCCTTGGCGCAATATGTTAACTATTACTTCAAGTTGGCATGCAGTTGGCGTGAACGCCTCACCCTTATCCATTCCCAGAAAAACAAAAGTATAGCTAAGCTGAGCCCAGCAAACTTGGCTGTTTCGATGGGTGCCAGCAGTGCCACTCCTCCCATTACCAGCAAGACCCTTTGAACCCACATCAACTTTCTAAGAAGATAGCCTTCGAGACCTAAAGCTACCATGCCAACTCCTAAAATAGCAGCGATAGCGCTAATCGCAATTTGCAGGGGCGAGCCCTCAGCCAGTAAAGCAGTGTTATAGATAAAGGCAAAGGGGACAATGTAAGCAGCTATACCCAGGCGCATACTTAGCCATGCAGTTTTCCAAGAATTAGCACGGGCTAGGGTAGAAGCAGCGTAAACTGACAACATCACTGGCGGCGTCAGGAAAGAAAGCATTCCCCAGTAAAAGACAAACATATGAGCTGCGATAGCTGGTACTCCCAGATGGGTCAAAACTGGGGCTACTACTATCGCCACTATGATATAGACACTAACGATTGGCATCCCCATGCCAAGTATGATGCACATTAGAGCTGCAAAAAACAGGAGTAGGAACAGATTGCCCCTGCATAGTGCTACAAGTACCTGTGTTAAGGAAAAGCCTAGCCCGGTAAACATAACCACACCAATAATGAAACCGGCTATACTACAAACAACACTTATGGCTAAGATGCCCTGTCCCGAGGCTTCTAACGTATCGGCAAATTTACGGAAGGTAAGGCGATTTGCCCTGCGAAAGATACTGACTAGGAGAACAGCTCCTGCTGCATATAAGGCACATACCTGAGCCTCTAGCCGCATGGCGAACAGGGTGTAGATAAGGACAGCGATGGGCAGAATGAAGAGCCAACCTTCTCTCACAACTTTGGTTATGGATGGGACCTCTGCCGCTGGCAGCCTGCCGTAGCCTCGGCTGGCTGCAAACCTATCTACCTGGATGTATAGAGCCAGGTAGTAGAGAACAGCTGGTATGGCAGCGGCAATGCAGACTTGAGCATAGGTTATATTCAAAAAGGTTGACATAATGAAGGCGACTACACCCATAACTGGGGGCAATATGAGTCCTCCTGTGGAAGCTACTGCCTCTATGGCTGCAGCAATATGGGGTTCAATTTTATACCTTTTCATCAAGGGAATGGTTAGCTGTCCTGTCGCATATACGTTAGCTACAGCAATACCTGAGAGAGAGCCAAAAGCACCACTGGCCACAACCGGTACCTTAGCTGCCCCTCCCTTCATCCTTCCGAATCCAGTCAGAGCAAGGTCGATAAGGAATTTGCCCCCCCCCGTAGCGAAGAGCAATTGACCGAAAAGTACAAAAGCAAGAACAATAGTGGCGGCAACCTTAAGTGGGATACCAAACAAAGCACTCTTATCTAAATAGAGTGAGAGTGCTAGCCGCTGCCACGGGATCGATCTGCCGTAGAATGGTCCGGGGAACAGGCTGGTGAAGAGAGCGTAAAAGATAAAAACTGCTACCAATATTACCAGCGTCCAGCCAAAAAACCGCCTCGTGGCTTCCAGCAAGAGTATCACGGTTGCAGCCCCTAACACTACCCTCTCCCCTGTAATAATTCCACCGGTAGTTACTATGTCAGGCCAGTTGACTACAACATATGCACTTACGGCAAGACTAAGAACGCACAGCACAACATCGTACCAAGGCAATTTATTGGAGGGTGCTTTTTTAGTCGCCGGAGTAGTGAGGAAAATGACAACCAGCGTTAATCCCAGAAATAGGGCAAGGTACTGTTCAAGCCAAACACGCATTCCCAAACGTTGGGGAATATACAGTATGTAAGTAGCACCTATAATGGGGATGCTTATAAGTAAGATTCTTTCCACAACGCCGAGGACACCGCTATGCCTTCTAAAGCGGGTTAGCCCCTTCTCTTCCGTTTCTGCGCTCATCTGGCCTAACTCTAGTCGAAATCCATGCAAAACATGTGCGAAAGGTTGGTCATAGACTTCCTTCCCAGGTATTTCAAAGTTAGGCTAACCCGGGAACAGAGTCAAGACCAACCTTCCGCAACACTGGCCTATGATTTCTCCTACGGTTCCTCTGCTAAAACTGCTTCTTGGAATTCCTCCATTTCTTCAGTCCAGATCCCTATCTCTTGATAGAATGTTATGGCTCCTGGATGATAAGGAACCCTCTGCTCTGTTGACAGATACTTGTCTGGAGTCCACTCAAATAGCCCTGGTTTTTCCACTAATTCATCGTTGTTTTCCCAAAGGGCCTTGGCTAACTCATAGACTGCAGCCTCACTAACACTCTCATGGGCTACAAAGACAACGTCAAGGTGCATCAATAGCTGTGGCTCTGGTATCCCGATGTGTACACCACCAGGGACTTCAGCTACATAAGCTACGTCAACAACATCCTTCATTCTCTGCACTGCCTCAGGCGAGGGGTCCACGGGCAGCCAGCGCAAATCTATGTTGGCTACTGCTTCAGCAGCAATAGGCGCACCCACCGCAACCTGACCTGCATCGGCGCGACCGTCCATGACCGCTCTGACAGATTCTACAGGGTTAGCCACAGGAACCGGCGTAATATCATCAAGGGTGAGCCCCCCGTTAGCCAAAAGAGCCTCGGTATATTGGACAAAGTGAGTCCCCTCAGCAAAGGTGACATGTCTCGTCCCTTCTAGTTCTGGTATCGTCTCTATTGGAGAGTCGCCAGGAACGAAAAGGTTTACTCGTAAAGGCGAGCCCCCTGCCACTACACGCAGAGGAAAGCTTTCCACTCCGGCTTGTTCGGCTATATCCTCAAATACGTATGATCCTAGATACGCCTGTCGCATAGCTACCGCACTAGCCACTCCTAGCTGGATTTCGTCAGTTGCTGTCAAAGGCACCCATACCATCTCGTTTGTCGCCGGGTAAACCTTAACAGATATGGGGGTATAGTTGCTGCATATGGCAGCTATACCGACGGCTTGTGCATTGACAATCATCCCCACGGGCATAGTGCCTAGATTAAGCACCTCGGGCAACTCCTCTTCCTCCTCTTCCTCTTCTTGTTGCTGAGATGGAGGTGCAGTACCACAGGCCGCCACTGCGACAAGAGAAAGGCACAGCAAAACAGCCAAGAGTATCCATCCCATCCTTAGAAGTCTTCTACTTGTCTTTTTACTCATTCTAACCTCCTTTGTGCAAATCCTTTCACTTCCTTCAGCCACACCACATCCACCATTTGTGGTCTAGATTCATCTAATACTATTCCTCCATTCAGTGGCCCTCCTTTCCTCATTCTTCTTGGGTTCTCTCCGTTCTCCTACGCTTCGATGATTTACGCCGCTATCAAGCTAGATATTGACACCAGTGCCAGTACACAAAGAACCAATTTGCTCTTCATTGCTCAAATCCCTCCTCTCTCACAACTTCCAATACTCCCTTTGTAGCAACATAACAGTTCGACTTGGTAAGCTCAATAATGCTAAATCCTCTTTCGCACCTCCTTCCATTAAGTCCTTTCATTGAATGTCTAGGGGTAAAATCCGCTTGGCATTGTCTTCAAAAATCATCTTCTTATCGGCATCCGAGACAGTCATCCTATATATGGCATCTATGGTCTTTTCAATGAATTTATCGCCGCTTGCTGAATCGTAAGGAAAGTCTGTTCCGAAAACTATATGCTCTGCCCCAAAAAAGTCATGGCCACACATAAGTCCAGACACACCACCATAAAGCGCGGTATCAGCGTAAAACATCCTAAAATAGTCTACTGCGCGTTTAGTCGTGAACGGGTCTTCTTCACCAGGCCTATCCCACTTCAGTAAACCTGCGAACCTGAATTTATCAAACTCATTATCAATCCTACCGGCCAACGCGGGTACGATACCGCTACCACAATGATGAACAATGAACCTAAGATTAGGATATTTGGTCAGTATGCCACTACATACTAGCCTACCCATTGCTACTGCTGACTCAAGTGGCCACCCGAAAACATGAGATAGTGCGTACTTGCCTCTTTCCTCGCCGCTATAAACTGGGACACCGCCTTGTCCAACCGGATGAATCCATATTGGCAGATTGTGTTGGGACATACTCGCATAAATTGGCATAAGCTCGGGTGAATCTATTGGCTTCATGGTCCCATAATTATACCCCAGCTCAATCGGTCTGCCCTCTTCGTATATAAATATCGGTGTATGGATGAGTATTCCCTTAACCCCCAACTCATTTATTACCCTATCTATCTCCTTCAGGGCGGCATCTATATTGTTCAGCGGTAGGGTAGCCACAGCTCCTACGAACTTGTCTGGATACTTGTTGATTAGTTCAGCCATCGCATCATTGAATATCTGGGCCAGATAAGCCGTATCTTTTGGGCTCAAAAACGGCTCCACTACTTGTCCACTTGGAACCAGTAACTGTACATAATCCTCATACCTATCCATAACCTCGAGCCTCTTATTGATATCCCACAGCGCGGGACTGCCAAATACCGGCGAAGTTTTGGCAACTGTTTCCCAGCTTACTGCTTGCTTGGCAAAGGCATCTATGAATTCTTGGGGACAAATATGGGCATAAACATCGATTTTCATTAAACTGTGCCTTTCTAATACTAGCTTAGCTTGAAGAGCTTCTCCGCAGTTACGTGATAAACTCTCTCCTTGTCAATATCAGATATAGGAACCTTTTCCATAAAGCGCACGGCCTCCTCGCTTTTCTCATACGGGTAATCTACAGAAAACATCATCCGGTTAGCGCCTATCTCTAAGAATACACACATAAATGCGGGCACGGCGAACATCCCGCTGGTGGTTATGATGAAATTATCCCTGATATACTCACTAGGGGCCTTCTTAATTTTGGGTCGGAGCTCCTTATCTACCCATGGTTTCCTGAAACTAAAGTCTATCCGATATAGCCAGAATATCAATCCCTCCCCGAGATGCCCTAGAATAATCTTCAGGTCAGGGTATTCATCAAAGACACCGCTGAAAATCAAGCGCATGGCGTGTATTGCTGTTTCAGCGCCGAAGCCCAGGGCAGGGCCGGTCAGGGCGAAGCCGTAATCGGTATAGGGTTTCAGCATAGACGGGCTAGGCGTTGTCGGGTGAAGATAGATAGGTACACCCAGCTTCTCTGCCCTTTCAAATATAACCCAATACTTTTTGTCATCAAGATAGGTATCTCCTATATGTGAGTTTATCTTCGCTCCCTTGAGACTAAGCTCCTTGACGGCTCGTTCGAGTTCACCAGCAGCTTCAACAGGACTCTGAGGCGCCAGGGCTGCCAGGCCAATAAACCTGTCCGGATATTTCTTAACAACCTTAGCTAGCTCATCATTGGCTTTTCTGGCTTGAGCTGTGCAATCAGCCGGGCTGAATTGTTCACAACCTGGCGCTGATAGGCTGAGCACTTGCATATCAATGCCAGCTTCATCCATGTCCCTTAGTCTGCCCTCAGCCAGGTCAAGAAGCTTATCTTCAATCTCAGCTCCATGCGGCTCCCATACATTGGGCTCGTACCACAAGCGTACGTATCCTTTATAGAACTCCTCTCTTGGCATCTCCTTTCTGGCGAGCATATATTCTTGGTATGCTTGGGTATAGAAGTGCGCTTCGGTGTCGATCTTCCTCACAGCAATCCTTCCTCCTTGTCTTCTGATATTTGGCTTCTAGGGGCGCCTTAGTTCGTTTTCTGCCACCCCGCATTATACCGCTCCAAGAGTTAGTCGCGCAATAGGGATTCCAGAGGGGGTAGGCTAGAACTCCGCGAAACGAGCCCCAGGAGCCCCGCGCCTGGCCTTCCCGGCCCCTCGAAGCCAAAGGGCTACGCCGTGGCTTTTCGGTGCTAGTGCGGCTATGGGGTCACGCCGGGGCGACTCAGCGGCAGGTAGGTTTGAGTATGGAGGGGTGGGGAGTATGACCCGGCGTCTATGCCTTCGGTATCTCCTTGTGTCTTAGGCCAAGGTCCAATACGGGCTGCATCTTCATATCAAGGCAGGTATGATATATCTTTCAAGAAGCGACATTATCCGTGTACTGGACATATATGTGCCACCGGTGGTAACAACAACCGCGTTCAAATCAGGAAAGACAAAAATGTTCTGTCCTCCCCAGCCCCCAGCACTAAACATATCTGACTCAGGATATTCCTTTGTCCACCACGAATAGGAGTAACCAACATTCCTCTTGTCTGTGCCCGGGATATCAATCCCCTTGTTATCTGCATATGCCGTTGCACTTTTCTCAACCCATTCCCCCGAAACCATTTGCTCCCCGTTCCAGCCCAGGGTGATTTGACACCTCAGATTTGCGCCAGTTCTGCTGTGAAAAGTAATTATCTTACTGAATTGGATTAAGTAAGATAATTCGATGGGGCCGGGGATAGACTTAAAGAAAGTGATTAACTTATTCCGCTAAACGGAGTAAGTTAATTGGGTGTCATGCCTTTTAAGATCTCAATTATCATGCGACATCAAATGTCATACGTTAATTCGAGTGCCAGGGTTGTAGAATCTGAATAACCTAGTGCATCGGATTTACTAGGCTAATACGATGGCGAGGGTTATAAAGTCTTCAAATAACATACGCACTCAAAGTGCGTAAGATAATTGGCTTTGTGTCATGCGAAACTAGATATGAGGCGAGAATAGAGAGGCAAAACGTCGGAAGCAGCAAATTGAGAGAGATAAGAACCGGGCTAGGGCTATCGCAGTTGCAGCTCTCATTCCTATCAAGAGTGCCAAACTGCGTGCTCTCAGACTTCGAACGTGGCACACGTCAGCCATGGCCGAAGGCAAAGAGATTGCTGGCAGAGGCACTCCGGCGGCCAGTAAATGAGGTATTCCGTGACAGCGGACACACAGAACGCGGACCTAACTGATATAGAAGGAGACAGGCAATCATAACAAACGCAGAATCCGCACAAAATCCCAGAGACCAGGTTATTCATTGCTGCGATTGTGGCAATGACTTCGTTTGGAGTGCCGGGGAGCAGAAGTTGTACAAAAGCAAGCTACTTTCCCCACCTCGTCGCTGCCCTAACTGCAGAAAGGAATAGGCAGAATCCAATGTTTTTGTCACTGCAGATGATGGAGTATGAAAAGGATTAGAGACATTAGAAGAAATTGAAACGCGTTCTGACTTCCCGGCAGGAGACAAGAGTTGAGTTTCGCAGAAAGCTTGAAGGAACTGAGGAAGAAGTCTGGTAAATCAAGATACAGACTGGCGCAGTGGTCCGGCCTTAGCGAAGCTTACCTGTTACGACTAGAAACGGGTGAGAGAGCCAATCCCAGCCGCGACGTAGTACTCATGCTCGCCTTTGCTCTGGTAACAGAATCCAACAAGATAGATTTGTTTGACATCGAGGAATTCCTTTGGTCAGCTGGCTATGCGTCACTACGTAGACGAGGCGATACGGAAAACGGAATCCCCTCCGCTTTCCCGCCAACTGGCCAACATTGAGGTGGATTTCGACTCTGTCCCATATTGCGAAGCCGAACGTTTGGATATATTGCTCCGTACCTACCATTGTTGTTCCTAAACCGCCGTCGAAACTTCTTCAAGTCGATCCTATCAAGAGGAGAAAACGTTTCGCTCAGCACAGCCGCTTGTCTGCTTGCTATGTGCCGGTAATGTTCGACCATGGTGAGAGTGGAGTGGCCCAGGTTCTGCTTAAGCAGAAAGACATCACCGCCATTGAGTAGAAACTGCGTGGCATAAGTGTGTCTGAGCAAATGCGAGTGCAGCCGCTTCAGGCCCGTTCTCCTAGCTAAACGATCCATCATAGAGGTAACAGCCTCCGTCGTCATCGGATGACCGTCAATGGTCAAGAAGAATGAATCAATCCTGGCATGGGCAGGCTCCATTCGGAAATGATGGTAATAATGCAGCAACGCTTTCTGGCAGCTAGCACCTATTGGTACTATGCGCTCTTTGGCGCCCTTACCCATCACTTTTATGTAGCGCTGGTCCAGATGAACGTCTTCTTCCCTGAGATTCGCAAGCTCAGAGAGTCGCAGGCCCGTGTCCAGAAAGAGTGCCATAATAGCTGTGTTCCTGGCACCGAGAGCCGTTTCTTCGTTGATGTTGCTGAATATAAGTCTCACCTCTTCAGGATTCAGGGGTTCGATGATTATTTGGGTTGTCTTCGGCAAGCGAATGTTTGTCAGTGCATTCTCTTCGGTGTATCGTTTCGCTGCGAGCCAGGAGAAGAAGCCTCGCAAGCCACGTACCCGGTTGGCTATGGAATGCGTCGACAAGGGCTTACCGTGGACTGTCCGCTCCTGCAGATGGAGTACGAAACCTCTTACTTCAACTTCGCCGACCGTTCCTATCTGCGTCGACATGCCTTCCGACTCAAGCCAGCGCAGAAAAAGGTTAAGGACATCAGAATACCACTTGATAGTTTTCGGTGATTTGCCTTCGCTGCGATTGAAGATTTCGAAGTGCTGTATGAGCTGATCTAGTCCCATTTGCCGTTTGTCCATCTCTTCCCACCTGAGATTCCTTCTTTCCTTCATGATATTGCTTGCCTCCTTCTTTGTTAAGTGACTGTGAGGCAAGTAGTGGGGAAAATCCTGGATCTTTCCTGATTAGTCAGGTGGTCGGATTTGACAAAAAAGCGCCCTTTCAGGCGCCTCCAAACCGAGTTTTGAAGCTAAATTGGGTGGCTGGTGAGCCGCCTGGGACTCGAACCCAGAACCGGCTGATTAAGAGTCAGCTGCTCTTCCAATTGAGCTAGCGGCCCGCGAAGCTAATCGTCAGTTCTTACTCGACATAATGCCTTCATTTGACGTTAATGGCCCTCTGAGATATGCCGTTCTTGCCTTTTGGCAAAACCACGTCCAGTAACGCCATGGCATCCGATTGCATCCCCTCAATTATATGAGAGTAGACGTCCATTGTAAACGCCACGTTGGAATGTCCTAGGGCTTCCGAGATAACCTTGAGCTTAGCTCCCCTGAGTAACATCAGACTGGCTAACGTATGCCGCAGATCATGGAACCGTACATCCTCTAGTCCGGCTCTTTTCACTATTCTCTCGAAGTTATGAGTGAGGACACTGGGATCAAGCGGATTACCCTCAACATGGGCAAATACCGGTTCGTCTAAGATTGGTTCTTTCCCCAGTTCACGGCATAGGGCCTTGCGCTCTTGCCTGTAATCTCTCAGAAATACCGCTAGCTTATGCGTCATTGAGACCAAGCGTCGACTATCTGCTAAAATCAGGGTGTCATTTTACTGGAGTTTAACAATGAGAAAATACACAATTGCCCTACTGTACGCAATTGCCCTACTTTGGTTATGCTGGATCATTGCAATCGCTACAACTGGACAGGTGACGGTTAAGCCGAGTTCGTTGGAGGATAGCTATTTCCCGTTGTTAGGGAACGAAGGTTACGATGCTTTGCATTATCATCTCGATATTACCCCTGATTTTGATGCGGAAACGCTGGATGCAACAGTTGAGATTCAGATGCAAGCGACCCAGAATCTCGCCGAATTTAATTTGGATTTTTGGGGATATACGATCACGGATGTAACAGTTGAAAGGCAGTTGGTCAAGTACGGGCGTGATCAGGGCGAGTTGATGATCATTCCAAATGATCCGATTGCGATAGGGGACACGTTCGAGGTAACTGTTGCATATAATGGCAAACCACGAGAAGGGATTCCGGAGGAAATATTTTATGGTGATCCAGAATTCTTGGCATCGGCTGGCTGGGTATTTCATTCGGGGGGATCCTTTGTGACGAGTGAGCCGCGTGGTGCATCATTCTGGTATCCTGTGAATGATCATCCAAAAGATAAAGCAACGTATAGCTTTTCGATCACCGTGCCAGAGCCATATGTAGTGGCGACCAGTGGCGAACTCATCGAAGTGATTAATGACAGTGGAATGCTGACCTATAGATCGGTGTTGGATGACCTGGCAGCAAGCTATCTTGTGACAGTCCATACAGGTGATCTGATACTGGATGAAACAAGAAAAGAAGGACAGGTACCTATTCGGAATTATTTCGCAGGTCGGCATTTTGACCAAGCAAGACCCATATTTGAAGATACATCAGAGATGATCACGTTCTATGAAGGTATTATTGGGGAGTACCCGTTTGATGTATATGGTAGTGTGGTCGTAGATTTTGATCTGCCATATGCGCTTGAAACACAGACTTTATCTACTTATGGCACACGGATTTTAGAGGATTCTGTACGGACTGATATCTACCTGGCACATGAATTGGTGCATCAGTGGTTTGGCAATAGCGTGAGTCTTGCCCGCTGGCAAGACATCTGGTTGAATGAAGGCTTTGCAACGTATTTATCGCTCATGTGGGTGGCTGAAATTTATGAAGATGATGTTGTGCAAAGTGTATTGAATGATTGGTATGATCGGATTTCGGATCCTGGTTTTGTGAATACGGCTCCGGATGCCATTGGTGATCCGAACGTCGAAAAACTATTTCATGGCGCAGTATATGTGCGTGGCGCTTTGACACTTCATGCCTTACGTCAGCGTGTGGATGATGAGCTGTTTTTTGAGATGATCCGCACATATTTCCAACGTTTCAAAGATACTAATGCAACTGTTGAGGATTTTATTGCGCTAGCGAACGAAGTCAGTGGTGAGGATTTGACTGATTTGTTTGATGTGTGGCTGTATCAGAAGGTTGTGCCACAAATCGAAGGGTTGCCCTTTGGTTATGATACGTCATAATTTCAGGGAAACTAACACCGGACGACTTCAAAGAGATTGCGAAACTACTCGTTGAGTACGTTCCTACAAATACGCGGATACCCAAAG
>CAYFSE010000228.1:0-9094 GCA_964345725.1 uncultured Dehalococcoidales bacterium
CTTCCCCTTGGGCGTGTCTGCGTCTGTCAGTGACCAACACTGTAGACGAGCGGACAGTCCATGTCAATAGATAGGAGACCAGGCGAACCCATGTCTGGCCTCGGAATGGAGCCGTGACATCTGAACCAGTAAGACGCTGTTCTGTTACTACCGAACGGATATCGGGATTGTGCTCTCACAATAACATAGAACTTCTACCGTTCAGCGTGTGTGGTTAGTCTGGCATGGTCGCAATACGACATTCCAATTCTGCATCCCTATCGGTATCAGAGATAAGCAGCAATGAGAAGGAGGTCAATATACCTAGAACAGTATCTTCCTATGAGCGGGAAATTATCACAAACTTCAACAAGGCTGTGGACATTGACAGTATCTTCACTTATGGCTTAAAGCTAATAAGATGGCCTGAAGAAGCCTTCAATTTGACGTTATCTTGATGCCCCTGTGTCCCTGGTTGAAAATGAGAGACGCCAAAAGCATCACCATGAAGAATGGCAGGCCCGCTACACAGGGGACATGTCCAGTCTGTGGGACCAAGATGTTCAGAATCGGAAAAAGCTAGCTGAGAGCTTGGTCAGTATTCAACTGAAAACCTGGATATTCTTGAGCATCCAGCTTTTCTCTTTCCTCAGACGCAATGTCTCAAGCTGGTTTACCATATGACGGGATGCAGTAATGTCTACTATTAATTATCATTTTATAGGTAGTCCACTTACTGGTCACTATCTACATAGATGCGCAGCTGTTGAAATTCACCTACTTCAAACCGCCGACCTGAGGTTGTTAGCGTCTCGCCGTCTGCATAGACTTGCTTGGCCATTACCCCATGCAGGCAGACTTCAATAGCAGCGTACGGTAGTGGAAACTCACCATCGGACTGCCAGTTCACCCTAATTCCATCTGCATCGTGCTTCATGCTGAAGCGGTCGAGTCGCCACATACCATACCCATCACCAGCATCGGAATAAAGCTGGCTATCACCTGAACCTGAGGGAGGGACAAAGATGTTCAGCACCAGTCGGTCTTCATCCGCCAAGGGTAACAAGCTACCGGCACGCACCAGTACTGGTATATGTGTTAGTGGAGTGGCACACTTAATACGACCTGGTCCTTGCAGAGTGGTATCGTCCCAGAAACTGTACCAGTATCCTTTCGGTAGCATAATCTCCCGCGTAGTTGCATTAGGCTGTAGCACCGGAGCTACCAGCATATCATTGCCTAGTAAAAAAACATCATCCACATCCCACAACGAATCATCACTGTCATCGAACCAAAAGAGTGGGCGGATTAACGGCACACCTGTCTGTGCTGCCTCCCAGCACAGCGTGTATAAATAGGGGAGTAGCCGTTCACGCAAGCGTAGGAACTCCCGGAGTACGCCAAAATGAGGCTCACTGAAGGTCCATGGTTCACGTCGTGGCGTATTCAGTGCGGAGTGGCTACGGAAGAGCGGCATAAACGTAGCCATTTGAAACCACCTCAGAAATAACTCATCCGAAGGTGTACCACTGAACCCCCCAATGTCTGAGCCACTATATGGCATACCAGAGAGCCCTAGCCCCAGAACAGTGGCAATTGTCTGGTTAAGCGATTCCCAGCTGCTAACCGTGTCTCCAGTCCAGGTCCATGCGTAACGCTGTAATCCGGCCCACCCAGAACGCGAGATAATGAATGGGCGATATTCAGGTCGCTGTGCGCGCACAGATCCGTAGGCTGCCTGCACTTGAAGAAGACCATAGATGTTATGGGCTTCGCCATGGTCACCGCGCCGTCCCTCCATGTGGTGGAGAGTAACGCGTGGTAGTGTTGCCTCGCCCCAAGCAGTGAACACGGCCGGTTCGTTCATGTCATGGTAGTAACCAGCTACTCCGGCGTCTAGCAGCCGCGTATAGTACTGACCCCACCAAGCACGGGTCGCCGCTTTGGTGAAGTCAGGGAAGGCACACATTCCTGGCCAGACAGGTGCTCGCACTGGCTTACCGCCTGGTACCGTGCAGAAGTGACCTCCAGCCAAGCCTTCTTGAAAGACATCGTAGCCGGGATCCCACTTCACACCGGGATTGATGATTGTTACCAGGCGAATACCGTGTTCGGCAAGTTCACGGGTCAACCCGGTTATGTCAGGAAATAACGTATGGTCAACAGTGAAAACACGGCGACCGTCCATATAATCCAAGTCAAGGTAAACGGCATGTAATGGTAGGTTGTGCTCCTCGAAGCCTTTGACAATTCCACGTACATCCGCTGAACTGCGATACCCCCACCGAGACTGGTGGTAGCCAAGTGCCCAAAGGGGTGGCAGTGACGGTCGGCCCGTCAGCTCAGTATAGCGGTCTAAAGCATATGGCGGCGGACCACCTATGAAGTACTCGCGCAGTGTACCTCCACCAAGCCACACCCTGATAGTGGATGTATCGGCTGCACCCAGGTCAAACGTGGCATCAAAGGGATTCTCATAGAAGATCATGTAGCTTCCTGCGTCGTGCAGGCCCAGGTAGACTGGAATGCATAGGTAGAGTGGGTCGTCACCTGAACGATATGTGGAAGCAGGATCACGGTTCCACATACGATAAGCCCTACCCCGCAGATTTAGAGGTGCGGCACGTTCGCCTAGACCATACAGTCTCTCTTCCGGACGCAATGCAGCACGATGAGTCCAGCTCCCGCTCTCGTACGCTGGCCATTGCTCTTCACGCAGTACGCGTCCTAGAGAATCACGGAAGGAGATACTGCCGTCGTCACGCACCAACACTGACAAATCATCACTCTGGATATGCCAACCGTCAGGTCTTTCCTGCAGGCTGATACTCAGCGGTTCCCATTCGCTGCGAGCGAGAGCGTAGGGCAGTGGCGGTGTACCACCGGCCCACTCGCAGCGTACCAAATCCGGTTTTAAGAAGGTAATCTCAAGACTCGTATGGACAAAACACCAGCGTGCGCCATTATCCAACAGGTGCACTGCCTGTAGAGGGCCAGGCTTAGACCACCCACCAGATGGCTTGGCAGATCTGAAACGATGCTCTAGCCAGGCACGAACCAGCCCGTAAGACAGTGCATTCAGCACCCCGCCTACGCCAATGAATCGAATAGCAGTTTGTGTCTTCTCCAGGAAGCTCACTGTTTTGTCTCCTCTCAATTGGGCATGTTACGCGCCGCCTTCTCTTGATGCAACAGTGCTACTTGTGTCTGGATTTGTGCCAACCTGCTTCCATCCAAAGGATAGGCTCTGGTAGCGAGGAACGCAATAAGCAGAGCGATGAATGGTACTGCGCTCATTAACATACGCAATCCCAAGAGTACCGAGTCTGACTGGACTGGTAAGTCGGGGGTATAGCCGGTTAGATTTAGAGTTTGGGTGAGAAGAAGGCTCTGAATAGAAACAGCAAAGCGGGTGACAAAGCCGTTCATTCCAAAATACATACCTTCACGACGTACTCCTGTTTGCACCTCGTCCTCATCTACCACATCCGCCACTAGCAGATCAGTTAGCATGAGTAGTCCGGCCAAGCCTATACCTATGGCTATGAAAGCGATGATCGCTTCTCCGAAGCTATTGGTGGTGAGGAGGGGAAACAGTGCCACCGCAAAGGTGACCAAGGCGGCCAGTAAGGCACGACGAGCCCCGAAGCGTTGAGTTATCTTGGTCCATAAGTAAAGACAAGGAACAACGGTGACAAAGGTGGCTCCTAACATCAATGAGGTTTGCATATCACCCAGCCCTAGTACGTATTTGGCATAGAAAGGAATCGTAGCGGTCAACATAACAAACGCAAATTGGATACAGAAGTTAACCACGAGAAAGAGGCGGAAGGCTCGGTTGGAAAAGGTCATACGCAGTGCATTCCATAGGCTTAGGGGTTGGTCTTGTCGAAACTCAGGTCGTTCCCAACTACCCCACACAGATACGTAGAGGAAGATGCCAGTAACGAGGCCAAAGATGATCCCCATCCACTGCCAGCCCAAAGAGCCGTAGATCATCGGCGCTAACGCCATCCCCAGAACCAAACCTGGGACGGCAAAGGACTGACGCAACCCTGATACCTTGGCACGCTGCCGCAGGTTAGGGAACATCTCAGGAAAGAGGGCTGTCCAGTTCAGACCAACAAATGTCCCCAGTGTATCGAACAGTATAATAATTGAGAAGAAGTAAATAAAGAGCCGCAATGCTTGCCCCTGTCCAATTTGGAAAGGAGGAGTCCAGATGAGGATAAAGCAGGCGACCCAAGGTATGGTGCCAAAAGCAATATAAGGTATTCGACGACCCCACCGGGTTCGGGTGCGATCGGAAATCTGACCGGCCAAGGGGTCATTGAAGGCGTTCCAGATGCCATATACCACCATAGCCGCACCTACCCAACTGGCCGCGAGTTTCAGGACATCGATATAGAAGAACTGTACGTAGGTACTGAAACACGCATAAGTAAGACCGAAGGCAAGACCCCCAGCGCTATAAGCAATCATACGTGTATTGTTTATAGTAATAGCTTTGTCGGTGATTCTGTTAACTCTTCTCATTGCAGATTTTCGAAGATACCGAATGTGAGTTTATTACTAAATACACCGTATCTCAGTATTCGGGGACATCCTGTTGACATCAGATTCTTACCCATGATTCTAGCAGGTGAGTGAGGACATCTACTAGGTGAAGCTAAGCAGTCTAACTTCGATCCTACCTGGCTAAGAATTCGAGCACAAGACTATTGAAGTCTTCAGAACGTTCGAGTTGGGGTAGGTGCCCGCAACGGTTAAGGATGTGGAGCTTAGCGTTGGGCATCCTTTCGTGTGCAATGTGTGCGTGGGCTACCGGCAAGATGCGGTCCTGCTGACCCCAGATAATAAGCGTCGGTGCCGTGATGGTGGCAAGGCTATTTACTATAGATAGGATATTGTCAGTGTGCTGACCACGAACGTTAGCACATCCACGCAGCGTGGATAGAAGGTATTTCTGTGCCCCGGGTAGGACTGCCAGCTGGTAGGAGGACTCAACTAACTCCTCGGTTAGCACGACAGAGTCGTATACGCTTTGTTTCAGGGATAGGGCCGTTCCTTTTCGGCTAGGTCGGGTCAATAACTCCCCGACGAATGGGAGTGTGGCTAATCGCCACGCAAGAGACAATTCTTTTCCCAGTCCCGCACTATTCGCGAGTACCAGCTTTTCCAATTTGCCTGGAGACTGGACTGCAAATTGTAGCGCCACGCCACCTCCCATTGAGTTTCCAATTAGGCTAGCTCGCTCGATGCCTTGTACCTGCATGAAATCATTGACAAACTGAGCTCCATAGGAGAATGTAAATGGGACTGGGGGCTTATCGGAGCGGCCAAATCCGGCCAAGTCTATAGCATATACGCGATGATGTCGTGCTAGAGCATTGATGTTAAGCGACCAGTTCTCTACAGAACCGCCTATGCCATGGATCATAATAACTGTCGTTCCTTCGCCCCCTACCGCCCAAAATCGAGTCTCGATCTGACCTACTTTGACATATTGATCTTGCGACGTCTGTGCCAACATCATCACGTCCTTCCATGGTAATTGACTATTTGCCTCTGCTAGGAATGTCAAGGTTCCGGCAGCTGGGTCTAGCACAGTCACGCCACCAGAGGCAAACCCCATGGTTTTCGCAAAGCGCCCCCTTAATGATAAGATTTATGGAACGGATCGTATAGGAAACCACCTCGGGAGGGTATAATATACACCCCCTCCCTTTCGCTCTTCAGGGTTGTATTCTGCTAGAAAGGTTTCATAAAAGCAGTAGATAGGGTCCTTGCCTTTTGCCTCATGATAGAACTTACTTAGCATCTGATTGACGTTAGCTACTGCCAGAATTTCGCATATGTCATCGACGGTACGCTCCATTTGCTCTGGCACGTCTTCCCAAAGGCTTAGCTCAAAAAGCTTGCTGTGCCCCCATAAAGGATACCAGTTCTTAAGTTAGTATTGCTGGCATTCTAGCCCCAGGCGCAGGTGGCCGATAGTTCAGAGAGCTATGAGGACGTACCTGATTGTACTCCTTGCGCCACTGCTCAATCAATACCTTGTTCTCATCCAGGTATCGCACGGTGCCTGTCATCCCGCTGATATACGTTCCAACTGGGTTGACGCTCATTCACTGTGACACACAAACCTCCACGATGTCGTTGCACAAAATGACGTTTTGTTATCACTGCCCAAATATCGGGATTGCGCTCACGCAATAACATAGAAGTCTTGCCGTTCACGGTGCGTCTTTAGTCTGGGATGGTCACAATACAATATCCCCAGTCTGCGTAATGAGGTAACAAAACAAGAAATCGTGCGCTCCGCACTCCCACCTTTGGCAAGACTTCTTCATAGGCTCTCACCGCGGTGCTTTCTCAATTCTTCGTCGATGTCGGAACGCAGTCCAGTCTGAGCGCAACACTACGGCGGCGCAGGGCTAGTAGTGAATTCCGATATGGTACTCTGGGCGATGGCATAACCTTCCCCGTACGCGGTCACGTGCCAGTAGTAGGTGGTGTCGTAGTCCAACGTTCCCATGTAACTAGTGGCTGTACTGGTCAGCCCGGTCTCGCTGTCGAGAGGACTGGACAGGTCGGGGTTCTCGGAGAGCACCCAGTCATATGCATCAGCCCCAGTTACGTCGGTCCAACTGAAGTCGATATTAGTGACGGGTACTCCTCTCGACCCAGCTGCAGGGGAGAGTGGTGTCAAAGGCTGCGAGACTCTGGGTGCGAAATTGGCTGTTACAGCATAGTCCTCATTCACGGTGATGGTTGTTGAGGCAGCATAGACATCGGCGATGGTATCCACATTCCCGGTCCAGCTGCTAAACTGGTAGCCCTCCTCAGCCTCGACCACCAGGTTGACCACTGAACCCTCGTAATACGTGAAGATGCCCTCGCCGGGACTTGTTACCTCCCCACCTTCAGTGCTGGATATGGTGAGGTTGTACTGCTCCAATTGTTTGCCGCTCAGGAAAGGATAGTCTCCAGGAGCCATGTTCCAGGTGCAGGCGGTATTCACTTCGCCGGGGGCGACCAGGCATATGTCCCAGTCCGCTGCCAGGAAGGTGGCGATATCCGTCATCTGCTCTGCGGTCCCGCTGGCGGAATCGGTTACAATGCCGTTATTCTCTCCCGCCAGAGGGCCAAAGTGCTCAGTGCCCTCGACTGTAGCAACGGCAAAGCAACCATTTACCGTACCCCCATAATCAATGTATCCCGCCACACCGCCAATGTACTCATTACCGCTCGCGCTGCCGACGGCAAAGGAGTTGCTTATACTGCCCTCGTTCCATCCTGCCAGACCGCCAACGTACGAACCCTGAGGCGCGCTATCGGAGGAATGGCTGCTGCCGGCGGTGCCCTCATTCAGTGCGATGTGACTCGTGGCTTTCCAAAGGGCGCCGTTTACTTCGCCTTTGAAGATGGCGCCGTCAAGACTGCCCAGATTCACTCCCGCTGCACCACCAACAAACCAGTTGCCAGTTACGGTGTATTCGCCTTGGCAGCTGATCACGTGGCCTGTTGGGGCAAGTGGTACTAGCCCGCCGTTAAGTCCTACCATACCACCAACCTCATGATCACCAGTCACCTCACCGCTGTAGCTGCACAGGAGCACATTGCCCCAATTGGCTCCCACCAGGCCGCCGGCACGCCAGGCCTCGCCAGATACATGAGCTATATGAGCACTCGACTGGGAGAGGCTCACAGTGCCGTCCCAGTTGCATCCGACCAGACCGCCAACTGTATCACTCCCAGCCACGCTGCCGGTGGAATAGGTGGAATAGGGCAGCCCGGGGGCACTCCCCACGGTGCCCCTCTCGCTGTATCCCACCAGGGCACCCGTGTGGTTGCCGCCAGTGACATCGACCTCCACGAGGCCCACATTTTCGATGATCCCCCCCTCGATGTAACCGAAAAGCCCAACATCGTCTTCGTCAGGGCGGCCAATGTATAAGCCGCTGATACTGTAGCCCGTGCCATCAAAGGTCCCGGTGAATCTGTCAGCAGATGCAGATGTTCCAATTGGCTCCCAGCCCATTCCCCCATTGGCTGTCGGGCTTGCCAGTTCATTATAACCGTCAGTGTCCTTATCCAGATTGTTCGCCAGAAAGTAAGTGCCGCTTAACTTGTTCCTGATGGCATTTAATTCATACCAATCCTCTATATACTGTTCCTCCTCTTCCTCCTCCTCCTCTTCCTCTTGTTGACCAGTGCAGCCTACCATCCCGGCAATTAAGGCCACCATAACCAAGAAGACGGTAAGTATTGCCAGGTAGCGGTCTCTCCTAGAACTGACTATTGTCCTCATCTTTCACCTCCTTCGTAGCATTTAGGTCTTCCCAGAATCTGTCGATTACACAGAAAAGAGCCCAGTTCACGTTCATATATGTGACGGACTCAATATTGAACGGACTGACGGGATCCTCTAAGGCACACACCTGACCACCGACCTCGATATTAGTACTTGGAGTACTGCCTCTTGTAAAGGCTGTTCTAGCATTATACCATTACCTAACGCATTGTCAATAGCTTTTCTGTGCATTGTCGAAGGCATAATTTAGAGTCAGGGAGTCACAAAACGCTGATTTGCTGGGCAACGTCCTGAAGATAGCGCAAGCAGCATATCACCTGCCGCGTCTCTGAAGTCCGCGAATGGCTTGGGGCTTCAGAGGATAATTTAACCGCTACCTTGTGCAGCACTAAAATTGGGATTGTGCTCGCGCAATAACATAGAACTTCTGCCGTTCAGCCTGCGTGTTTAGTGCGGCGTCCTCACAATACAACGTTCTCAGCTTCTGTAACGACGTAACAATCCAGCCTACTGTGCAATCCCACGTTCAAGTGTAATCTAGGTCCCTACGTCGCTGCCTTACAGCGAACAAACTTACAGCAGCGATAATAACTGCGACTAATGCAACCCACGGTATCACCACACGTATCTTGTCTATGGGGTCGGCCTTCCACCCCACATGACCAGAGCCTAACTTTATCAACCAGACATCACTATTGCCAGCCCCGTAGGACCCTGTTAAACCGGCAATGATGTATCCCCCGTCCGAGGTTTGCTGGACCGAATAGCCTTGATCCAGATAAGTCTCATAGGTGCGGG
>CAYFSE010000229.1:0-6031 GCA_964345725.1 uncultured Dehalococcoidales bacterium
TAGATTTCCCAGTCCGGTTTGGATTCCCATAACGGTTCTATGCATTTCTTCTGGTAAAGTATTACGCGGTGATTTGACCCGGTATCGTCCTGTCCGTAACCTCCGGGAGATGCCCAATCAGAGATATCCGCGTGCTCGAAATTGGTAGAGGCAGGCAATATAATATCTCCAAAGCGAGTCTCGCTTTGCCAGTGACAGTCCTGCATTACCACAAACTCCAGCCTGGGGCTCTGGTACATGCGCACCCACCGGTTTGTCTCAGTCATGGTGCTGATAAATGAGCCGCCGTGACGATGAATCATCTTGATCTCAGAACCATTGGGGCCAGGTTCTGGAAAAGTATAAGGGATAAATTGTTGCTCAATTGATTGCCCACAAAATCCTTCGCCTATCCAGCTAATCGGTGGATTAAGAATTGCCTCCGGCAGCAGTAATCGATATACCTTTTGCGAAACTGAGTTCTCGGCTGTCTTCTTCGCCACTAGCCCAAAGGTATCCCAGCCGGCAGTACCATAACCTGGCATTTTGAAAGCATAGTTGCGCGGTGCCCCCATAGATGCGCCACCCCAGATATTGACTCCTGTTTTACCTAGACCCTGCATCGCGATAAGTAGCACCATCAGTCTTGCCCACTCAGTGGCGTAGGCTGAGCGGCACGCTCCACCTACCCCGTATATGGCACCTGTTGCCAGCATGGTCTTTTTCGCCGCCCATTCCCTGGCTAGAACAGTAATGTTATGAGCCGGGATATCGCAAATCTCAGCTGCCCACCCCGGCGTTCTGGCAATGCCATCGTCTTCTCCCAGGATGTGCTTTCGAAATTCCTCAAAGCCAAGGGTACGGTTTTCCACAAACCACTTATCATACGTCCCTTCTGTTATCCAGACATAGGCTATCGCTTCTGCTAAAGCAGCGTCTGTGCCAGGACGCGGCGCAAACCACTTCTCGCCGATATGGGCCGCTGTGAAGTTACAGAAGGGATCAATAAATATGCGTTTGATGCCTAATTCTCTCAACCAGTGACGATATCTTACTGTTTCCTGTCCGTTATAACCCCCGGCACTGGTATTGGGATCCACCGACCAGAAGATAACCTGCTCGGTGTTCTTCAAACCTTCTTCCAGCATACCATAGTTGTCAGAGATACCCAGTTTCCAGAAATACCCCCAGGCGTGTACTGCACCCCAGTGCCATCCCTCCCAGCTATCAGGGTTGTCAAAGAGCTCGGTATATCCCAGCATATTAAAAAAACGGCCGAAGGGCCCCATCTTGTAGTGCAGCAGCCCCCAGTTATGGTGAGATGATGTCATCCCGGTGATCGCCGCCGGCCCGTAGGTCTTCCTGATGCGCTTCATTTCCTCGGCTACAGTGTCAAGCGCCTCATCCCAGGATATGCGTACGTATTCGTCCTTGCCCCGCATCTCCGGATGCCGGTCACCGCGCGGATCAAACGTCTTTCGCCTGTACGGATACTTGATCCGGTTCTCAGAGTAGATCCTCATCCTCTCTGCGACCACATAAGGATTCAAAAAAGTCTTGCGCGGTGGAGTGAACTTCCTTCCCCTGGCTTCAATAGTCCATGATGGAGCATCGGTGTCATCAAAGACGATGGGGCGCATTTTGGTTATCTTGCCATCTACTACGTGGACAAAGACAGGGCCGCCTATCGTACATTGTGTCAAAATTTGCTCTGCCATAGATGCTCCCTTCCTAAAGAAAACCGACGCTTAGAGAAGTCGTTGTTCCTTCTCTATATCCAAGTAATAGGGGGCGAGGTAGTTGAGATGATCAGTCGTCCGTCCCTCGCGGCCACAATTATACAATACTTCTCCCCTTGCTTTCCTCAGTCTTTCCACCTCCAGCAATTTTCTGGCCCATACCATTGATGGAATTTCCTCTGGCTTAGCTTCAGGTATGCACTGTTCGGGACTATCCGCAATTCGCTGGATGCGCTCCACACCTCGTTGTATTAACGGACAGGCTTCTCGCCGATGTCAACCGGTTTGTCTTACTGACCTGGTTATCTAAGGTTAGGCAAGAATGTTGCGAGCTGGGGAATGAAAATGAGAACAAACATGGAGGCCGTTAGGGTTATAAGGAATGGAATAGAGCCGCGGAATATCGTAGTCAGGGGCACATCCTTGTACAGATTGTGCATAGCGAATGCCAATAACGCGAAGGGCGGGGTGAGGGAACCTGTCATTATCGCGGCTACACATAATACTCCGAAATGCAGGGGATCAAAACCGAGTGCCAGAATTATGGGGAAGAATATCGGCAACGTTATAACCATTACCGCAAATATATCCATTATGATTCCCATAAGGAGATAAACCACTAGTATTAGAGCAAGCACAGCGTAACGGTTTACCCCTAAACCCATAATAGCATCAGTTAATGCCCTAGGTACTCCCGAGACGGCCAGGGTGCTGGCGAATATCCAGCCACCAATAAGCATCAGCATAATCATGGCGGAAACTGGCAGTGTTTCCTGCAGGCTACCTATGATACCTTTCACGTTCAGCTTTCTTCTGGCTACACCGATCAACAGGATTGCAAGGCATCCGACAGACGCAGCTTGGGTGGGAGTGAACCAGCCAAAGTAAATGCCGCCCATCACAATAACGAAAATAAGTACTATCGGCCATAGCAGGTAAGTGTGCTTGAGTCTGTCGATCCATCCCACACTTGGTCCGGGTGGCGCCAAGCTTGGATTTAATCTAGTTTGTACCGCAATCTGGATTATGAACAACCCCATTATGAAGATGCCGGGCAGAATGCCGGCAATGAAGAGATCAGGAATTGAGGTATCGGTCAGAAACGCAAAAAGAATAAAAGACCCGCTGGGAGGAATCATGATACCGAGATTGCCGCTGGCGGCGATGGCCCCCAGGGAGAATCCATCGTCGTAGCTGCGTTTCTTCATCTCCGGAAGAGCGATCCTACTCATGGCTACTGCGGTGGCTATATGGTTTCCGCAGACGGCACCGAAAGCAGCACAGGCAGCGGAGACGGCCATTGCCAGGCCTCCCCGAACGTGCCCCACCCACTTGTAAAGCGAAGTAAAAGCATCCGCCCCGATTCCTCCCCTAGCAGCCATCACTCCCATCCAGGTGTAAAGAGGTATTATCACCAAGATTTCCTTAAGACTCTGACTCCAGGTTTGCCAGCCAATCAAGCCAAGTGCCGTATCCCATCCTTGAATTATGAACATTCCCAGGAACCCGGCCAGAATCATGGTAACGGCAACCGGAAAGCCGATCATCATCAGGCCCACAGCCAGGGCTACCATTAATACGCCTACTTGAACGCCGGTTAACTCCATTGATTACTGTTCCTTCCGGATTTTCCCCACAGTCTCCGGAAATCTGGCCAGGAATGTCAGGGTCATTATGGCACAGGCAAAGGCGGCGAAATATCCTAGCGGCTCATACGGTATTCTTAGCACAGTGGTTAGCCTCATCTTTGCGCCCATGTCCATCGCATGCATCAGCAAACGCCAGCTAACCATTCCCAGCATCCCGCTGGTCACCAATGAGATTATCAGTGCGAGGCCCAGCCGTGGCGAGCGGGGCAACCTCTCTACCAGAAACGTCAACATGATATGGCTCCCTTTGGCCGCGGCCATAGCCATGGGGCCCCACACAATGACGACAAAGGCCAGCTCATTAAGATCCGTGACGCCAATGATTGGTGAATCAAAGACTTTGGTCATGAAAACATCTGCTGACACCGACAGCATAACGAATACCATTGCCACCATGGCACTACCAGCCAACAGATTGCTGGGGTAAGATATCACCTTGTCCATGCGTTTAGCCGCCTTCGTAAACATCGTTCATTACCTCCAGCGAGATCGTGTTTTTGAGAGACTAGGGTATCCAGAAGTGTAGACTTCTGCGGCATATTACATGAGCCCCTCCGCACTGTCAAGGTCTTGTGCTGGCTGACCTCCATCTGACTGGGGGTTTTCAATGAACTGATTCACGGTGTATAATTGCCCTGATTACGGTAGACTTGTTCCTGCCTCTAGTAAGCTCTGGACCAAGACGGGTAGCAGGATCCTGGTTCTTTCAAGTTAATCCACGTTTTGTGATATAGAGAGAGGGCGTAATGAACGCAAAACATAGACTTGGCCGAGCCAGGCAGGAGAGTCGTACCATCCTTACAGAGATTGAAGCCAAACAGATCCTGATGGCGGCAGGCCTCAACTGTACCGATACACGGCTGGCCCCCACCAAAGGTGCTGCCGTGAAGTTAAGCGAGCAGCTCGGTTATCCAGTAGCATTGAAAATCTCTTCGATCGATATCACCCACAAGAGCGATGCCGGTGGTGTGAAAGTCGATCTGAAGAGCAAAGCCGAGGTCGAGACTGCAATCGACGCCATCATGCGGTCCTGTAAGGCCGCAGTACCCACGGCCAGGATCGAGGGTGTTTCGGTGCAAGGCATGGCCAAACCGGGTATCGAAGTCATCATGGGCATGATCAAGGATCCCAGTTTCGGTCCGGTGATCATGTTCGGCCTGGGCGGTGTATTCGTGGAAGTATTGAAAGACGTCGCCTTCCGCATTGTGCCGATCGAGAAGTCCGACGCCGAGGACATGATGAACGAAATCAAGGGCAAGAAATTGCTGGAGGGTTATCGCGGCCAAGAACCGGCCGATGTTGGCTGCCTCCAGGAAATGCTTCTGAAGCTTTCAGACTTCGTCAACACGACCCCAGAAATTGAAGAAATCGACATGAACCCGGTATTCTCCTGCAAGGACGGGGCATTGGTTGTGGACGCACGCATCATTCTCTCGAGCGCATAGGCTTTGCGTGGGCTGCGAGCTGCTTAAGAGCAACGTAAAAACTGCGTCAAGTAAGAGATTCATAGTCGATGAAAAGGCAATAAAGGGAACGGCGAACCATGATGGATTTGTTTTTCAAGCCAAGATCCGTTGCAGTCATCGGAGCCAGCGGAACTCCCGGAAAACTGGGCTATGTCATCACAAAGAACATCGCCGATAGCGATTTTAGCGGAAGCGTTTATCCCGTAAACCCGAAATCGGACGAGATACTAGGACATAAGGTATGCCGTTCTGTAGCAGAAATACCCGGTGACGTTGACCTGGTGGTCACGGCACTGCCAACACCAAAGCTTACCGTTGAAGCGATCGAACAATGTGCCAGAAAAGGGGTGAAGGCAGTTATTATCGAGTCTGCAGGATTCGCGGAAATAGGCGGAGAGGGCAAAGTTATCCAGCAGCAAATCGTTGATATCACCAAAAAGAACAGTATCCGGGTCATGGGGCCAAACTGCTCCGGCATTGTTTCTCGTGATATTGTAACCTCCATTTATCCAGTGACGAAAAAAGTCCCCAGGGGGAACGTGGTGCTTATCGGACAATCCGGCCTGTTAGCGGCCGGGATGGCTTCAGATATGGTGGAGAACGAAAGCCTGAATATCAATAGAGTGTGTTCCATTGGAAACAAGTGCGACGTGAACGAAAATGACTTGCTGGAATACTTTGGCAATGACGATAGTGTGGATGTAATCTCAATGTACTTAGAGACTATTACCGATGGAAGAAATCTAACCAGGATCGCCAAGAAAGTGGCCGCCAACAAACCGGTCATTCTTCTGAGCGGCGGTCGCACGGAAGCTGGTGCCAGAGCAGCCATGAGCCATACGGGTAGCATCGCCAGCAACGCCAAGATTGTGGAAGCGGCGATCAGACAGACTGGTATGATCATGGCTGACGATTTCACAGAATTGAAGGATTTCGCCAAGGTTTTCTCCACACAACCACTTCCCAAAGGCAATCGCATCGCGGTCATCACCTTGGCCGGTAGCGTCGGCGTTGTTGTCTCTGATCTATCTACGAGCTTCGGTCTGGTGCTGCCCAAGTTGACTGAGGAAACGACAGAGAAACTGAAGGACATGTTTGAGACACCGATAGGGAATCCGGTTGATTTGTATTTCTCTGTAACCAAAATCGGTTTTACGAGGACCCTGGAAACCACGTTTCCCGATGCATTCAGAGATCC
>CAYFSE010000230.1:0-2399 GCA_964345725.1 uncultured Dehalococcoidales bacterium
TCTTTTCCGGCGAAAGGAAGGGTTCCATCTGCCTGGACGGCCTGACTCACGCGACAGTTGTCAAAGAATACCATAGTTCTCCGCCAGGCTATCGGGATGTTTTCACCTGGCACCAACACACGCTAACTTACATCGCTCTCGGTCTGGTGCAAGTTAGCGTTTTTTGTTTAAAGAGGGTTCCCAGTATGAGAAAGGCGAGAGCCGACCCATGAACGATCGGCTCTGCCCAGGCACAACCCCCTGTTCCCAGAACATTCAAGTCCCCCGCTGCCAACGATGGACCTTGAATGCTTATCAGAAGAGCGTCTTTGTGTGCGTCTTGGTCGGGATTGCGCCGTTTCGCAAGTCTACCACAATTTGTATTGGGTGTCAAGACGGTGGGACAAAATTCACCCTCCCGCAGGCTGCGGCGATATTTTGACACAGAAACGCGCTCCCGGTTCGGTTTTGGCCCATTGATAAGAGCAATTTTCAAGCCTGCGGGAGGGTGGCTGAACGGGTACAAAGAGTTTGTGTAAAGATTACCCTGGCCTGGGTTGTTGAAAGAGAGAGGTTCAAAATGAAAGCCTATTTCAAACTATGGTTAACGACATATTAACAACAGCGTGTTTGTGGTTCGCCCCTCGGGCTCACCCAAATGCCTTCGGCACTTCGCAAACACGCAGAACGATGGGGCGGAAATGGAGCGAGGCGGAAATTCCACGCCGTTAGCCGAAACCAGGAGCTAAGAACGAAAGGAGCATGTGATGAAAAGCGTAAATTCGACCCAGTCAAACCGGTGGCTGCGAGTAGTTGGGTGGGAGTAGTCACTCTGTTGTCGGTGAGTGCAGTGATTCTGCTGATGGCGATCCTGTCTCCGCTCTCGACGTTGGCTAGCGATGACCAGGCAGGTCCGATTCTCAGCCCCGCTCAAGGGCAGTTACAGCCAGAATTTCAGACCATCCCCATTTCTGGTCTTGTAGCCTATTACCCTTTTAATGGCAACGCCAATGATGAAAGCGGGAATGGGAATGATGGCACCGTTGTGGGCGCAACTTTAACCACGGATCGGTTTGGAAATCCAAATAGTGCCTATAGCTTTGATGGGAGTGATGACTATATACGTGTTCCAGACGACGATTCATTAGATTTATCTGATGGTATGACAATTATGGCATGGATTAACTCTAATGATACTTCAGGCCCTAAAGTCATTGTTTCTAAATGGAATGACAATACTTCAGACCATTCTTACATTTTCAAAGACCACGATTCAAGTGATAAGCTGCTCATAGAACTGTCAAAGGGATATCACAACGACTTAGCCAAGCTCGAAGGTACAACTTCTATTGCAACAGAGGAATGGATACATGTTGCTACTACCTTTGATTCAAATACTGTAGAGCTATACTTTAACGGTATTGAAGATGCTTCCTCAGCGGCAATAGGTGTCATAAGGAATAGCGCTACAGATTTGCTTATTGGTGCCGTATTCACCTGGGGGGGCATCTTTCAAAACTTTGATGGAGTCATAGACGATGTTCGCGTTTACAATCGAGCCTTAACTGAAGCTGAGATACAGGCACTATATCTGTCCATCGGCAAGACGGTCACGCCTACGACCAATGTCACCTATCACAGCACGGTGACCTACACCGTCGTCTTGGACAACAGCGGCCCGTTGGATGCCAACGGCGTCTTGCTGACCGACACACTGCCCAGCGAAGTTGACTTTGCCTGTTGGGTGGTGCAGCCGGCCGGGGCTAGCGTTGATACTAACGACCAAATCACCTGGAGTGGCACGGTCACGGCCAGTAATGCCATCACCCTCACCTTTGTCGTCACGCACACCGGTGACTATGGTGACGTGGTGACCAACACCGTGGAGTATAGCCACACCATCGGCGGCGGTAGCGATGAGGCTACGTTCACCGTCGAGTCCACTATCCCCGTCTACCTGCCGATCATCCTTAAGGGTGCGTAGCCATATCTTGTCCTGAACGTGTCGAAGGGCCTGTCCTGAGTTTGTCGGGGTAAACGCTGGTGGAGCTGTGACCATCGCGTTTGGGGCTATGGTCAGCCATACAGTACCCTTGGGCACTTCCATCACCAATTCAGCGGTCATCAGCGGCGGCGGGGAGATGATCACTCGCACTGCTACCGTCGCTGTGGAACCGCAGCGGGTCTACCTGCCGGTGGTGTTGAAGAACTGGTAACCAGAATTGCTCAAAATCCGGTTTGCTGGCAAGTGCCTGCCTCTGCCGCAACAGTGCCGCCATACGGCGCACGATTGAGCTAGGCCCAAACTGCATCAGCAGTAGCTAAATCTGAAAGGAGAAAAACCAAAAAAGGGGATGCTTCTATGGATAGCAGCATCCCTCTTCGTTGTACGCCGGTTGAGGTTTGGCTTTCATTCCTCC
>CAYFSE010000231.1:0-4953 GCA_964345725.1 uncultured Dehalococcoidales bacterium
AAGGATCCCACTCACACCGAAATCAGGCGAACAGGAAGACCAAATGGCACCTAGACTCGTGGTAGCCAGCATCGCAACGACTGTCTCGATCATGTTCGGCATGAAGCCAGCCACCCGATCACCAACTATCACTCCCGATTCTTTCAGCGCCTCTGCAAGACGAGCAACCTGATCGTAGAGCTGAGCGTAGGTGAGTCTCACTGCCTCTCGTCCTTCGCCTTTGAAAGTGAGCGCTGTGTGGTCGTCACGATACCTGAGTAGATTCTCAGCAAAATTAAGCTTGGCACTGGGGAACCATTTGACACCTAGCATATCATCAAGATTGGTAACCACGCTCTCATAAGGCACCGAAGTCTGCACTCCACCGAATTCCCACACCAACGCCCAAAAATCCGGGATATTCTTGACAGACCAATTCTGCAAATCGCCATAAGTCGCGAGGTTCTGCCCGTAGCGTTGATTGACCAGGTTCATGAACCGGGTGAGATTTGCTGTTTTCTTGAGCTCTTCTGAAGGCTCCCAGATAGGTTGTTTCATCAAATAATCCTTCATTACTCAAAATTTATCTCTTGTGTTGGGAAAACTGGGGTCGAGTCTCCATTTTTACGTTCCACTGGATATTTATGCCCTTTGTGTGGACGTTCCGGTGCAAAGTACCCCTTTACTCACATCGCTGGGAGATTCAACATCCTGAGTCAGCTGCACCCAAGCCGTGGTCTAATTACTAACCACGACAAGCATCGAGACCGGCTTGTTACTCTTGTTAATAATTTCTCTCCCCTCATTTGGGGCAAGGTACAAAGAGTCCATTGGACCCAATGTCACTTCCTCGGTCTTGGTCTTGACGGTAATCTCTCCGTCCAGGACCAGGTACACCTTTTCCGTGGGCGAATCGTCGTACGCCCATTCAGCACCCCCGCCGGGGAGGAAATATGATAGGCCCATCCAGAACTTCTGAATTCCAGTCTCCTCTTTACCTTGGAGTCGTAATGCTGTCATATTGAAATGCTTGGCCGCTGCGTAAGGTTTGACCTGCGATAGACTCACTTTCTTCATATCTTTCCTTTCCTCTGTCGAAACTTCGGGCTATTGAGTGCCGTATTTGTAAACCCGGCCGGTGACATCGTTGAGTTCATCTTCATCGATGAAAGCAACCATGCGGACTATCGAACCGTCTCCCATGTACCAGCGTATGGGGAAGCCAGCAATCCTGCACCTCTTGCCAACTACCTTGGCGATGTCGCCGCCGACATTTTCCCAGCCTAAAATGCTATTACGCAGGATAAGATTGTGGCAGGGTTCCCACTCCGGAAAATCTTGGATGACTTCATGTCCGGTAAGTCGCTTGTATTCTTCACAGATATCTATTCTCAAAGGTCCCGGACCATGAGGACCGATAGCGGTATGCAGCGGGTGGTCCAAGGCCTGCTGGTCTACACCAACCGCTTTTGCTTTGTGCGCGACAAACCACTCACCGGCTTCTCTCCCTAAACCTGGCGAATAGCAGAAGTACTGGGTATTATCGCCCCAGTACTTGTTCCAGCCAGTGTGGACGATAATGATGTCGCCCTCTTTCATCGGTAGCTTCTTGTTAGCTGCATCCAGGTCTTTGGCGGTGATCAGCTCCCATTTCTCTTTCGGGATGTCCCAGACCACGGCATCCCCGTAATAAGAGCTAAGAGGTATTTCGTGTGTGAACCGCCCACCTTCGAAGACGTGGGCTGGTGAATCGGCATGAGTAGTACAGTGCATGACGGTAGTCACCGTCTGTGAGAGTACTCCTGACTTGGCATGATAGTGCATGCGTTCGATCTTGACATCAGCAAAATAAGGCCAAAGAGGCGAGCCATTGCCGAATGGGTGACTCAGGTCTACTAGAACTTCTTTACCCATATTATCTCCTTTCAGATTGGATAATGATTAAGCATCTTTATTTACCAGGTAGTAACCCCACCATCGATGTACAGGATCTGGCCAGTTACGAAGTTGGAGGCGTCCGAGGCAAAAAATATACAAGGACCCACGAGATCCTCGGTGAAAGCCCAACGACCCATCGGGATGCGAGCTTTCATGGTCTTGGCATATTCCACATCGGCTAGCAATTCCTTGGTCAATTCAGTCTCCACGACTGTCGGCGCTATAGCGTTGACCAATACATTGTGTTTAGCCCACTCGCAAGCCAGGGTGCGCGTCAGAGTGTCAACCGCTCCCTTGCTGGCACAATAAGCGGCATAATTTGCCGGTAGACCGTACCTGCCTCTTACTGAAGAGATATTGACAATCTTCCCACTCTCTTGTTTGATCATCACCCTGCCCACTGCCTGACAGCACAAAAAAGTTCCCCGAGCGTTGACATCCATCACTGTTTGCCACTCGTCAATGGGGAAAGTGTCGGCAGGCTTCCGAATAGCTACCCCTGCTCCATTTACCAGAATGTCGATGCGTGGAAACTTCTTCAGAGTATTTTCTACCATATCTTCCACTGACTCTGGGTTAGTCACGTCCGTGGAAATTGCCAGCGACTTCCTCCCTTTAGCTTCTATCTGCTTGGCTACTTCCTCGAGTTTAGCCAGCCCCCGGCTGGTGACTACTACATCAGCGCCGGCATCAGCAAGGCCTAAGGCTAGCGCCCGGCCGATTCCGCCGGCTCCTCCTGTTACGACGGCAACTTTACCACTTAAATCAAATGTGTTCAACATAGATTCTCCTTTCTAATACACCCCGTATTCGTGTACGGCGTCAGTCAAAGCTTGCACGTTCTCAGGCTTTGATTCATCCGGTATACCGATAGTGCTGTCAATTACCAGACCGCCATTATCACCAAAGATATCTATTAACTCTTTAACATCATCCTTGACCTGCTCGGGTGTGCCCGTGCACATAAGTGCCGACGATACATTGCCCCAGAAACAGCAAATATCTCCTAACAGCTGCTTTGCCAGCTTGCGGTCTACGTCCTGGTAATGCATGACGAACTTCTTTGGAGGTAATTCCTGGAAGTACTTCAATCTCGGCGTGAAATCGCCTTCGGTGTAGACGATGGGTCGTATACCGGCATCGATTAAGCCCAAGATAAGTGCCCTCAGACAGGGCCAGTAGAACCTGGCAAATTGCTCGTCGGACATAAAACCCGCAGAGCCGCGATGCAAAAATATGACGGCGCTATTGACACGTGCCTGCTGCGCCATTCTGGTAGCACCATTAATCTGTAATGGGGCAATCATGTCGATAGCCGCAATCAACTTATCTGGCACCTGGTACATATCCAGTGACGTGCCGCGTAACCCTCGAAGAAAATCGGATATCCAGTCAAATGCACAAAAGACAAAAGACCCAGCAACGGAAGGGTATCCGAGCTGCATCATTTCCATACTGTGGTCAGCCATTAGTTTCATGGTCTTTGGGCCCTCTTGGACAAGTTCCAGCATCTTCTCCAGCGCTTCACTTAGTCCGGGCTGAGAAAGTACCCCACCGATGAAACCGGGCAAGCTGTAGAAATCCGATACAGAGATCAGTGGAATGAAACCGGACATTTGAAATAAACGGCTTACAGGCTCCATGGAGCTGGCTATCCGCGGCCAGAGTTTCTTGATTACGAATCCGTTGGCGTCTGAGAGCAGTTCGTCGTACTCGCTCTGCAGCATATACTCATTTTCGACCATCTGGAAAGGAAGGTCATCGGAAATAGCGCCTCCGGGCCACTTGATTTGCTGGAGCCCCACAAGCTCTAAAGGCCTGGCGGCGGGTACGGAGCCAGCAGGAGGAGCGGCATCCCAATCGTGTCTTACTGTAACCTCCCTCAAAGCTTGTAGACGCCTATCTATTTGATACATAGCGTCCTTATTGGAGATTCCTGCAACCCGCGTAGGATAGTAGTGCAAAACCACTGGTGCTACAGGAACACGATCCGGCTGACGCAGGATAAAAGCATCTTCTATACGTTTTTTACGTGCCAAGAATTCAGGCGACGGGATAAAGGCTTGCGTTTGAGATTCTGTTATTTCTTCGGACAAAATTACCCCCCAATTCATGTATTTAGAGGTAAAACTTTACTCTTATCGAATGCTGTCAAAGACATCCCCTGTTAAGAGCCATATTTCGCACCCGGTGAAAGTTTCGAGGTTGAACCTTCACCGGGTGCTAGGGTTAGGAGCTATTACCTTCTCTAAGTCAGGTCCTACTTCAGGTCCTGGTCAATCCAGACAAAGCGAATCCAGCTCGGTTTGTAGCCAATATTTCCCTCACCGTGATAGTTCTTCAGCCAGGGTTGCCAGAAAGTGTACAAATTCTGACCTACGCCAGGTATATACCAGGCTTGCTCCAGCACATATGGCATTATCTCTCGGTGTAATTGGTCAACTTTTGCCTGGTCCATGAGGTTATACTTTAGAATCTCGTCATACGTTTCATTAACTCGTGCATCGTTTACCCAGCTACGATTGAAGGTGTTATCTCCCCTAAAGGGAAGTAACTGCGCGTATGGGCCCGGCTGAACAAAGAAACCATAGAGCATCTCATCGTACTGTCTACTCATGTTGATATTGAAGAAAGCACCCATCTCCACGAGTTCAAGACTCACATCTACGCCAATATCAGCCCACATATCCTTGATTATAGATAGATAATCAACCCAGGCGGGAACAGTGGCACAAACGATTTTTGTCATGAATCCGTCGGGATAACCGGCATCTGCTAATAACTGTCTTGCCTTTTCTGGATTGTATGAATATAGTTCCTGAACCGACTCGGGCATTTCTTCCAACGGCATATAAGCTTTGTCGTATCCTTTAATGTACGCCAGCGGCCAGGCAAGTATCTCTGCATCGCCCTCATAATAATCGTCGACAAGCACCTGAAAATTGATTCCCATCATGAGTGCCTGACGGACTTCCTTGATACTGAACGGCGTTGCAGGATTATCCTGTCTCATCGAAATAGCCCAGGGTCCGGAGA
>CAYFSE010000232.1:0-2275 GCA_964345725.1 uncultured Dehalococcoidales bacterium
AGAATTTGCGAGCATAGCCTAAAAGAGCTATTATCCAGCACCATGCAATAAAACACCAGGCACCGACGAAGAGAATCGTCACGAGTGAGTAGGGGCCACCGCTCTTAAAACCGAGACCATCGAGCGTCATTTCCGCCAGGGAAAGCGGTACAGCTAGGATTAGCGCCAGCGACTTATAGCGGTCTATACCCTGCCAGAAATCTTCACGTGAGCACAATAAATAGCCATAAATAAAGAAGGAGAGATAATACAGGACATTTGCCCAATCATGTATCAGGTCGTTCTCACCGCTGGAAAGCGGACCCAGTGCCACAATCCAAAGACATAGCGGCAGAAAATACAAAAAGATATTGCCACCTTTGCTGGTGAACAAGGCCAGACCATCCAAAAAGCGTTCCCCCGCTTCACGTTTAAGCCAGACTAATAGCGGCAGTGCGATGAGGCATAAGAAAAAGAGGTAGGCTAGGAACCAGAGGTGATGCCAGCTGAGGTTGCCCAGTCCCTCATAGCTGTAGGTGCCGTGGGTGAAGACTTGGGGATAAAACTGGAAAAAGTTACCACTGAAGTCGCCTTCATAGATGCGCTCCAGGTAGACCTGCGGAGGCACAATGATTAACATGCCAAAGACAAGGGGTACAAGTATACGTAAAAACCGCTCCCGCACAAACTGGCCAGGTGTCCTGACCCCCAGCGAAAACCAAGCGGCAGCACCAGCCACCAGGAAGAACATGGGCATGCCCCAGTAGTCAAAGAAGTGAATATAGATCTCTATGCCGACAGCAGTCTCTGCGTTCTTTAAATGCCAAGGGGTGAAATTGAAGAGGCGCCCACTGTGGAAGAGCAACAGCAGGAGCATGGTGATGACGCGGACCCAGTCCAAGTCAAAACGGCGGGCTTTGGAGCTAGCTGTTAACTGCATATATTTATCTGATGGGTATTATAGAAGAAAGTGTAGAGATTTCCAACGGGGTCTTATTGTTTGGAGGAAATGCCGGTAACTCCGTTTCAAGCACGTGACTGCCATGATCCTTGCTTCAGCTATCCCAGTTTTCCAGAGAGACAGAGCAAGTTCATAGTCTTGTCCCAGTTCTTTCGCAAGCTTTCGTAAGTCAGGAACTGATACCCCCAGCCTCTGTTCAACCGCCATACCATATCTGGCCATGCCTTCCAGTTGGTCAGGTCTAGCTTTTTCTTTCAGTCTATCCAGTACATTTTCCACAGAAGCCATCATTAACTCCTATTACATTCATTCGTGATCAGTAACACAATATATCACCTACAGATGGTTCTTATTCTCCAATATTGCTTTAAGTTTCTCCCCCTCTTCTTTCATATGTCTTTTCACTCCCTCAAGCTGCTTTCTGCTCAGTTTTCTACTCAACGGTCCCATTCTTATCTTGATTGTGGCCGTGAAGATGCAGCCTCCATCATCAGTGGGCTCAATCATGAATTGATTTCGGGGAAACAAAATTGACAATGGAAATGGAGGGCTGTATTCAATGAGCCGACTTTGTTCCACCCTGGTACATATGAATTTGGCCTTATGTAACTTCCCATGGAGATATTCCTCGAAGTAGACCACAGAACCCTCTTCAAACGGCTCTCCTTTAATCCAGCGCAAAACGACGTGATCGGGATGCCAGGCTTTGTAGCTGTCATCATCTTTCAGACCCCTGAGAAAATTGAACACTTCCTCAGGCGGTGCATCTATTCTAATTGAGTCAGTTATTATCATCTATTTTTCTTTCTGTCTGTTAGGTAGCCCAAGGTTGATCCTATAGAAGCACCCCCGATAAGGCCCCAGATAGACAAAGGGACAACTGTAGATAATATCCGTGTTGTAAGAATGCTGAGAAGTAAGCTTTGATTGATTTGTGCGGCAATGCCACATCCTACTGCACCGGCCAGGGCTAGAAGGCCAAGTCCTCGCCAGTCCCTTGATGCTATACCAAGTGCGATGCCGCCAGTGGCTCCTATAATAGCTCCCATAACAAAGGGATTCACAAGTCTGTAGATTTCATCAATAGGCTCTGGCAGTGTCAGGCCTAAACCCATTCCAATAATTACGGAAAGGAAAGTCCCAACAACAAAACCGGCCCCGCCTGCGAACGCCAGCAAGACAGCACCTTTCCAACCCTTTGACACGAGACCAAGTGATGCCCCTCCAAAGATACCAAGGATGGCAAAACCCAAGAAGGTGTTGGAATCACTCGCGATAGCACCTGCGATAGCGCCACCAACACAAAACCCGACGGCACCCCAAAGGGCAAACTTC
>CAYFSE010000233.1:0-2301 GCA_964345725.1 uncultured Dehalococcoidales bacterium
TTAGACAGCGTTTTTGCTGTCTATTCATTGTTGGGCGGTTTTAATATCTGATATGAGAGAAACCACAGAAACGCCATGAAATCTTTCGAAAAGTTCATTGAAATTTCATTGATAATTGCTATCGTACCAGCATGTGTATTGTCGAAGGCTACGCCCACTTCACTCCCAACGATTCCCCCACCCCCGCAAGCAAATACTCTGCTCCCGACACCAGCACAAGTGCAGCCAACACCGACTGTGAAACCAACACCTGCGGGTCTGTCTCTGGGTGACACCTGGACCCGCCCTACCGATAATATGGTCATGGTCTACGTACCAGGTGGCGAGTTCGAGATGGGTAGTACCAACGATCAAATAAAGTACAGTGTACAATTATGTAAGGAAGCCGATGCCCGCGTCTTTGGGGAAGACGCCATTTGCATGTCAACTCAATTCGCCGACGAATGGCCAGCGCACGAGGTCATCCTGGATAGCTTTTGGATTGACCGTATAGAAGTGACCAACAAGCAGTACAAGCGTTGCGTGGAGGCCGGTATCTGCACCCCACCAATGAACAGTGGTTCTTATACCCGCGACACATATTATGGTGATAGTGCTTACGAAGATTATCCGGTAATATGGGTCGGTTGGGAGCAAGCCACAGATTATTGCAGCTGGGTTGGGGCGCGCTTGCCGACCGAGGCAGAATGGGAGTACGCGGCACGAGGGCCAGAAAGCCGAATATTTCCCTGGGGAAATACCTTTGATGGAACACGTTTAAACTATTGTGATGCCAATTGTGAGATTGGAATTGCCGACGATACGGTTGACGATGGCTATCCTGATACTGCGCCGGTGGGAAGTTACCCTTCCGGCATGAGTTGGTGCGGAGCGTTGGATATGGCGGGTAACGTGCGCGAGTGGGTATCAGATTGGTATGGAGTCTATCAGAGACGACAACAGGTAAACCCAAGAGGGCCACGCTCCGGAGAGCTTCTGGTATCACGAGGTGGCAGCTGGTTTGATCTGGCCTATAACGTACGTAGCGTAAAGCGTGGCCAGAACGCTCCCGACTTTTCGGCCTATAAACTAGGGTTTCGGTGCGTCAAGGAGTGAGAATGCCTAAACCCTCAAGTTTTTCTTGATCCAAACGCCGCCCAACAACGCGTGCACCCGACAGGTGGGATTCGCACCGCTAAAAGGAATTGATTCTGTCTTTTGGGATTACCACTACAATGACGTTATCCAAATCCCATGCACCTGCGGGTAACGCAAACCGTTCGGCGGGCGCTCGCGCCGCTCGCACCCGCCGAATGGGCGCGTCGAAATTGAGGATTGCCTTGAAGTCAAATAGAGGTAAGCGGAAGGGTAGAAATGAACAGGAGAAAAGTATGGGCCCTGCTCACAGTGCTAGGTTTGGCTGCGACGAGTTTGTTGCTCGCGTTTCTGTCGTTAAGTTGGAATATGGTTGGAGCAGCGAGTGATGGGCCTGCCGCAATCACCGACATTCAATCTCTTGACACCGGCTTCGCCATCTCCGAGACGATGTTTGCTACGGATGGCGCTACATCGGGAAGCAGCCTGGATGTTTGCGGCGATGTCTGGGTCATCGAGACGGTAGACAGTGCCGAAGATGTAGGCACATCCACTTCACTGGCTCTGGAACCAACCTACCCTTATACCCCTCACATAAGCTATCACGATGTCACCAGTGATAATCTGAAATACGCCCGCCTGAGTGGGACCACCTGGTTCAGCCAAACGGTAATTACTCGCGGGGGTCAGAGCACTTCGCTGGCGCTGGTGCCGACCTACCCTCATACACCCTGCATCGCTTACTACGACCAACAGGGTTGGGATCTCAGGTACACTTGTCGAGACAGCATAACTTGGACCATACAGTCAATACACGGTGGGCGGGCTGGACAACATGGCACTTCGCTGGCATTGGAGCCGACCTATCCTTTCAGGCCCCACATCAGTTACTATGTTCCGTGGTCTGACATCGCAACCTTATTTCACACCTACCTCAGCGGCACAGTTTGGATGAGTGGCACATGGGCGTATGAGCAGTTAGAGCCTCTTCTATCAGGGGCAGGAAGGTGGTGTTCGTTGGCGCTGGAGCCAACTTATCCCTACACCCCCCATATCAGTTACCAGGATAACACCAATCATGACTTGAAATACGCCCGGTTGAGCGGAACTACCTGGCTCACCGAGACGGTGGATAGTGCGGGGGATGTGGGCTGGTACAGCTCGTTGGCGCTGGACAGTAGCGGCAATCCCCATATCAGTTACGTCGACAGCACGAACCAAACTGTG
>CAYFSE010000234.1:0-7296 GCA_964345725.1 uncultured Dehalococcoidales bacterium
TATTAATTTCCTATCGCACAGCTGCTATAATTCGATCAACAAACCGAAGTGCTTGAGGAGGTGTCTTATGGATGTCAAAGAACTGCTACTGCGATCTCTGGAGCAAAGCCAGGGCTACCTGACTAAAGCACTGAATGGACTGACGCAAGAGGAGGCCAACTGGAGTTCATCGCCCGAGTGCAACAGTATCTCTTTCATCCTCTGGCACATGACCCGAGTTGAGGATTTCTTTGTCAACAGAGTTATCCAGCGCGGGAGAGAACTCTATGAGAGTCAAAAATGGCAGGATAAATTGGGTACACCTACCAAAGCTTATCAGTATACCAGGGAGGAACTCCAGAGTTGGCGAGCACCGAAACTGGAAATCCTCAGAGAATATGCCAACTCGGTACGACAGAACACTCTGGCTTTTCTCAAATCGATCCCTCCCGAGAGATTATCTGAAGTACCCAGACCTGACCGCTCTCCGGATTCGATAGGTGTCACACTGGGGCATATGAGCACGGAGATAGCCCTGCATGTCGGACAGATTGCCTATCTACGCGGGATGCAGCGGGGACTGGACAACTAGTGCCAAGGCAATGCAGATGACCCGTGCTGGCAATGCCTACTTGCTATTGAAGCACACTCAGTAACGGATTGTGACCCGATCGTATGATTCGACGCTTGCCATCTTCTCATTCAACGGAACATCGATGCCCAAGACTACACGTGGGCGTATGTATGAATAGATATGGGGGAGTGGAAGTGCGCCTGCTTTTGTTGACATATTGTGTTAACAAAGCCGCTAGACTATGAGTACTTGACGAAGGAGATAAACATGGCACTAGAGCGAATCAAGGCACGGATAATAGCCCCGCATAGACTCATAGCACTAACTGATGGCGTGTATGCCATTGCCATGACAATACTGGTCCTAGAACTTAGTGTGCCAATAGTAATCGGAACGGCGGTAAATAGGGAACTCACTCATGGTTTACTGGAGATGTGACCTGAGTTTCTCATTTATGGTCTGAGTTTTCTTGTACTGGGAGTCTTCTGGCTCATGCATCACTTCATTTTTGACAGTATTAGGCAATACGACAGCTACCCTCAGACTTCACTGGGCTGGGAAGTGGTATGATAGGATTACGATGTACGATGTCGCTGGTGAACAGCCAGTGAATTTGACGAAGCCACAGTCGTCTAGTGGACACGATATGCTATTCAGGAAAAGGAAATAACTCGAAAGGAGAGAAAGAAAAATGGAAATGATGGACAAAATGATGGAGTCTATGATGAGTGGGATGAGCAAGGAAGAGAAAGAGGGGATGATGGCCAAGATGATGGAGAAGTTCTTCGCTCGCATGACAGCAGAAGATAAGCAGAAGATGATGGAGCAGATGATGCCCAAGATGATGGCAGGTGTCAACATGATGGATATGATGCCTAAGATGATGATGGGCATGATGTCCAAGGGTGATAAAACGGAAATGCCGATGATACCTCAAATGATGCCAGAAATGATGCCCTACTGTTTGGGGATGGTGCTACCTGGTATGCCGAAGGAAAAGCGAGTTGATTTTGTATTGAAAATGGTCAGCAGTCTGGTTGAACAGGGTTGCGTTGGAATGTCAAATGAAGAGAAGGCGGACTTTGTGGCAAAGATAGTCGAAAAAGTGAAGGCCTGGAATAAGCATTAGGCTCAAATACTTCGCGGATTGAGAAAGAAAGCATCATCAAATAACAGGCTCTTGCTCATTGCTATTTAGTAGTTAGGTCTATTTGGGATGAGGAATTGGCCGTTTTCCACAACTGTTTCGGGTAATTTGAACTATTCAATATCAACTGAGCTTTCATAGTAAAGGCTGCGAATCTTCGAGTACACAACCCGGAGGTCGTTGGTTCAACTGCAAACCCCCGCCACGAAGTAGCGGACGGCGCAGACTAAGCATCTGCCCCTTCTATTTGCCCAATATTCACTGTTACGTTGTTGTGGGCAGGTTATTTACTATCGGAGTCTCATGGACTGCGCCTGTGGACACACGTTCTTCGACCTACAATGTACGCATGCTATTTTAGGAAAAATCACGAAGAAGCGAAATATGAGCAATCCGACCACAATAAGCAGGATGGTTAGCACGAGGAATGAGAAGTTCAAGATCAGTGCAGGGATTATTGCAGCGATAGGTATGACTAGACTCGCTATGTACAGATTGTTGGGGCAGAACAGACCTTTACCACGATTCGGAAAGTCTTTTATGTTGCCTTCCTTTGCCAGTCTTCTTGATACTATATTCAAGCCCGAGATGCACAGGGAATTATCCAGTTTATAGTAGACGCAGTTGGGGCATACCTTTAGTGGCATGTGCAGATACATCTCTAGAAACGAGAACGCAAGGTAAAGTGAGCCCAGCAAATAGCCGACCCAGTAGCCGTAACCGAGTATTATGCCAGTTCCACCAAGCACATAGTGGACTACTGTAGTGCCATTGTAAATAAGGACGCTGGATAGCGGATACCTCGTATACAAATCTGGCTTCCTTTCTCGCGCAATCTTAGCCCTCCTTTCTTTTCTTCTTTCGACGTTCCGACTCTCCGCCGACGGCAGGGATCATCATGTCAAACGCTGCAACGTTCCTTTTCGTCACTATAGTAGAACAACACCGAGTATATAAGGGAGTAAGGCCACCGATGCCACTAACGGGTGTCCGCGTCGAGTCTTGTTTTGGCTATCCCAGCAGAAGAGATAGTTAGCAAGTCCAAACGACAATGCACCGCCAAACAGCAAGATGAGAACCGACCAGATTGGGTTAAGAGTAGCCAGTTGATTCTGTGCCAACCATTGAAATGCATTCATAGCGTGAGTAGCAGGTAGGAGCAGTGCAATCCTACCGAGAGCACCGGGCAGCAGGCTATAAGGTATCATCAGTCCGCCAATCATCATTGATGGCAAAAAAACCAACTGCGACCATAGGACAGTAGAACGCGTACTGGATGAAATGACACTGATTAGCATACCAAGCCCGGCGTGTGCGAAGGATGCTAGCAGGAAGAACAGGACGAACCCAGGCCAGTTACTAGGGGGTGGTGCGCTGAAGAATACAGGTGCAGTAGCTGTGATCAGCACCGCCACGATTACCATATGCAATATCGTTGTAAGCACCGGTATAGTCAGAATTGAGATTGCCGGTACACCATTTATCTTGTAACTGCGAAAAATGCCAGCTTCTCTCGCAGACACGAGCGGGTTCGGCAGACTGAGCACAGCACCAGACATGATGGCGATAACAATCATTGCTGGAATCATGGTCTCCACGAAAAGCGGGTTGAGCTGCGTCATAAGAAGCCCCAGCATGATATAGAGCCCTATTGGGAAGAGATAGTTCATCAAGAGCAGGGTCTTGTCACGAATACCGGTACGGAATTCAAACGAAAAGTGGTTGGCAAAAGCCGTCATTGTTCACCTCCTGCGCCTGTGATTTCCAGAAAACGTTCTTCCAAAGATGGACGTTCTACTCGCAGGTCAACCAACACATCATTGTTCGCCTGAATATGGGCGATAATAGATGAAACTGTAGGTCCGGGATCGGTACTATAGTAGATAGCATATTCATCTTTGAATGCCTGTTGGCTGACAGCTGGAAAGGTAAAACTGGAATCGGACAGACTGGCCCCTTCAGTGCGAACTAAGATTTTGGTCAGGCCAGCGCCCGTTGCTGTCAGCTCACGCGGGGTGCCAGTAGCGGCAATTCTCCCGTTTAGCAGAATCGCCACGCGATCGGCCATTTTTTCTGCTTCAGCCATGTCGTGAGTGGCCAAAATAATGGTGGATTCGCGGGCCCGTAATTCCTGCATTAACTCATGCAACTCATTGCGGGACGGGACATCAAGACCGGCTGTCGGCTCATCCAGAAACACGACCGGTGGGTCGTGTGCCAGAGCCACAGCCAGTGCCAGCCGCCTCTGCAGGCCGGTGGAAAGCATATGATATTGTGTCTTCATTTTGTCGGCCAGCCCCAGACGTTCTAGCAAGTGATAAGCCGGAGCTACATTGTGATAGGCAGCGAAGAATCTCATCGCCTCATCGACACGCATGCTGCCCGGGAGCCCCGAGGTTTGCAGTTGCACCCCGATTCGGTTTCGCAGCTTGCGTGGCTCTCGGGTGGGATCAACGTCTATTATTTGCAAGGAACCACCGTCCGTACTACGCAGCCCCTCTAGACTCTCCAGTGTGCTGGTCTTGCCCGCACCGTTGGGCCCTAGAAGACCAAAGATTTCACCACGCTGCACCTCAAAGCTAATACCATCTACAGCTACCACATCGCCATAGACTTTACGGAAATCCTTTACTTCAATGATAGAATCATTCATTGTATCCCCTCCACGTCATTCATTTTTTGTTCGCTACCTAATACCTTCTTCCCGTTCGTTCTGAACTTCATTAACGGAAATCAGCGTTCTATTTGATACCTCATCCATATTAGAGACCGGCAAATAATGATCTAAATACCTCACATTGCCGGCAGAGCTGCATCTTCTTGTTCCAATTCTCTTGGATCTTACCGCCACAGATTGTCCCGTTGATAAACCAGCAGATATGACCTGCTCTAAACTCCCAGGCAGGACATGTCTTTCTTGCCTTTGTTTCACATTTCTTGGTATGCCAACAAGGCCTAATTTTGGCTGTTGGAACTAATTTCACATAGAAAAGAAACAGCATCTGACGTTCCACCAGTGACGGGACTTTTCTCCATCCTTGTTCGAAGCTCTGTACCGATCTTGAGGAAACTCCCAATAACCGAGCCAGTTGCGCTTGACTTTTCCCCAAACGGCTACGAATAACATAGAATTCACGACTGTTCATCGAAACAAATCTTCTCCGCTACGATACACCAGTTGCTCCTCTCTTGAAAAGTGATGCACATACGCTTGACATTGTATCACAGAGTGATATACCGTCAAGCATAATTAAGGATAGGAAGGAGGCCCGTGGATGATAACCACTAGAAAAACATCAGTGGTAGCGGACCGGCAAAAGACCAGAATGTCGATTCTGTTTTTCATGGTAATCACTTTCCCCATTCTCATGAACTATTTCTCCGTATTTCTGATAATAGAAGGGGCATCGCAGGGGATCATGACCTTCAGCTTCTTTTTTGGACAGCCTGGGTAGTTTTGGCATTATTCTTTGGTAGAGCTGGCTGTGGCTGGCTTTGTCCTCTCGGCGCATACCAGGAAACCAAAGACCGGATGGCTCCTAAAAACCTAGCCAATATAAGACACCTAAAATGGTTGAAGTATGTCCTTGCTATAGCTTGGGTAGGAGCCATTGCATATTTTGCCATTGCCGCCGGCGGGTACAAAACAATAAACCTGCTATACAATACCGAGTCAGGTGTCTCCATTGACAGAGCCCAGGGGTGGATCTTCTGGGGCGTGATAGTATTTATTATTCTCCTACCTACTTTCCTAATCGGCCGGAGAGGATTTTGCCACTACTTTTGCCCGTGGGGCGTTCTTAATACCATCAGCACCAAGGTAAAGAGCTTCTTCCGCTGGCCCTCACTTCATCTCGAAGGTGCCAAGGATAAATGTAAACAATGCCGCACTTGCCTGGCTAACTGCCCCATGAGTCTGTCTGTAGGAGATATGATTCAATCCGATTCAGTGAAAAACGACGAGTGTATCCTATGTGGTACGTGCGTTGATAATTGCCCAAGCAAAGCGATTAGATACAGTTGGGGCTTTGAACGTGGAACCCAAAGGTTATTAAGCATGAGGAGCGTCGCGTCGAACAAGTCTTAGGTGGCTGGAGATTTTCAAGAAATCCCAGAATGAATCCAACTCTTGTTGGGAATGCATCACCGCGGGATGACCGGGGTGAACGCTATCGGATGAAGCATAGAGTGCAACCAGGCTCAAGACTGCACAATCACTTGTTTTGTTAACTGTACCGCAACAACATATCGCTTTGTTCAATAAGGGTACCAGCGGTTGAAGCTGACGCAGTTCGTAACGGGGAGATCGCTGGTTCAAATCCAAATGCCGCCACCAAGAAACTAAGCAGGCAGGACGACTTTAACAGTCGTCCTGTCTTTCTTTAATTTTTGCCGCCTATCGTACAGCATGGGGAGCTTACAAGTAAGGTTATCCGCTGACAAAGCAGCAATGGCCTCTACAATAATGCACCTGTTATGTTCAAGCTCAATCATTTCCTCAGTATCCCACTTGACAAAAATTTGTATTGTCAGTATAATCAGAATCATCAGAATATTTGGAGGTGTCATGTGAACTGTTGTGCTTCTTCAGAGAAAGGCCAGACCTGCTGCCGGGTTGAGTTTGTTGTCAGCGTAGATGAACGGGGCCAGATGGTTTTGCCTAAGGAGCTAAGGGAGAAGGCGAGTATCAAGGCAGGCGACAAATTGGCGGTGGTAAGTTGTGGACATGATGGTGGAATGGCTTGCCTGGCACTTGTCAAGGTTGACGACTTGTCTGGCTTGGTTAGGCAAATGCTGGGCCCCATATTTGGCGAAGTATCTAAGTAGTCGAGCATTTCAATGGTCAAAGTCCTGTAGGAGGGAAAAAAATGAGAAAAGAAGAAATAACTAAGACGGTTAGGAAGCGATATGCAAATGTCGCCAAACAAAGTGGATTCTGCTGTAGTACCGGCGCTTCGGCGACCGATAAGGCATCTGATTGTTGCAGTGCAACCAACGTGACTACAGCCCAGGATGTTAGCAAGACGATTGGTTACAGCGACACGGATTTGAACTCAGTTCCTGAAGGTGCCAACCTAGGATTAGGCTGCGGTAACCCCGTAGCCCTGGCTTCTTTGAAAGGAGGAGAGGTGGTCCTGGATTTGGGTTCCGGGGCCGGATTTGACTGCTTTCTGGCAGCTTCACGGGTCGGGCCCCGAGGCAAGGTTATCGGTGTCGATATGACTCCGGAGATGTTAGATAAGGCCCGCGAGAACATCCGCAAGGGAAACTATGAGAATGTAGAGTTCCGATTGGGAGAAATCGAGAATCTACCAGTGGCAGATAATTCCGTAGATGTGATTATCTCAAACTGCGTCATTAACCTATCTCAGGATAAGCCCAAAGTGTTCAGAGAAGCTTTCAGAGTCCTAAAGCCTGGCGGTAGATTGATGGTCTCGGATATCGTGCTACTGGGTGACCTGCCGCGAGAAATACTGAACTCTGCTGAAGCTTACGTGGGTTGTATTGCCGGAGCCAGCAAGAAAAGCGACTATCTTGAAGCTATCAAGGCAGCGGGGTTTGCGCAAGTCAAAGTAGTTGACGAAACTGTCTTCCC
>CAYFSE010000235.1:0-2242 GCA_964345725.1 uncultured Dehalococcoidales bacterium
CTTGGGCGAATTACAGCATTAGGTGTCTGGCAAAAAGAGACCAGCACGGATAGAAGATTGTTCGAGGCAAATAGAAGCCCGACGTCTCAAGGAAGCCGCTAGCTCGATTAACCACAAAAAGGAGAGATTGAGTTGATGAATAGCCAATGACGAAAAAAGGGGCTTGACATAAGGGGCCTCATAGAAAATCAATGGCCTGAGGATATCACCCATTTCTTCTTGACATCCTATTCCGAGGGTATAGACTATATTGAGGGGGGTAGGAATCCGCCTCGATCACTGACCACTGTAATTCTTCTAGAGTTAGGACATCTCACCCTGTGGTGCTGACCACTCACCTCCATGCTACGGTTCCTATTGTAAACCAGAGCTCTTACCCAGTATCCTGCCTTCCTTGAGATCCAATAACCACTGATCAACGAGAATATAGGTCCTCTGGATTAAGCCATGACAAGAGGGTTCCAGAAGGTGCCCATACGCCAGCCTCCAAGGGGCTTTGCACCTGCTTGGAGGCTTCCACTATGTAGTCCTGTATGAAGACAAACCAATCGTGACAAGAGGCTGAATCCAATGGGCTGCCAATTTCCTACGAAAAGGAGGGAAATCATGTCTAAATCGAAAATAATGGCGATGATAGCCTTAAGCACCTTCACTTTTGGTGTAGCTGCGATTGACAATGCCGTAGCAGGTGCTGAGGAGTTCAAAGCATGGGTCTATACAAAGCTACCAGATACGCCAGAGGGGCTCTGTGTCGACTCCAAAAGCAACCTCTATACCTCCCTATTCCACACCGGTCAGGTGGTGAGGTTGGAGAACGATGGGAAGTTCACACACATTGCATGGGTACCTTCTAAGGAAGAGAGCGGTCAAGGCCAACTCATGGGAATGGATGTAGATGCTGAAGACAACATTTACATCGCCTATCTCCAGTTTTCCAAGTACATTGAAACTGGAGCTGATCTGTTTCATAAGCACCATCCTGCTTGCCATGATGTTAGGGTTACCAGAAGTGGTGTTTACAAAATCGATGCAAATACCCGCGAGGTTACACCGGTGGCAACGAGGGCCGAAGGTTGGCCCTTCTGTTTGCCGGACGATGTCGATATCGACAATGCGGGAAACATTTACCTCACTGACCTCACCTACGCTGGTATCTGGAAGATAACGCCGGATGGTAAGGTCACCATGTGGTCAAACGACAGGCTGCTGAACTGGTCAGGACCAAGCCCGGTGGGCGCTAATGTCCTCGTTCTTGATAAAGAGCAGAAAAACATCTATGCCGGCACCACCGGTGACGGGTACGTCGTCCGCATCCCCATCAAAGAGGACGGGAGCGCAGGTAAGGCAGTTCTCTTCTCGCAGCAGCTGGGTCCCATAGATGGCATTGAGATTGACGGCGAGGGTTTCATCTATGTTTCCGATATTATTCGGAACGAAATCAGTGTCATTGCCCCCATTGCGCACCCGTTTGGCCTTCCTCCTCGGATGATCATCGCCAACAAGTTTAACGCTCCGCTAGATGATAACACCAGCCTCGTCCTTCGGGATGGAGTGCTCTACACAGCGAATCTCGGATTTACGCGCCCAAAATGGCAAGATGCTGACAAGACTGTTGTAGCCATTAAGGGTTTCCCCAAACCCAAGTTGAAGTAAGAGCGGATCGGTAACCATGGAGACCACTTTTTTGTTCAGACCCAACCGTTTAATACAAGTGAAACTCCCCGCGGCAAGCCGCGGGGCATCCTTAGTTGCTTTGAAGACTATCTCCTCCCCCTTGATGGGGGAGGATTGAGGCGGGGGGTGAAGATGGGCCCGGTCTATGCCCCTCCCCTAACCCCTTCCACTAGGGGAGGGGAATTTCAAGGATGCCATTCATCCCCGCCACAAGTGGCGGGCCATTCTGGCATTCCTTCGTAATACAAGATGAAGAGAGCATCCAGGCTCAGTCCGTTTAATACAATAATGCAGACGCAAATAATCAGCCCTCTGAATTCCATGCCACCCAGTCTTGATACTGCCCGACGCTTCTGGGCATCTGTGATTATTTGTGGTTGAAATATGGTAGGAACGGAAGGTCGCCGAATTTCGTTATTTCAGTTAGCACTCGAAACCCTGGTACTATTCCAAGATTGATGTGGAAAAAGAAGATTGACTCGATTTCTGGATCTGGTAATATGGGTTTGGAACGCCTGCTGAGCTGAAGCTGAGAATCGGGCAGAGCGGAAGCTGAGTGGATGTGGAG
>CAYFSE010000236.1:0-2611 GCA_964345725.1 uncultured Dehalococcoidales bacterium
CAGGGGCCACAATATATGGGTTGGCGAAGAGATTAGGTAAGCTTTGAGCCTAGCTTTTTTTGCTTAGGATGTTTCCTTCTCTTCAAGTGCTCGGAGGATTTTTTCGGGGGACGCAGGCAGCTCCGTAATCCGGATCCCAACGGCATCGTGAATGGCGTTGAGAATGGCCGCGGGCGGAACGTTGGGTGTCATTTCTCCAAATCCCTTGGCGCCAAAAGGTCCATGAGTGCATATGCATTCATAAAACACAGATTCTATTTCCGGAACGTCGACGGCTGTGGGAATCACATAATCTCCTAAGTTATCGGGTTTCAGGTCTGTGTATGGATAGGCCGGATACAACTGTTCCATCAAGGCTGCCCCAATGGCCATGGCAGTGCCACCCTCAATTTGTCCCTCGCTCAGCATCGGATTGATGACTGTGCCTGCGTCATAAGCGCAGGTCATTTTCAGCACCGACACCTCACCCGTTTCAGTGTCTACTTCGACTTCGGCCAGAATCGCCGTCCATGCAAGAGTGGCGATTGAATCCATCGCACCTGTTTCGGGATCCGGCCTGACACGGTCACGCATATAGACACCGCGGCCCACTATCAATTTACGCATGTCAAAAGTGGCGCTCCTTGCGACTTCTTCAATCGTCTTGAAAATCCCTGGTGATCCTTTAACACGTATCGTACTATCTACAGCTTCCAGGTCTTCCGGATTTGCCTCTATCATTTCAGCCGCCACTTCAAATAGGATAGATCTTGCCTCCTCAGCGGCTGCGACAACGGCTTTCCCGTCCATATATGTAACTCGACTGGCAAGGCTGCCCCAGCTGACGGGACAGATATCGGTATCGTTGTTAACTACCCTAACGCTCTCGTAATCAACCCCTAGCACCTCGGCGGCTAACTGTGTCAATACGGTTGAGCTCCCTTGGCCAATTTCACTTGTACCTATAAGCAACAATACGGAGCCGTCGGGTTTAATCTCGACGATAGCTTGCCCTGGATCTCCCCCAGTGGCCATAGCCGTAGGGTACAGCCCTGTAGCTAAGCCAATTCCTCGCTTCTTCATTCTTGCTTTCTCCTTTCGGAAGAAGTCATGGCTTTGAGTCTATCTGGCAATTTCACTCCGGCCTTTTCAGCTAATACCTGCATAACCTCGATCAGGGCTACACTGTTAATCACTCGTCTTCCAGGGGTCTGATCACCTTTGCGATAGGCATTGATAAATCTGATCTCCCATGGATCCATACCGATTGCCTCAGCGATTTTGTCCATCTGTAGTTCAGTGGTGACCGAAGATGGGGTAATTCCGAAACCCCGCATAGAACTAGCCGGGGGTTTGTTCGTAAACACGCAGTAACCCTGCACATAGACGTTCGGGATGAAATAGCAACCAGTAGCTAAGAAGCAATATTTATCAGTCACGTACGGGTTTAAAGAACTGTATGCACCTGCTTCCCTGATTGCCTTTATTTTCCTAGCCACAATATGTCCATCTTTCTTCACCCCATCCTTAATACTAATTATCCACGGACCACGATAAGTAGAGTATTGCAGGTCTTCTTCCCTTGTCCAACGCCATTTACAAGGTCTGCCAGTCTTCAACGCCATTACTGCCGGTATATGATCGGCGTGCATATCTGTCTTACCTCCGAAAGCACCACCAACGGTTCCCCCTACCATTTTGACGCGGCCACTACTTGAATTAACCGGCCAGTTGTTTCGGGTTCTGCCTGCCCATTGCTTATAACGAACGTCTCTCGGATCCATTTTCAAAATATTGCAGAGCATCCCAAGGTTCCAGTATGGGGCCTGCCCGACAGTATACACAGTCAGTCTGCCAGATGGGTCTGGCACAGCCAACGAGACCATCGGTTCAATTTGTGCGTGTTCCTGAGCCGGGTGGAAGTATTCCGTTTCGACAACTATGTCAGCTTTTTGGAATCCCTCGTCAATGTCACCAAAGACAACTTGACGATATGGACGGCCATCGAATATGAATAGGTTGCCCTCGGGGCGGACTTTGGGTGCCCCGGGTTTCATGGCTTTCAATGGGTCAAAAACAGGTTCCTCTTCATCGATACCAAGTCTTATCCTGTTTATCCCATCCAAGGCTGTATCTTCATCGGTCGCAGCTACAGCAGCAATTGGCTCTCCTTTGAAGCGAACTGATTTTGCCGCCAACACTGGCTGGTCTGGGATCACACCATATGCATTATAAGGCACATCAGCGGCCGTTATAACGCCTGCGACACCAGGACTTGCTTCAGCAGCTCTAGTATCAAGGTTCTTTATCGTCCCCTTGTGTACTGGGCTTCTCAGCACCTTGATAGTAAGAGTACCTGGAACGATGACATCATCCACGAACTTGGATTCTCCCGTCACATGGCCTATCCCATCATAGCGTTTGACCCTTTTCCCAACGACTCTCCGTCTCATTAGATCCCTCTCTTCTCTTTAAGAACTTTTCCACCCATCTGCTTAGCTACCTCGATTACTGAATCTACAATTTTCTGATATCCAGTACACCGGCAAAGATTCCCTGAAATTCCTTTTTTTACCTCTTCTCGACTGGGATTTGGATTTTGGTCGAGTAGGTCTTTTGCTGCGATAATCAT
>CAYFSE010000237.1:0-3112 GCA_964345725.1 uncultured Dehalococcoidales bacterium
CTGATGCCCCATCCAGAGCGATTCATCCGCTGGACCCAACATCCAAGGCGGACCACGCAGGCCCGACGAGGTCATGGGGATGGCTTCCGCATTTTCCTGAACGCCGTCGAGCACGCCAAGGGCATTTGAATAAGCGGTGGGCTATCTTGCCATTAGCCTCTAGAAGACTAGGGAAGGTGGTTACTAATGTCTGGTATACTATGATTCGTTGTCAGAAGGAGGCGAATTGCATAACATCAGGGTCGGTATAGCTCAGATTAATTCTACCGTCGGCGACCTCACTGGTAATACCAAAAGAATAATGCAGTTCGTTGAGCAGGCCAAGGCGGTGGGCGTCGACCTGCTCACTTTCCCTGAACTGGCAGTAACCGGTTACCCGCCTGAAGATTTGCTGCTCAAACCACAATTCATCAGGCAAAACAAAGAATGTCTTACCAAAATAACAGAGTACAGCTCTGACATAGCGATAGTAGTGGGCTTTGTTGACAGCGATGGCGATACATACAATGCTGCCGCGATGCTCTACAACAAAGAATTGGTGGGCGTATACCACAAATTCTATTTGCCGAACTACGGTGTGTTTGACGAAAACAGGTATTTTCAGGCAGGGGTGGGCTGTCCCGTCTTTATCGTTTACGGGATTGGCATTGGCATAACTATCTGTGAAGACATGTGGTATGAAGCCGGGCCAGCGCTCGTACAGGCGTATGCCGGAGCAAAGGTGCTGGTTAATATAAGCGCTTCTCCATATCACGCCGGAAAAGGCCTCTTTCGAGAGAGGATGCTTGCCACCAGAGCATCAGACAGTATGGCTATTGTTGTCCATAATAACTTGATTGGCGGGCAAGATGAGCTTGTATTTGATGGCAACAGTCTGGTGATCAATGAAAAAGGAGAAGTCATTGCTAGAGGGAAGCAGTTTGAGGAAGATTTGGTCCTGGTTGATTTGGATGTGGAATCGGTATTCCGCTCTCAGTTACATGATCCTCGACGGAGGAAAGAAACGACATGGGTCAAGGAGAAACTACGAGAGATTACCAAGATAGAGGTCGCGAGTGAGTGTTCGGCAATTGCCAGGCCTCATTTATCACCGAGACAAGCTGAAAGATTAGATGAACTTGATGAGATTTACCGAGCTCTGGTCCTCGGCATCGGAGACTATGTGCGCAAGAATGGATTTGAGAAAGTAGTCATCGGTTTATCTGGGGGAGTTGACTCAAGCCTCGTAGCTGCCATAGCCACGGATGCTCTGGGGCCTGAAAATGTTGTAGGCGTCTCCATGCCTTCTCGTTACTCGTCGGCTGGCAGCAAGTCAGACGCTGAAGCTTTGGCAAAGAACCTAGGCATAGAATTCAAGGTGATACCTATTGAAATTGCGTTTAGCTCTTATCTGGAAACACTGGCTGAGCCTTTCCAAAATGCCCAACCTGATACCACCGAGGAAAACATTCAAGCGAGGATTCGGGGAAACATCCTTTTTGCCCTGTCCAATAAATTCGGTTGGCTCGTGCTTGCTTGCAGCAACAAAAGTGAGACAGCGACGGGCTACACGACCATCTACGGAGATATGGCTGGAGGATTTATCCCTCTCAAAGATGTGCCTAAGACAATGGTCTACAAGTTAGCGCAGTACAGAAATCAACAAGGAAAAGAAGAAACAATACCGGCTGGTGTTATCACTAAGGCACCATCGGCTGAACTGAGGCCAAACCAACAAGATATTGATGCCCTGCCACCGTATGACATACTGGACCCCATCCTAAAGGCTTATGTTGAGGACGACCTCGCAATTGACCAAATTGTAGCCAAGGGTTTTGACCGTGATACAGTCATAAAGGTTGTTCGGCTGGTGGATAAAAGTGAATATAAACGTCGTCAGAGTGCTCCCGGCATAAAGATCACCCCCAGAGACTTCGGTCGGGATAGGAGACTGCCTATTACTAATCGATTCAGGGAGGAATAGCTTGAGGAAAATCGGCGGTATTTTGCTGGCAGTCGGTCTAGGCATTTTGATAGGCTGGGGCGTCTACTGGTTCTTCCGTCTGGCTTTCCTGGAGCTACCGCTGCCGGTTAAGATTGCTATAGCCGCCATAGCTGGCGGGCTTATCATACTCTTGGCATCGCTGGGTTGGGAAAGATATCGAATATCCAGGGAAGAGAAGGAGAAATTCAAGGAGGTAGAGAAATGATTGTTGTCACCACGGAGCACATAGAGGGCAAAAGAATAACAGAAACCCTAGGTTTGGTCAGAGGCAGCACAATCAGGGCCAGGCATATGGGCCGTGATATTATGGCTGGCTTGCGCAACATTGTCGGTGGTGAAGTTAGAGAATACACCGTAATGCTGGCACAGGCTCGGGAAGAGGCAATGCAGAGGATGATGGAGCAAGCCGAGAAAATGGGGGCCAATGCCATAATCGGTACTAGATTTGTGACCTCGATGGTGATGTCCGGAGCTGCCGAAATGGTAGCATATGGAACAGCAGTGAAAGTGGTTTGAGTTTGAGTGGTTGAACCGCATCATGTCCGAAGGGCCATCCGCAATTTGGTGGACTGGCTTCCCACAGAGTCGTACGTCGCTGAATTTGTGTACCATATTTCGTACAGTCTCGATAATGGTATTGGCTGAGCCGTGAATGCAGTGACAAGTTGGCGATACGGGGTAGAGCTGCTGCCCAACGTTTTGGTTGGAGTATTCATCTGCGACTGAGGTATTGCCAGGGCAGCGAACGCTGTTACTACAGCAGGAAGAGCCGGCGAGAAGGCTGACCGGAGGCGCAGTCCCCTACCAGTCGGCACTACGGTTTGCGTCAGAACCAAGGAGGAAGGTGGTGATGCTGTCTAAGACAACGACGGAGAGTGAACAGCATAACATGTAAACAGATTGGGTATGCTTGATATAATGTGCGGTACAAAGAGGAAAATCGTGACGGATAAGAAAAGCAGAGAGGAAGCAAAACAGTATGTTCTCAAGACGGCAAAGGAGCTCGATGTAAGATTTGTCTCCTTGTGGTTCACCGATATTCTGGGTTTCCTCAAAAACCTTTCCATCGGAGTAGACCAACTGGAGACCACTTTGCAGGAAGGGATGGGCTTTGATGGCTCATCAATT
>CAYFSE010000238.1:0-8005 GCA_964345725.1 uncultured Dehalococcoidales bacterium
GCTACCAAGCCGGCGTAACAACTCACGCTAATGCCCCCCCGAGCAGATTCCCCCTCAAACCGGGCATTGCCGCTACCGCGAATTCCCACATTTCCGGCGTCGCCGTACTCCGGAAGTACGCGGTAACGTGCCGGGGAGCAGTATTGACGTAACTGACTCTGTATCCGGCGTGAAGCCGACCTACGTGAGTAATGACACCGGTAACGTCGGTTTCCCCAACCTCACTGAGACCTGGATTTGCTAGGCGTCGGGCACCGCCACAGTAGGGCAGTATGCCAACTGGAGTACCTCACCGGCACGTGCCAGAGAGTCTTCCTGTATGCGATGACGGTCCCAGCCACTATTTTGGCCAGACAGAGTGCACCGGCTGTCTTAAGCTATGTAAACACGAGGACAAAGATGGCAATGGCTAGAAGGATTGGGGCGGACCACACCTTTCAGGCTGGGAATTCACTATCACCAATGATAGTGGGTATTCCAACTCAGCAATCACCGGGGGGTGGCAGCAAGTGTTGTTGTTCCTGTGACTACTGCGTAGCCATCTGGGAGCTCGCCGAGAAGTGGTATACCATTACCGAGATTCCGCAGGATGGCTGGACGAATACCGATCCAACTGATGTCAGCTATCAGAAGACGGTTTACGTGCCCTGCTACGAAGAGGATACTGGCTGTGACGGCGGCGGTTTTCTTGCCCTTTGCATTCGGTGGTGGCGCTCGCTATTGCACTATCCTGCGGTCATAGTCCCTAGTTCGTAGTAGAGCCGGTTGATTGGGCGTTCCTGAAATCCGAGGTATTGACTGCTTTTTGATAAAAGTGGTATTCTATGAGAGCTAGTCGTCAGCCGGGACGCTCAGCAGAGTCTGGTGCAGTAACTCCAAATCCGGTTGAAGTTCGAAAGACTGGGCTTTTGCTCTGTGGATGGACGTGGCGAAGTTGCCGGGTCGGGAGTTGGTAGTGGAAATCGCAGCTATCGAGGGCCCTTCCATCGAAGGCGGAGCAAAGGCTACCGAGGAGGGAAAATGACAAGGAAACTGATGTTAGTCGCTCTAATCGCACTCGTAGTATCTACAGGTTTCGGTTTCAAGCCTTCTTGCACAGCCCCTGCAACGGAGTGGCGCCTGACTATCAGCAGCACAGAGGGCGGTTCCGTACCCATCCCTGGAGAAGGCATGTTTTGGTATCATGATGGGCAGGCCGTCGTCCTGAGTGCGCTTCCAGATCCCGGCTACCGGTTTGTCAACTGGACCGGCAAGGTGCAGGCCCTCAACAGTGTCGATCAGGCCACGACCATCATCAATATGAACCTCGACTACACTATTATCGCTAATTTCGCCCCTGTGGAATAAGCCAAGCTTATTGGGCAGCTCCTGATTGGGGCGGGTTTCCAGACACGCCGTGTGTTGGCCTCTTCCCTGGCCCATGGCAAAACCTAGTACCGGTCTCCAATCCACCGTCTCATCTACCGTCAGATAGTCGTTCCGCACGGTCGAAAACCGTACGTTAGACATACTCTCCGCCCCTATTTCGCCCAGTAATCTTGGATGGACGGATAACCCGTTTTGTCTGTGCGGATGGGGACGGATCAGGAGTTAATCCTTTTCATAGAGCTTACGCAGGTCGTAGACGGTTTCTGGCCGTAAAGGTGTCAGGTGTGCTTTCAGCCACGCTGTCTTGACCAGGTTTCTATATCTCAGAGTCAGAATGAGACGTGAAGAGACCTACGACACTTCAGAAATAATACGACGAATGGGAATGGTGGACAGTCTCTTATGAAAACCATCACGGGTTTGGAGCAACATAGGGGGCATCATAACTCAAATAGGTGTCAATGTGGCCGTTGGCAATGACAGGTGGAACATCGTTTCTCCCAGCCAGCTTTTGAACATAGATCTCCTGCTCATGTGCCAGAATTATGGGATAATAAACAATGGGTGCGACTCCTGGTAGGGAGGTGACGGCTAATGGGCGGGTACCAGCCTGACAGGGCTCAACCTTGGCATCGACCAGATACGTGATATGTCGCCTTTGGCCGACCTCACCAGCCTGGCACGGATCGCGCTTGGGGCTAACCAGATAAGCGATATCTCGCCTCTGGTGGACAACGAAGGACTTTCAGAAGATGACGAAGTCTATCTCCAAGAGAATCCGTTGAGTCAGCAGTCCATCGACGAACACATACGGGAGCTCGAGGCGGGAGGGGTGACTGTCACCTACTAGAAGTCAGAGGGTTGCCTCAAGACTGTCGAACACTTGGTGGTGGGATTGCACAACCGCGTATGTTGTTCAACAAGTCGCATCGCCCTGTTCTGTCGTCTCATCACACAGCCGGAATGCTCTATTCTCACCGCACCACGTTGAATACGCACGCTGAACGGCAAAGATTCTGCGTTGTTGCGACACGACAATGCAATTTCCGGTGTCTAACTACACAGGCAACGGAGGGTTAGGGGTTAATTCAGGACGCCGACTACATCCACATGGCATCTAGCATTCTAAGATTCGTCGAGTAAATCCGATTCGCTATAAACTGAGCCAGTCCTTCCATAACTTTTACACCCAAACTAGGGTTTTCGTAGCAAAGCTTCCGAACCTTTGTTCCATCCAACACAAGCAGCCGAGACGGTTCCTGACACTTTGCCGAAGTCGTGTGACGTTGTGAAGGCAGTAGAGCAGCCCAGCCGAAAGCACCTCCCCTAGACTCTGTGGCTATCACTCGCACAGTACCCGGCTTTAGCTGTATAACCATTGCGACTAAACCCTTCTCTACAATGAATAGTCTCTTTGCTTCGTCCTCCTGCTGGAATACAAAATCATCCTTCGCATAATCTTGTCTTTCCGAGAGTTTTAGTACCTCTGCCACTTCGTTACTATCTAAATTCTGAAAGAGAGGAATTTTCTTCAGTTCTTCCGGCCCTAGTGTTTCCATAGTAGTATACCTCCTATTTCTTAATGTGTTATAGAGACTATTATAACACCTGTCTTGCGCCGTGTTCGCCTACTCAGTAGTCCTTTGTTCTCACCTCGGTCAAAAAGTATTGTCTAGTCCGGGTTCAAGCGCTTTGCTCGCCTGCCCATCGCATCATACGTTGCGTACTTATATAATTCAGTTAGTGTCGGGTAGTTGAAACAGGTATTGATAAACAGGTCACTAGATGCGCCCATCATCAAAGCGGAAAGTCCGGTATGGATTAATTCAGTTGCAGTCTCGCCGATTACGTGCACTCCTAGTAGTTCCATAGGAATGCTCAGATCGTCGTTGGATTTGAATAGCAGTTTTAGAAAGCCATCCTGGTCGCCCGTTATCATGCCCCGTGCATTCTGGTTGTAGCTGGCCTTACCTACTACATAATCGATGCCCTCGCTTACGCACTGTTCCTCAGTTTTGCCTACTCCGGAGCACTCGGGAATGGTATAGACTCCATATGGTAAAACCGGAGCCACGTGCTTCTTATATGGTTCCAGATCAAAAGCCTTGATAATAGCAAAACGAGCCTGCTCCATAGAAGTCGAGGCTAGCGCAGGCGGACCTATTACGTCGCCAGCGGCATAGATGCCTGGTACGGGTTCATAAGTCTCAGGGTGCACTACTTGGTAGTTATCGTTCACAACAAGGAAACCATGCCTACCAATTGTAATACCAGCATGCTCGAGATTTAACTCTGTTGTGTTGCTAGTACGACCTGTCGCTAACATAACCATGTCTGCCTTGATGACTTCACCCGAATCAAGCTCAATTACTACACCTTTCGTTCTTACTGTGCATCGCCTGACGGTCACGGGCATCTTAATGGTTATACCCATCCTCAACATACTATTCTGGAGTGCCAACGAGATATCCCGGTCTAGAAAAGGTAGTAAAATATCTCGACTTTGGAGCAAGAAGACCTTTATGCCTAGCACGGCGAAGACGCAGGAGTATTCGCAGCCAACAACGCCACCGCCAACTATTATCATGTTTGTTGGTAAATCCTGAATCCGTAATATGGTGTCCGAATCGTAGATATGACAGTCTCTGGGGAAATTCTCCGGCCAGCGTGGAGATGACCCTGCTGCAATAAGGATTACTTCTCCTTCTAGGAATCTAGGCTTCTTATTGCGTGAGGCCACTTTTACTGTGTGCCGATCTTCAAACGAACCGATGCCCTTAAAGATGTCCACATTATGACGGAGCATGTTGTCTGCCACGCGCCTGCGTTCGCCATCTTTCATTGCCTCTTCGTGGTGGAGAAAGTCTCGGATCGTAGCCTGACGTCTTAGCGACAAGTCAACCCCATAAAGTCGGCGCGAGCGTATCCCAGATAGTGCCAGCGCAGTTTCTCGAAGAGCCTTGCTTGGGATCGTGGTGCTAGCAGCAGCACCTCCCAGATGGTTGTCCCTCTCCACCATGGCGACCTTCTTGCCAAAATATGCTGCTTGAGCGGCGCCCTTCTCACCCGCTGGGCCAGAGCCGATAACAATTAAGTCATACCTATGTGCTGACACACAGTTCCTCTTACGTTGGTACCCCGGCCTTTTCATCTTGGAGACGTCTACTACTCTGATGTTTTGGGCTGCAAGCTACCAACGCCACCATGATCCAGCAATAGTGTCGCATGATCGCCTCCCGTTATCATATCAAATGACGGCACGTAACAGAAACGTTGGGATGGTGCCCAGCAATGTACCGCTATAATACGTTTCGACGCAACACCTGGTGACACCTTGAATCTAAAAGGTATCGGTGTTACGTTGCTCACGCTATCTCCATAGATTGACTGTAATGCAAACCCCAGACTCGTATATAGAATCCCGGCGGTAGTCTTGGCATTTTACACAGCATCCTTTTCTGGAACCTGTCTGCATTCTTTGCTGCTTGGCCAACGCATCGGAAGAACAGCGCCATGATCACACAATCGCCAGCATTGTGTGGATGGCGCAGACCAATCTACTGTTCCTTATCATGAGGCTCACTTGAAGGGAACAAATGGAGACCGCTTGGTCCTAGAGGTACGCTAAGGGGTTCCTTCAGTCGGAGAGACCAAAGCGCAGGATAGACCGGTGCCAAGATGAACACATCTTCCACAGTATCTCACTCATATATGCGCCAGGTCACCGATGAAGTAGCCATTGAGGTGAATCACCCGTATCATGTAAAATACGGGGACACCTATATCTACAGAAATTCAGCGAACAACCCGGATTTCCTAAAGACTGACAAATTATATAGCGACGAGGTGATTTCAATGATAATAAGATTCCTGGGGACACATAATGCGGAGTCAAAAAACACTAGGCTCGTGTCTTTCCTCATTGATGATGTCCTGGCTGTAGATGCCGGGAGCCTGGTTTCAGAGCTGACGTTCCCCGAGCAGAAGAAGATAACGACGATATTGCTCTCCCACGGCCATTACGACCATATCAGGTCGGTACCCGCTTTTGCCTTCAACAATTCCGACCGTATTACAAACGTCGTTGCCACTCCGAAGACTCTCGAAATCCTCTCCTCACACCTAATTGATGGCGTAGTCTACCCCAAATTCACCAGCGAGGCTTCATACTTGCGAAAGGCAGCGCTTCGATTGGTCCCGCTGGAGCTTCTCGAGCGGCAAAAGATAGAAGGCTATGAGGTCATGGTGGTGGCTATGCCACATACTCTTGATGGCGTGGGCTTTGATATAACTTCTGGAGATGGAAAGGCTTTGTTCTATACAGGCGATACCGGTCCTGGGCTTTCCTGCGTGTGGGGCACTACATCTCCACAGTTGCTGATAACTGATTTGACTTGGCCCAATAGTCTCGCCAATGCAGCAGAGGAGGCAGGTCACCTTTGCCCCGAGATGCTCAGGGAAGAGTTGGTTGAGTTCCGTCGAATAAAGGGCTATCTGCCTAAGGTGGTTGCAATTCACCTGAGCCCCCAGCATGAACGCCAGATAGAGCGAGAAGTGAGACAGGTAGCCAGACTGTTGGAGATATCTATTGCTATTGCGCACGAGGGAGATAGGCTTATCCTGTAGCAGAGACATGCCGCCATGCGTGGGCCGCGGATTGTTTTGGGAACAAGAAAGCGGCTATTTCTCCTCGTCTCGGGACTCTGTCCAGTAGCCGAATCCCGAGCCCAGCTTGTCCTGCAATTTCCTGGTCTTGATGAAAGCTTCAAAGAAAGTCTTGCAGTCATCAAGCATTGTCTGGGCATACACTATGGCTTTGGGCAAGTCTTCATCAGGTGTACTGGATACTGCGCCATAACCGGGGTAGAGCTTCTTAATCTTCAGATTACTCAAGCGCCGGATCGAATTCACATAGTCGCTGACGTTGCCGCCGACGGCTATCTCGGACAGAGTGCCTCCAGTAAATACTGTATCACCGGTGAACAGCAATCGGGCTCTTGGCTCATACAGACAGATACAACCCGAGGTATGCCCAGGCGTATGTACTACCTCAAGCTCGTAGTTTCCAAGGTCAATTATGGAACCATCCTCCAGCCAGACATCTACCCAGAAGGGTCTGCTGGGTTGGTCCCTGTACTTTCTGAAGGTGACAAATTCATCCTGCAACTCCAGCTTGTTGGCTGCCAACCGGTGCGCTGCCACTACAGCAGTCCGGTGGAAGAAGGCGGCAGCGCCAACATGGTCGTAATGCTCATGTGTTAATATGACCAGATTCACGTCCTTCACATGCAGACCTAGTTCAGTAAGCCGATGCTTCAAAACGGGGAATTTGCCGGCAACTCCGGTATCAATAAGAACATTCTTAGTATCGCCCTTGATAAGATAGACATGACTTCCGGGTTTTTCGCCGCGGAGCTGGTACATTCCCGGCGCCAGCTCAATCGCTTTGGATGGCTCCGGTTGCACTTCAGCTTCGGTCTGCACATGGGGGTTAAGTGCCTCCTCTTTCACGGTGAGCCTCCTTGAGGAGGTAATCGTTTGTCCATGTCCCGTAGTCTCTGACACAAGGTGTGCATGAGACTAAGGGCGAATTCTGGCTGTTGTCGCACCATAAACAGGAATCTAGCCCTATCCATGACAATTAGCACGGTGTCATCCTCAACAGCCGAGGCAGTGGTTGACCGTGGGGAGTCATCCACCAGAGCCATCTCACCGAAAAAATCACCTGGACTCAGAACAACCAGCGCGACCTGTTGAGTTTCACTCTGCCGAACGGAGAGCAGCACCCTACCGCTATGGATGAGATACATTTCGCTGCCGCTGCTTCCTTCCTCGAAGATGACGGCAGATTTGCGGTACCTCTGCCGGAATTCGCGCATGGCTGCAGTCTCGTTGGCTCTGTCCTCTGCCATGGTCATATTCGGCTTAATGCTACGAGAAGGGCTGCTTCTGCTGCGCTGGCGCACTTTTCGCTCCAAAAACAGAAGGCTATTGACATACAGATTATACCATTGGTGTCATATATCTTAATGCGGTAGTTTGATTCCTTGGCGCCGATCCACCATCCAGTTCCCATTCTATACCGGTGAATTCATCGTAGTAATAGTGAAGAAAAGTCAAGATGAGTGGCGTAGTGTTTCAAAAACTTGACTGATTCACGAGCCCGTGCTATTATCCACAAAGTTGATTATTTTAGTCAACAATCAGCCGCATGTCAAACGAAACTTTGTATGTAGAGGAAGATACAGAAGAGGTCACTGCTAGGTTTACACGTTCATTGGTATTTACTCAACATTTTCCGTTCACGCGGCCACCTTGGGCTGTTTGTAGTACAGGTATGATAATCGGGCACATCAATATACTACAAAACAATCATATTCATACTGATATGCAGAAATCATTCGCCACTGTAACATCTGGAGTAGATGGTGAACGCGTGAGCTTTACCGATGATGGAAAACGTATCACGAAAGTTTCAATTGTCGACGATTTCGCTTGGAGGGAGGCCGAAAATGCGCAGGAAACTGATCTTAATATTTGCCCTGACTATCCTAATAACCTCGACTTTGATTGGCTGTAGTGACAACCCGTCAACTTCTGCGACGCTCACTATATTCTCAATAACCGAGGGGGACGT
>CAYFSE010000239.1:0-2451 GCA_964345725.1 uncultured Dehalococcoidales bacterium
CAAAAAGCCCGTGAGCAGCTGGAAATATTGCAGCATGCCTCGACAATCTACCTTCACCCAACCATCGCCGAGTACGGGAAGATGCTCGCGGACAAGATGCCGGGCGGCTTGAGTGTCTGCTATTTCCTCAACTACGGAGGGGAGGCCAATGATGTGGCGCTGACTATGGCCCGTCTGTATACAGGGAACTATGACGTCATTGCGCTCCGTAATGCCTTCCATGGTAGCAATGCTGCGGTAATGGGACTTACAGCCCACAGCACCTGGAAATTCAATTACCCGCACAGCTTCGGGGTCCATCATGCGATTAACCCGGATCCCTACCGCGGGCCCTGGGGGCATGATGACCCGGAGGCCGGTGCTAAATATGCCGCCGAGATCAAGGACCTTATCAGGTTCGCCACACCAGGCCGTGTTGCCGCTTTCTTCGCCGAGTCCATACAGGGCGTGGGCGGAGCAGTGGTTTACCCCAAAGGCTTCCTGAAAAACGCCTACGAATATATTCACGAAGCCGGTGGAGTATGCATAGCAGATGAAGTACAGACGGGATTCGGGCGTACAGGTACCCATTACTGGGGATTTGAGACACAGGGTGTTATTCCGGATATCGTTACCATGGCGAAAGGTATCGGCAATGGCGCACCCCTGGCAGCAGTCGTCACAAGGCCGGAAATCGCAAGGCCCCTTGCAGAGCGCGCATACTTCCATACCTTCGCTGGAAACCCCGTATCTTGCGCCATGGGAAAAGCCGTCCTTGAAGTAATAGACCGGGAGGGGCTTCAGAGAAATTGCCTGGAGGTCGGGAACTATTTGATGGAGAGCCTGAAAAGGCTCATGTCCAAGCACGAGGTGGTCGGCGAAGTGCGCGGCAGAGGTTTGATGATAGGCGTTGAATTTGTAAAGGATCGGAAAACCAAGGAACCTGCGGGAGATGAGTGTTACCAGGTGTTTGAACGCGCTAGAGATCTAGGCTTGCTCATCGGCAAAGCTGGCTTCTACGGCAATGTACTGCGCATCAAGCCGCCGATGTGTTTTACTCGCGAGAACGCTGATTTCACCCTCGAGGTGCTAGATATCGCATTAAGTGAACTATAGAGCTTTCTCAGTTGACTCCTGGAGACTCTACTGGTTTTAGGAATTTGAAAGGAGATCATGGCTGAAGAAAATCGAGTTTCCATGACCCCTGTCCGATGCTGCGGCAATGAGAGTGCGCGGGAGCACAACCTTATTAAGATCGCATGATAGAATTTCCGCTGACTGACCCTATTATAAGGTTATTAGAAAGAAGATAGCGATGATAATAGGGACACCAAAGGAAATCAAAGATAATGAATACCGTGTAGGAATTCTCCCCTCAGGCGTAGAGGCTCTCAAGAGAGCAGGGCATAGGATATTGATACAAAAAGATGCAGGCATGGGGGTCGGCATCAGCGATGAGGAATACATAAGAGCAGGTGCAGAGACAAGAGAAATGCCAAAGGAGATATTTGACGAAGCGGAGATGGTTATTAAGATCAAAGAACCTCTTGGGCCTGAATTAGGAATGCTAAGAGAGGGGCAGGTATTATTTACCTACCTTCACCTGGCAGGTGATGAAGCCCTTACAAGAGGGCTCCTGGAAAACAAAATAATCGGTATTGCTTATGAAACAATAGAAACCGACGATGGCAAATTACCGCTCCTCACTCCGATGAGTGAAGTAGCTGGCAGGCTGGCAATTCAAGAAGGGGCAAAGTATTTGGAAAAAACTTTCGGCGGCAGAGGAGTTTTACTCGGTGGCGTTGCAGGAGTTCCACCGGCAAAGGTCGTGATTTTGGGTGCTGGTGTCGTAGGAATAAATGCCGCACAAATGGCTGCCGGTATGGGGGCTGAAGTTACCATCCTAGAGGTAGACTCTGAAAAACTGCGAAATGTTGCTTTGGCATTTCAGGGGAGAATTAAGACGCTAAAATCAAGTCTATGGAATATCAGAGAGGCGATGAAGGATGCCGACTTAGTTGTGACTGGTATCCTGATAACAGGCGCAAAAGCACCGTGCATAATAACCCGTGATACGCTAAGGTCGATGAAAACAGGATCCGTCATTGTTGACGTCTCAATAGACCAGGGTGGTTGCTGCGAGACTTCAAGGGCAACACTCCACAGCGACCCTATTTACGAAGTGGATGGCGTGATTCATTATTGTGTTACCAATATGCCCGGATGTGTGCCTCTAACATCAACATTAGCACTTACCAACGAAACCATTCCATACGCATTGGAAATCGCAAACAAGGGGTACAAAAGGGCACTGATAGAAAACAAACCCCTGCTGCGGGGATTAAATGTCTATAAGGGAAACCTTACCTATAAACCTGTAGCAGATGTATTTAAGATTCCGTACACTCCACCGGACAAGGCCCTTGAAGGGGCGTAAATAGGCCACTCGCTTGTCCATCACCCTAGAGAAGG
>CAYFSE010000240.1:0-2448 GCA_964345725.1 uncultured Dehalococcoidales bacterium
GAGCTGGCCAGAGAACCGGTATGGGACACGGCAGCCTGAGCGCCAGCTTCTGTTCTCCCTCCCTTCCAGACAACTAAGGGCTTGACTTTGGCTACCTCTTGCATAGTGTTGAAAAGACGGGTTCCATCTCTTGTTCCTTCGAGGTACGCACCAATAACTTCGGTCCTGGGGTCGGCAGCCAGGTACCGCAGAAAATCGCTGGCGTCCAGATCAATGCCATTACCAAAGCTGACTCCTTTGCTGTAGTTGATGTGACGGGCCATCCCGATTGTCACCAATTTGGTGGCAATGCCACCGCTCTGGGAGATGAAGCCCAAGGAACCGTCTTCACCGAGTATCCCCGTGGGGAATGGAATTTTGTGCTCCGGGCAGTATACACCTATACAATTCGGGCCGATAATCCGAACATTTCCCTGTCGTGCTTTTTCAAGCATCTGTTCCTCTAGTTTGCGTCCTTGGTGTGTATCCATCTCGCTGAATCCGGCAGTGAAGAAATGGACAGCTTTGACATTTTTGGCTGCACAATCATCGAGGAGCGCCAGCGCAGATTGTCGAGGAACGGCTACAATGACGTAATCTACTTCTCCGGGAATCAGCCGGAGATTGGGCAAAATCTCGAGGTCACCGATTCGACCGCCGCTGGAACCAATGGGATAAATGGGTCCCGGAAAACCGGCAGAACGCAAGTCGTGCACCCATACAGAGCCGGCTTTTATTGAGGTAGGCGATACACCGACGACGGCAATAGATTTGGGATAGAAGATGGGCTCGAATTCCTTAAGTTTTTCCTCAAACAAAGTGAAGCCTCGGATACCTCAATATGTCTGATGAAACCACATTTGGCAGCTTCCGCCTATTAAGACAACGGCCTTCGGATTGTCACTCCAGGATTATTCGAGCGTCAACAGCCACTGCCTTATCAGGATAGGCGAATACGGGGTTAAGGTCGAGCTCTTTTATTTGAGGATTATTCTCGACAAACTGAGACACTTTGACTATCAGCTGTTCCAGTGCCGGGATGCTGGCTGGCTTCTGGCCTCTATAACCCTGCAGTACGGGATACCCTTTTATTTCTTTGATCATTTCCCGGGCATCCCTTTCTGTGACCGGGACTATTCTGAAGGAGACATCCTTTAGCACCTCCACCAAGATGCCGCCGAGACCAAACATGAGTACGGGGCCGAATTGAGCGTCCTTGCTCATTCCCACAATCACTTCCACTCCTGGCGGAGCCATTGTTTGCACCGATACACCATCGATTCGGGCGTCCGGGTATGCCTGTTTAATGGAGGATATAATCTGGCTGTAAGCCTTGCCTACCTGAGAGGCGTTGGTCAGTCCTAATTTAACGCCGCCGGCATCACTTTTGTGCACCACATCGGTGGAGCTTATTTTCAACACGACGGGAAACCCCATTTCTCGGCTTAGGGAAACAGCCTCCTTCTTGCTTCGGGCCAGCTTTGCCTCGACAACGGGTATCCCCGCTTTCTTAAGCAGTTCCTTGGACTCAACCTCGGTCAACAGATTTTGGCTTTGTACCATCGGTTATCTCCTTCCTTGAGTGTGATTCTTCAAAATTGGCCCTTTATTGTAGCCCGTTATTGATTTTTTCTCCACTATGTTTGCGCGTCTATTAGTTCACTAAGGCAACTGAAATAGTCCATCACCTTGGCTTACACAGGACCTCCCTAACCTTCAACTCAAAGAAGTCGTGGGTGTGAGCTGGCTTGATAACCAGTGCGGTATCTGCTCCACTCCCTGTGCCGCCGATAGAGATAGCATCTTCGTCTGTCCTTATCAGACCGGCATCGGCAGCCATTAGGGCTATCTCACAAGCTACTTTGGTGCCCTGTCCGAAGACCCGTAAGGTATGAGCTATGATCTCATCCACCTGATAGGTATTGAACCTGCGGCGAACTGCCCTGCCTACCCCGCCAAAGGCATGGGTGGCAGTCAGAATCATTCCCCCATTCTCCAGTATCTTCGCCCTGTTTTGCTGTGTTAGTTCCTGAACATCGGGTGTGGGAAACCCTGCAGCATGAGTAACCACCACTACCCTGTAGTTGGCGAACGTCTTCACTGCCTTCATACCGGTCTCGCCGCTGGTGGAGGCTACCACTATGGTCTTTGTTCCCAGCTGCTCGGCTCTCTTCTTCGCTATTTCCAGGGTTTTCTCAGTGTTGGCACTACCCGGCTCAGAGAAATAGAAATTCTGGACTTCCAACATATCGGAATTGACATCTCCTTCGTCACTATAATATCTTACCAAATAGAGAAATGAGCATCATTTTCGTTCACGGCTCAGGTGGTTGTGGAGATATCTGGCGTTATCAAACCGACTACTTCGCGGGCAGCCACGCTGTCGACTTGCCCGGCCACCCTCGTGGTGAGGCCCTTAAGAGCGTGGAAGAATATACCGACTGGCTCAGGGAGTACATCAAGGGAAGG
>CAYFSE010000241.1:0-38683 GCA_964345725.1 uncultured Dehalococcoidales bacterium
GACAGCAGCAACCTGACGCCACCGCCAGAGATATTAGTAAATGACGGCGACGTCATCCGGCTGGGAGAACTTAAGCTCACCGTCCTTCATACTCCGGGACACACCCCGGGTAGCCTATGCTTCAGGGTTGGTCCCTACCTGATATCGGGAGACACTATTTTCCCTGGTGGACCGGGCAAAACGGGCTCTCCGGACGATTTGAAACGGATAATCAAGTCCATAACCGGAAGAATCTTTGTGCTGCCAGACGATACTCAGATATACCCTGGTCACGGCGATTCCGCCGTGTTAAGGAAGGAAAAAGAAGAGTTTGCGGTATTTGTCTCGAGACCTCATGCTCGGGATCTGCATGGCGATGTGCTCTGGCTTCGAACTTAGCTGTGTGTGTTTGGTCATCAGGCCAAGGCTAAGGCATTGCCCGCGAGAATCAAGAAGTTGGCTACCACCCTATCTCAACTCGGTAGAAAGCTTCAGCCAGTTCGTACTCTTCCTTTTCGGCGAGCATCTTGTGCCGGTCCCGGAGACGTTCTTCCCAAGGCGCGAAAGGATTACCGCTCATCTGGCTCTCGTGACAGCGCAGAGCCGCGATTTTGGTGTCAAAGGTATCGGTGATATCAGTACGGTAGTTAGGCTCTTGAGCGCCCCATAGTAGCACCTCTTTGACTTTGTGAGGCTGAAGGCCTTCCTCCAGTAAATCGGGAAATGAAAGAGAATCCCTGGCGCAGGGAAAAACGGCGTCAAGCGTGACCTGTCCGGTGATTCGATGATCGCGGTGCCAGATATAGCGCCGATATGGATCGGCAGTCGCCACTGTCTCAGGTTTGTACATCCTTATCAAGCGCACAAGCTCTTTTCTGAATTCAGGTGTGTCTTCCAGGCTCTGGTCTGAATGGCGCAGGAAGATGACCTCTCTGACCCCCAGTAGCCTGGCCGCCGCCAGTTGTTCCTGCTCTCTGATTCTGGCGAGTTGATCCGGCTTGATATGGGGGTCGGCGGTGCCTTTGTCGCCATTGGTGCACACCACGTAGACAACATCTTTTCCCTCAGCTGTCCACCGACATACGGTCCCGGCCACGCCAAATTCGGCATCGTCGGGATGGGGTGTGATCACCATGATGTGAGCTGGCTTAGTCATTGTAGCTGGAGCCGCCGGAATCACGGCACGCGGCAGCAATTGTACAAGATCCCTCAGACTGATACAATTTGGCTCGGGAATGGTAGGGAAGGTAGTTGCCCAATCCTACTACGCATCAGGGAATCGACGACCTACTTTGGCATAGCCCGCCGGGTCATTACGCTTGATGAATCAGGCCGCAATAAGAATCAGAAATTACGAACCGGCCGATTTCCATAAGTATGTCCTTTTACAGGCTGAAATCGAGAAACTGGAGCCGGCGGGGCGTTGTGTTTCACGGCAGTTCATTGCTGAACAATTGAAGCGGCCAAACTATTGTCCGGATCGGGACTTGTTTATTGCTGAGGTAGATGAGGATATTGTAGGTTCTATGAATACTGAGTCTGAGCTAGCTATCGGACGCGTGGTTCTGGACTGCAGAGTACACGCCGAACATCGTAAAAGAGCGCTCATCGCCGAGCTCTTCAGTAGTTCCATGAACAGGGCTAGGGAATTGGGGGCTGAAGTAGCACATGTTAGTATAAACGAAGATAACATAGCTGAAAAAAAACTACTATTGGAGCTGGGCTTCAGCCTTGTACGACGGTTCCTTGAATTGAGGCTGGATATTGATCTTGTTGACGGATTGGGGGTTCATCCGACCATAAAGTGCTGCTATCTACAACCTGGTGAAGAAGACGAGCTGACAAGGCTTCAGAATCGAGCCTTTGCTGGTATGTGGGGATACAATCCCAATACTGTAGAGGAAATAAGCTTTCGTATTAATTCAAGCACCTGGTCCCGGCACGATATAGTCCTAATCTACGAGAGAGATAGGGCTATAGGCTGTTGCTGGACGGGGATAATCTGTGAGGAAGGGATACCCAGTGTAAGAAAAGGACGGGTACATATGCTTGGAGTGGACCCAGATTACAGGGGCAAAGGAATAGGTAGAGAACTAATGATGGCCGGATTAGCCCGCCTTAGAAATAGAGGTTTGAAGTTTGCCGAGTTGACGGTAGACGGCGAAAACAGAACAGCCCGTGCTCTTTATGAATCCCTCGGTTTTGAAGTTCAAGGCAACACGCTTTGGTATGAAAAGGCAATAAACTAGGGCATAGAGGCAGGGTAATTAGCCAATACTAGTTGGCAATCCTTGAGAATCGCCTGGGCAACATTGGACCAGCTGAACTTGTTTATAGTTGCCCGAATTGACTGAGCAGACCACATGTGTGTGGCTGGGCCGCAAAGAAGCAAGGCTATTCTATCGGCTATGCGATGGGGAGCGTTATCTTCTATCACATAGCCCGTCTGTCCCTGTCGAATAAGGTCTTTGTGGTTTCCTACGTCAGTAACCACTACCGGTGTGCCACAGGCCAGGGATTCCAGAGTCACTAGCCCAAAGCTCTCGTAGTAGGAAGGAACCACACAAGCGTCAGCCGCACTGTAAAAACAAGGCAACTGCTCATGCTTTGTCAAACCCAGAAAGTCAACTGAATCCTGCACTTCAAGATTACGGGCCAGTTTCTGTAGCTGTTCTATTTCACGCTGGCTGTGTTCACCGCCGCCGATTATCACGAGCCTTAGTTTTGGAATATGCCGCAGATAGGGCAAAGCCTTTATGAGGTTATCTATGCCCTTCAAGGGATCGATTCTGCCCACAAACAGAATGATCTTATCATTATCGAAGCCTAGTTGATGCTTGGCCTGTGCCTTCCCCATGATTTTGAAGTGCTCCAGGTCTACACCGCAGGGCACCACTCTGATCTTCTGCGACGATGCCCCGTAGTGCTTAACGAGTGCGCGTTTTTCCTTGTCTGTCGAAGCGACAATGTGGTGGCAGTTTTGGACCAGACTCCTCTCTGTCTCGATGCGAAGTTCGGGCTCCTCCTCGCCTAGCGGTGGAAGAGTCGTTTCCCTAATTGCGTTCTTAACCGCACCTAGTGTATGGAACATGGTAATGTGAGGGACATGCCATCGCTCTTGTAGGTACATTCCTGCCAGTGCAGAAAGCCAGTAATGGGTAAACATCAAATCGTACCGGACGTTGTTATGCTTCCTGAAACTCTCCAGGTTATTCACAAAGGCAGGAAGGTGGGAATACACGGCCAGCTTATGTATCTCCTCGTCTTCACCTGCCCTGAGGTGGATGAGTCGTGCATTCCGACTGAGCTCATAGATCTGGTGGTCTTGGGGGTCGTGAACGCGAGTATAGACGTCCACTAAATGTCCCTGTTTGCCCAGTTCGCAAGCAATCTGTCGGATGTAGACGCTCATGCCGCCGGTATCTTTGGTTCCCAGTTTTCCAACAGGGCAACTATGAGCACTGACCATAGCTATTCTGAGTTGACTGACCGGCATTGAAATCTGCTCCCTTTTGTTATTGTGGTCATGTGATAGCTATCTGGCAGCTGGAGAGTGGTACTTCCTGGCCACCGAGTTGATATTTGTACGGTTCCGCGCCTTTCAAAAAGTTCCACTTCTTCTTGCCTTTCTCGATGCTTTCCCTGAGGCAAAGGACTTTGCAGAGCAGGCCCACGCTTAAATGGCTGAATTGGGGGTCATAGGCACTATTATAGAGATAGTGTGAATCGTTGTAGTCAAAACCCATAGTCATCGCCACTGGTACCCTATCTAGCTGCAGGACACCTAGCCTCAATAACCCAATCTCAGCCATAGCCTTCGCCAGTGACCTGAAGAAAGACTCCATCTTGGGATGCATGAAGCTGGCCTTCTCATCCTTGCTCAGTGCAAAAAGATTCAAAAAAGTGTCCAGATAATGTTCGACCTTGCGACTCGTTTCAACACAGTGATGTTCTACGTTGCCTGCCTCCCATAGCCGCCTTAATTTCCGCCTAACTTCATGGCGCTGCTTATTACTTAGTATCGCCAAGTATTCATTCCAGGTATTAGGCAAATCTAATTCCAAAGAAACATCCTCAGGATGGCAGGCAACCTTGTGCCCACGCTTCTGGGCGATGCCTACGAGTTGAGCGACCACGGTAGAATCGGGCCGCAAAGGTCTCAAGTCCAGCTTGTTTATGCCGTTCTCTCTCAAATCGTCAAGTAGGGCCTTGAAGAAATCCCTTTCTCTGCCCGGAGTAATGACAAAATCTAGGTAGTCGCAGACATCAGCGCTACCGATAAAACAAGCCGTTTCCTTGTTCACTAGAAGCGGGGCAAAGCCGATGATTCTCTCTGCTTGCCGCAGCGTCCGTAAATACAGTTCGCCGTCGCCGCCGAATGCTTCCCACCATGCCTTCAGCCAGGCAGGTAAAACAAAGATGGAGCTCCACTTCAGACAGTGGCGCAGCCTGTCCCAGGAAGAAGTAACCCCATCGAGACTCTCGACAGTGAGGGTATAACTCATCAGTGTCTACCACAATATAGCGATTAGCCGTACCTGAATCAACTGCCCCGCTTGTGACGAATAACCGCCACTGGCATCTGACAAAGCTGACTCCATCCTGGGGCCTGTCCGGCTATTCTTTTCTAACAAATTGTTGAGCGGCTTCGCCCATCGTGACGCCGCTACCGGAGCTTAGGCATATGTCAGTTTCCACGCGCAGCCCAACGTCCAGTGGGGTCGACGTGGCAATATTGACCGCCCTTTTGGCGCCCTGAATAAGGTGGGGATGGATTTTGGCTATTTCTTCGGCCAGGTTGTTGGCTTCAATCATTAGCTGGTCTTTGGGATAAATGCGGTCTACCAGCCTGACCCGGAGCGCTTCTGCAGCGTCAATTTTGCGTCCAGTCATAATCAGCTCCTTGGCGATGCCTGGTCCCACTATTCGGGGTAGGCGCTGTGTGCTTCCCAGGTCCGGGATAACCCCCAACTGAATCTCAGGAAGCCCGAACACGGCGGTATCACAAGCCAGGCGTATATCGCAGCAAAGAATCAGTTCCAGGGCTGCTCCTAAGCAGTAGCCGTTTATGGCAGCGATGACCGGTACGGCCAGCTCTTCGTACATAGTGAATATCATTTTCAACCCGTACAGAGAATCATAGCCCTGCCGATAGCCGGGAAAAATGTCCATGGGACCACTGCCTGAGGCTACCATCTTTAAGTCGAGCCCGGCGCTAAATGCCTTGTCACCGGCACCAGTTATGATGACAACCTTGACCTCAGGGTTCTCCCTGATAGCCTGCGCTTGCTTTCGAAGCCCCAATAAGACTTCATGATCAAAGGCATTCAATGCCTTCGGCCGGTTCAGCAGCACTGTGGCAAAACTATCTTTAACCTCCAGTTGAACAGCATCTTGGCTTGCCATTTGTTTCTCCTTTGACAGGCTAATTTCGACTGATTGTACATCTCAACTCCGATCAAGGTCAATTGGCCTTCCTTTTGTCCCAACACGAGTCAGTCTCGAATATGTAGGGTGATTCTCGTGAACAAGCAGTGTATAATTGGCGCAGGATCGGAACTGAGGCATTTTCTCAGAGGAAGCATGGCAGTCTTAGAGATTCGCACTTTGCCTGACCCAGTACTGCGACAAAAAGCAAAAAGGGTAACCAGGATCGATAACTCGGTTCAGAAGCTAATCGAGGACATGATTGACACGCTACGAGCCGATCCCAACAGGGCTGGCCTGGCTGCCCCGCAGGTGGGAGTGCCGCTCCGCATAGCAGTCATCGAGTTGCCGGAACACGGACTTATCACTCTAGTTAACCCCGAAGTAACAAAAAAGGAAGGTGAGCGAATAGTCCAGGAAGGCTGCTTATCCATACCTGGCTACTTCGGGGAGATAAAGAGAGCAGTGACAGTGAAGGTCAAGGCGAAAGACCGCTACGGCAAGCAATTTCGCCTAAAGGCAGAAGGACTGCTGGCTCAGGCTCTGGAACAGGAAATTGAGCATCTCGACGGCATTCTGTATATTGACCATCTGGAGAGCGAGGAAAAGCTATTTGAGATCACTAAGGAGGAGGAAGAATAGGTAGACTCTGCTGTTGCGGCTTAGATCCAGGATAAAACGGCCAGGCCGTTCCAGACGCAAATAATCACCATCCCCACATTTAGCAGCTTCAACAACCTCTCTCGCTTAAACGAAACCAGCGCCATGACTATTCCCGCGGCGGTCAACCCCTTAACGAGCATGCTGCTGCCAAATCTCGCGCCCAGAACAGAGTTAAGTTCCTGAGTCCCAAGTCCCAGAGCAACCCTCGTTAGCCAAGCGTCCAGAATGTTCAGCCCAATGAAAACAACACAGAGCAGGATAGTTCTGCTCAAGATTGTCTCGTCTACTCCCCACCTGACCCTTGCCATGATCTGGCTCCTGGTACTTAAGTAATGGTACGTCAGTCTAACACTAGTCCCAGGGCATGTCAAAACAGTGTACTCGTTGATATGACTGACAACTCTCTTTGTTCTGGTCGCTGCGAAGAGCCTCGATGTTAGCGGCGCGACCGAGAAACCCCGACTCGTGGAGAAATTCCTTCCGTCATAAGTGGGAGCTGCCAATAGCGATTGCGGGTGGAGATAACGAATCTGAGGCTCGGTTGTCTCCCGTCTTGTCTTCCTATGCCTCTTGACGTGCTCTGCGCCTTCTTTTGCGCCAGACCACTCCCCAGATAATCAAGCCAATCGCGGCTATCAATCCGATTATAAGCCACCAGTTGATGGCTCGTGACACAGTCAACGTGCCGCTCAACCCAGCCACATCCACATCATATTGTCCGTAGTCCAATCCGGACCTGGTGAAACTCACCTGCTTGGTCTGTCCGGCAGACAGCGTCACGGTCTCGGTATCCACTGTTTGCCCATTGAGCTTCAGCGCAGCCGTAAAAGTGCCTTCCTCCCCACCGTCGTTGGTTATCGTAGCGGTTATGCTGACGGTTTCCCCGGTCTTGGTCATGAAGGTGACACGTTCCCATATCTTTTCCACACTGGGTGCGATGTTCAAACCGCTGGCCTTGAAATGTGCTGGTGGAGGTGGTGGAGCCAGCTCAGCCAGCACGCCAAAGATGGAGAAGTGGTTTATGGGCGCAGACAGAGTCAGTTCGGCCACGCCACTCGGTCCGCCTGCTTCATACTCCAGAGGTACCCAAACTCCATTGAAATCATCGTAGTAATGTAAGGTTACATTCAGAGCATTTTCAGGCAATTCCTCTATGCCGATTGTCAGGAAGATATCCCTGTCGAAAACGGCCTCCACAGGAGTTATGTTAAAGACTACAATCGCTGTAAGATTCTCTGGCACAGCAGGTATTTCCTGGATCTCTCTGACTACTATCAGGTAGTGTGTCTTTCCGTCAACAGTGGGTGCGTGAGTCCCCCGCTCCAGGAACAAGCTGTCACTACCATCGGGGCTAGGGCCGAGCAAATCTACCGCCAGTTTGTCATTGCTGTAAAGAGGCTTCGTGGTGTTACGTCCTTCCCAGTCCACCGTAAGGTATTTGGTCGTAGAACCACCGCCACCACCACCGCCAGCAGGCGTAACCGGAGGAGTAGCTGATCCTATTGTCGTCTCAGTGGTGTTGGTGTCAGCCGGGTCCGTCTGGTCTGAATCTATGGTCCCGGTGTTGTATATTACTGTGCCGTTATCCAGAGGAGAGACGATGTCTGCGGTGAAGGATACCGAGCCACCAGTATCTACCGCGACGTCTCCGATATTCCAGGTTATGGTGCGTGTCCCGGCGTCATATATTCCACCATCCTGAGGAGTAACATTCTCCAGGTTGACATCCACCACATCTGTGATGACCACGCCTGTGGCATCCATATTGCCCGTGTTCCAGTAGTAGATGGTGAAGGAGAGGGTATCTCCGGGCTGTGCGATTGTCATATTAACGACTTTGTAGTTCTGGGTATCGACGGTGAAGTCTGGGCCTCCAACCATCACCAACACATCGTCGCTATCACTGCAGTCATACTCATCGGTTACTACTAGGGCATAGGTTCCTGCCATTGCCGCGTTGGCGCCACTACGAGTGGGATTCTGGAGGGTGCTTGTCCAGCCATCAGGGCCGGTCCAGTAGTAGCTGGCCATCCCAGCGGGCCCGCCATACAGGTATATCGTACCTCCCTGAATGACAGGCGAGTTACTGGAGGCGGTTGCATTGGGACCAGCCCAAATGTGGACACACTGTCCGTCCACGCAGGCGTCAATGGTGCAGGGGTCGCCATCATCGCAGGGCAGGCAACCGATCAGGTCGGTTCTCCGGTCTGTCTCTGTTGGGAGACAACCGCCGGCCACACAATCGTACTCCAGATACACCATATCCTGGTAGGTGCAGACCAGGTCTCCATCACATTGGGTATAGGGGTCACCATCCTCGTACCAGTCATCGAGGTCACCGCAATCTATCCAGGTCTTATCGTGAGGTGACGTGCTCACCGTGTTGCCATCGTTGTCCTCTGCTGTGACAACGATCGTCAGGGTGGTCCCCGCCGGTTGACCCGGTATAGTAGCTTCCCAATATCCATCCTCCGCTGTGCCACCCGTCAGGCTCATCGAAATGGTCGTCGAGTCATAGGTTAGATCTACGGAGGTCACTGTTCCGTCAGCGTCAGTGACATGTGCGGTGACGACTACATCCTCTTCAGGACAGGGGTTATCGGTGGACTGTGTTACGATGACTGACGGAATTGCTGAAGACCCAACTGCATCGAAATGACATTTGGATGGAGCCTTGTACTCACCACAGTTGTATCCACAGTCCCCATTGTTAGACTGCCACATAACAAGAATATCCTTCACTTCTAATCTCGCCCCACAAGGCCAGGTGATTGTCGCTACCTTTACCGTGTAGTCAGTCTTGGCGGGGACGTCGCCCAGCTCATAGGAGAGATCATCATTCTCAGGAGAAAGGACACCGTCTATCCAGAAGTCAGCAACGAAGACAAAGCAGTAACGTTTTGCATTATTATCGAACTCCACATACACATCGGCAGTGGCATTGCCATCGGCGCCAGTGCATCCATGCACAACAAGCCATATGTCTGCTACCGTCACATCCTTAGCTGTGCACCCGTCAATGCAGCGCGGCCAAGCACCAGTCACTCCTGTTGGACTGATGTCGGTGGCAGACTCAGAATCCGCTGCGAGCGCCGCCCCAACGATAACGGTCTGGCTTAGGCTGTCGATGTTTCTCGGCCTAGCTTCATCAGTAACGGTCAGGATTACCGTATAGGTGCCATTCGTGGCGTAGGAGTGTGTAGGATCCTGCTCACTGCTATGGGGCGTGCCGTCGCCGAAATCCCAATCGTACTGGTAGGGTTCTGTCCCGCCCGTGGTACGATCCGTAAATCGAACGGTCTTACTACCGCAGACGGAACAGTCAAGCTCAAAGTCGAAGCCGGCAGCCAGAGGCGACTCAATTGCAGTTGCATTGGCGGCTGCTGCCGTGTTCACTCCCCGTCCTCTGGCCACGGCAATATCAACAGGCAGGATCATCACGACCAGCATGATTACTGTGAGTATAGAGACTATTGCCCTTCTCATGTCTATCCTCCTGACTAACACTAATAGCCTATTACCATACCAATAACCTATTACCTTTGTCACCTATATAGTCGATCGCAGAGGGAAAATCCCTCACTTTTCTCGGTACTTCTTGGGGATTCCTTCCGACTTGTCGATGAGGTGGTAAATACCGATGGTACTGGGAAACCTACTCCTTTTCCCCTGCCTCCTGTCAAATTCAAATATCATGTCTGATGATGGTAGGGCCCTCTTCTCGACTCGATACGTACTGGCTAGAAAGCACTGGGACCAGACTCCGAGATTGCCGTAGACGTTTTGGGTAGTCGTAACGGCATTCGGGGTCAGGAATACGACCATGAATCTCCCTCGCCAATGAGCCCTAGGCAGAAGGTTGCAGTACCAAATCCTAGGTCAAGCAGTACCGAAACGGTACCTAAGGGTGATTCCTATTGGATTGGGGGGGCTGCTAAATATGATGTATATGAGAGGGCTAAAATGCCTAGCGATAATTCTGACGCTCGTCGAGGTAGCGGTTGTTGGCGCGCTGATATGCGATGTGTTACTGTTCAGAGAAAGTGCGTCGGCCTATGGTTATTCACCTGTTCATAATCTGGCGCGCGCCGATGATAGCGGTTCCCCAAGCTACAGTTCTCCCTCGCAGGCGACGTGTTCTCTCGATGATGGCTATCTGGCTGAGAGGTGGGGAGTGAACGAGATTGAGGCACTCCAGGCCTGGCAAATAACAAGAGGGGACGAGGCAGTAGTAGTGGCTGTGTTAGACACAGGCATTGATGAGGATAACCAGGATCTGGCTGGCAGAGTAGTGGCCGAGATCAATTTCACTGATAGCTCGACAAACGATGACCTTTACGGGCATGGGACTCACATGGCGGGCACCATTGGTGCCATCGCTCCAGAATGCCGGCTGATGAATGTGAAGGTGGCTGATGACACGGGGAAGTGTGACCCATCTATAGTAGCTAGAGGCATCATGTGGGCGGTGGACCACGGAGCCAAAGTCATCAATCTAAGCCTGGCCATGACGGGATCGGCGGAGTTAGAGGAAGCGGTAAACTATGCCTGGCGCCAGGGAGCGGTACTTGTAGCAGCAGCAGGCAACAAGGGCACCTCGGAGCCCTCCTACCCGGCCTACTATGATAATTGTCTGGCGGTGGCCGGCACCAATGAAAACAATTCCCTGGCTTTGTTGTCCAGCTATGGTGATTGGGTGGATGTGGCTGCGCCGGGCTTCAACATCTACTCTGAATTGCCCGAGAATCAATATGGCTATAAGACTGGCACCTCGGCGGCCGGGGCTCATGTCTCCGGCGTGGCTGCCCTGGTTTTCAGCGTTGCTGGGGATACTAACGGCAGTGGCATGCTCAATGACGAGGTGCGATGGGCTATTGAAAATAGTTGTACGCCCATCGACGTGGAGGGTGTGGGTCGGGGACTGGTCAACGCCTTCCAGGCGGTTACTAACTAAGACAATACCTTCACTCTCACTCTAACCTCCTAATCTCCTCCTTTCAAAGCGGGAGCCCTCAATGGGCTCCCGCCGAATGGGTTGAGACACTAGAACGGAATCATGCAGCCGCGTATTTTGGAGGGAGACTCTTGCCGAGATCGTGCGGGAGTAGCTACTCAGGCTTCGTGATTATTACTTTCGAGGTTGTCCCTCATAGCCTTTCGGGCCCGCGAGAGCAGTCCTTCAACCGATTTTGGTGAGCGACCCATGATTTGACTTATCGCCAGCACAGGCATGTCTTTGAGATACTTCAATACCAGGACCTCCTGGTAATCGTGAGGCAAGTCAGCCAAAGCTTGGTGGACTGATTGGCGAACCTCTTCGTCCTCCAGCACAGCGTGAGTCGCTGGTTCATCGTCAGGGGTTTGCTCTAGCTCGAGGCCGTCAGAATCGGCGGATGATTTGCCGGGCCCAGGCTCTCGCCCCTGGTGACGATAGAAGTCGTTTATCTTGTGAAGCGCAATACCGCGCAGCCAGGTATAAAGCTGGCTATCACCGCGGAATTTGTCGAGCGAACTAAAGGCAGCCACGAATACTTCCTGAACCAAATCCTCGGCTATCGTCTCGTTCCGGTCTACTTGTTCTAATACCAGCGAGTAGAGCCTATTTCTATAGAGATTATAGAATTCAGCCATAGCTGCACTGTCACCGGACCGCAGCCTGTCAACGAGCTTGGTTTCGTTATTTCGAGACGTAGAACTAGTTACTGTCATGTCGCCTCTATCTACTACGTTATGCTCACGTAGTACTTTCACAATATCAGCTAGCTAGGTCTATGAAAATCACCCTTTTGTACTGTTTTGGGGTAGAAATTAGTAATGCGACTCTCGGGAGACAAAGTCGGGAGACCGAGTGTTGCCGCTTCATCGTTGTGAAACGAAGCCGTGGCAATCTCTCTGGGCGGACAACGACCAATGACAAAGTTCGAATGTCAAACCAAGCTCAAAGTCGAAATCACAAGACCCGGTAGTTTTGACATTTGGGTTTGTTCAGTCCGAGGCCAAACTCTCATCGCCTGAAGCCTGACGGCTACTCATGCCTCGCTTTGCGCTTGAAGTAATAGTAGCTACCATAGCCAACAAGTACCATGGCAACAGCGATCCCGGCGAAAAGTCCGGGATGGAACCTGCTCCCGCTGGTGGAGACCAGCAGGCGAACATACAGCTTTGCACGCAGCAGGTCACTCGATTCAGGAGTGACTCCGAGCCATATCTCCCAGTTTCTGCCTGCCCATTCTTGCTCTTGCGGTATCGCTGTGGTGACCATCACATTGGCCTGAGAACTGGCCGCAATCTCGATTCTTGGACAGGAAAAGCTTATCCAGCTAGAATCGGGGAATTCAGCCCTCCCTTCCCTCCTTTCCTCTTTCGGAGGCGGAAGGGTAGTGATGGTGAAATTATGAGCCACTTCCTCTTTATTGTGAATGGTCAGCTCGAATTCTGCCGACTCTCCTGGAAGCAAATCGTTTATGTGTATCTCAGCGGGAATGACGCTGAAGTTAACGTCCTGACCCAGCGCAAGAGAAGGGAGGAACATGAGAAGAAAGGCGGCGATTAGCCCAACTGATTTGATTGGCACGACCATCAGGCAGCCACTGCGCTTATGGTAATCTGGGTTTGCATCTGCCGGCTACTGTAGAAGTAGGTGGGAGTAAGTAATCTCAGGCCAAATTGCTTGGTATCCCCGGGTGCCAGGCTTGAGCCTCCTGAATAAGGCCAGAATTCGCCCTGCGTTTTGGTGATGGGCACATAACCTCGTGCCGTATCCCCGGATATACGGAACCATAGCCCATATATGTGCTCGCCGTTGGTGCCATCGCTGCTCAGCGTCCACTCATAATCGGCTGGGTTACTAACCCATTCGGCATCCTCCCCCACAATAAAAGTATTCACATTAGAGGTGCCCTGTACAGTCAAGGTGCACCATTCTATTGGCGGGCTTGTCTCATACTCTGTGTCCAAGGCTACATTGCCAAGGGGCCATTGTGTTTTGTCCAGACTGACGGAAATCTCACTGAGTCCGGTCATAGTGATGGTGATTGTGCTATTCTGCTGGGCCAGAGCCGGCAAGGAGGCAGCGAGGGCTACTATAACGGCTATTGCGACACTTGCGATTGCCACTTTCATGCAGCCCTCTTGGTTTGTGAACCTTCGTCTACCGCATTGGCTCAGTCGTCTTCGAGAGAATCGACTGTGATGAAATGCTACAACGGACCTCCGTTTCTGTCAAGACCCCGTCCGCATATTCGCTTACGGACCGTCGAGTATTCGAAACCCGTCTGCTATTTGCTGAGTAGCGGTTTTCGGCCGGAACCAGTCGCGAGTTACGTTTCTTTGCCTAGTTGTGAAGTCGCTGGTGTCGCCGCTATTATGGCAGCGCCCAGAGCGGCGACGGTCTGAGGGCATGGTGGTACCAGCAGGTCGGAGTTCAATTCGTCCTCTACGGTCTTAACCAGACTTGTATTTAGGGCGCCGCCGCCGCAAATGGCACATGGCTCTTCCAGCTTGATCTTCTTGATTAGTGAAGAAATGTTGCTGGCCAGCGCTTTGTTAACGCCAGCGGCGATGTCCTGTTTCGGGACGCCCTCGCTTATTCTGGTGACCGCTTCGGATTCACCGAAGACGGCGCAGCCTGTACTAAATGTGATGGGGCTACTTGACCTGGCCGCCAGCGAGCTGAAATCGCTCAAATCTATTCGCAGCACAGTGGCGATGACCTCAATGAAGCGGCCACTGCCGGCGGCGCATTTCTCGCTGGCCGTGAAATTGGTCACAATTCCCTCTTCATTTAGCCGTATCACCTTGGTGGATTGACTGGCTACATCGATTACAGTTCTGACCTGCGGGAAGACGTTGTTTATGCCTCGGGCAGTGCATACTAAATCGCTTGCCTTCTGGCTGGCAAAATAGACATTGTCGGCGCCGGAACCGGTGGCAACAGTATTGGCTATGTCATCCTGCGTGCGGTTGACCTTTCCTATTAGTTCAGCCCTTATGGCGTCGGCAGATGTTCGGTAATTAGCTCCGGACATGATTACATGCGAGGCAACCAACCGGAAGTCTTGAATTATCACTCCTTTGCTGTATGCGGACCCTATGTCAACGCCCATGAACGAGGTCATGGCTACTCCTAGCTGAAGAATGTGGCTTTTTCTAACCGCCGTGACTTTGTGGGCAAGGCCTCACCCAGGGCCGCTGCCTTCAGGTAAATTTCCTTCGCTAGAATAGCGGCGCCCAGTGCCCCGGTGAGAAGTGGCTCTTCGGGAACGAGAACCCCACAGCCCAGGCTTTCTTTCATGGCTCTGACCATGCCAATGTTCTTGGCCACACCACCGGTGAGCACAAGTTCAGGCTCTATGCCGAGCCGCCGTGCCAACGCCGACACACGACTGGCCAGGGCATCGTGAAGTCCGGCCAGGATATTCTCCAGCTTTTCGCCGCCCGAAAGGAGCGCCACCACCTCTTGCTGGGCGAAGATAGTGCACAGGTTGCTTATCGGAATTCTTTTGGTGGCCTTCAGGGAAATGTCTCCCATGTCCTCCAATTTGATGGCAAGTGTAGCGGCAGTCACTTCGAGGAACCTGCCGGTTCCAGCGGCACACTTGTCGTTCATAACGAAGTTGACCAGCCTGCCGTTGTCAATTCTCATGCACTTGGCATCCTGGCCGCCTATGTCGATAACAGTCCTGGCGCTGGGGAAGAGGCTGGAGACGCCCCGGGCATGGCAGGAAAGCTCAGTTATCTGGCGGTCTGCAAAAGGGACGTTGAACCGGCCATAACCTGTAGCTACGATATAAGAGATGTCATCAATTTGCAGACTGGCTTCCTCAAGCGCCTGTCTCATAACCTCATTGGCAAGCTGGCGATGCTCGGCACCGGTTGGGCCCCTGATGAACGAAAGCAGATCGCCAGCCTCATCCGTGAGCACGATCTTGGTCATGGTGGAGCCAATGTCAACGCCGGCGAAGTACAAGTAGACCTCCTCGTGAGTCACTACTGGCTGATTGTCTCAATGAAAGCTTCCACCCTGGTTCTCAGCGGGCCCAGAGCCCCTACAGTGTAGTCATATTCTATGTAGGTGTTGGGGATGCCAATACCGTTGAGATAGTCCTTGAGTGATGGCATTTCAAAGGCAAAGGGGTCGCAATACCTGACAAGCAGCATTATGACGCCGTTGATTCTCCACTCCTTGATGATGCCTTTGAGATAGCCGAAGCGGCTTTGCAGGTCCAGGGCATAGTCCTTTCTAGTCTCGCCGAGGCTAGCCTGTCTGAAGGTGCGGGCACAGGTGATTTCATTCAGATAGTAGTCGGCCAGCCCTTCCAGCGGGTCAGCGGTGAGTTTCACTTCACCTCTGTAAGCCCTGACGCCGCCGCAGCTTTCGTTCATCACCACATTTGCCTTGGCTTCAAATACCTGCATAGTATCGGCGTCGTCAAGGGTGCTGCTCCACATGAGCAACCGTGCTGATTTCTTCCCCGGTCCAGCGGTACGTTTGTTGACTTCGCTTATGGTATCGGTTAGCAAGTCATTTCCTTCGGCCACAGGTAGGCTTGTCAACGCTTTTACTACTTGAATGATTTCCGCCCCCGAGATGTGGGGTGGAGAAGGCTTTGTCAGCTCGTGCAACTCTCTCACTAGCGCCCGCTGGCGGTTATGAGATTTAATGGCTGTCTCCAGCTTGTCTGCAGACATTTTCTTGCCGGTGAATGTCTCCAGAGTCTTTCTGAAATCGTCTAGCTGACCTCTGAAGTAGTCCAGGGCCTCAGAACGAACCGTGATGGGCATGTCTATGAAATGGAAGTAGGGATAATGAGTATAGGACTCCCAGATGCGGGCTGTCTTTTCTTGTGGATCGCAGGAGTGACTGGTAACCATGCCATCAAGAAAATCGTTTTTGCCTTTGAGGGCGCAATCGAGGCAGTTGCGCATGACAGGGCAGAATGAATGAGGCAAAGCCCTGTCGACTTCAGTGATCGGTTCCCTCATATCGGCGCATGTCCGGTAGGGGACAAGGTCAAGGGCAGTAAGCATCTCCAGCGGGACGTAAACACAGGGATAGCCTATTATCTTTTTGCCCGTTGCCTTGAGCTCTCTTGCTCTGCGTGAAGTATCTAAATAGATTTCCCGGGCTTTGCTGAGACCTTTGTTTTCGTTTGACATGGTTGCCTCCTTGCGAGATTAAGATCAAGGACTAGTTCACCAGTCGAACCCTGCCTGTTTTCTCAGCTTTCTGTAGTGTTCCATAGTTTCCTCAAATGGCTCAGCCCTGGCTAAAGCATCGTCCGGGTTGAACAGGCGGAGGTCTACGATATCGCCTTCAATGCTCAATGAGGGCACCTTGAGTTTCTCCAAGAGCATGTCCGAGACGTATGGCAGGTGAGTAGAAGCACTGCGGCAGGTGATGAGGGGATGAAGGAGTGTGCCATCACACTTCCATTCCTTGGCGTACTTGAGGTAAGGATAGGCAGAGGTGCCCCCGAGCACATTCTGGTTGCGGGCATCTTCGTAATAACCCACAAGGAATTGGAGGCTGAATCTGGTGATCCGCTCCAGTGGGTCACTGACCTGGCTGAGGTCAAGGGGTATAGGCGGATGGTAACCAAAGCTTTCGATGGCGAAATTCCATCCCCTCTCAGCCAGCTTGTCGAAGAAGGCCAAGCTATGCCAGGGGGGGAGCTCGGCGAATCCCAGCCGGTATTTCTCGTCCGGAATGGCGCCTACGTGGCTATCAACCCTATCTTTGACCTCTCTGTACATATCCTGGTAGAGTCTGAGTGAGTCCTCGAGGTCGCCCGCTAGGAACAGGGCAGCAGGCATTGCGCTCCAGAAGTCCCGGCTGTGCATCGGGCAAGGTCGGGCTTTGCGGAGTTCGTTGACTTCGTGCCAGACACGATTGACCTCTATCATAAGGTCCGCAGTCTTGTCCAACCTATCCCAGTCCATCTTCCTGCCCACCATTCTTTCGACGAAGGCAACAAAGTCCCTCAGGTGCTTGACTCCCAGTTTTACCATTTTGCTGTAGTAGCCCTCGATGAAGAACTCCTTGATGCCGGGGATAGGGGCTTCCAGTGGCCATACCGGAACATCCATGTAACGGCCCAGCGCTTGGAACCACTTGTATCTGGCGTCGCAGATGGCAGCTGAGGACATCAGGAATAGTGGCTTGGGCATTCCTCCGAGGGGTGCTTCTGGGGGTATCTGCCCCTCCAATTCTTTCATCATTCTAGACGTATAGCCCAGGGTGGTGAGACTGTAACCGCAAAGGTGAGTGGGAAATCCTTCGGCGTCAGCCCGGTCCAGGTATTGCCGGGCAACTCCCATAGCCGCGGCAATCGCGCCATAGTTTTCGGGATAGACCACTTCTATGTCCATGGCCTTTAGGATAGGGTCGCCATAATAGAAATTGAGCATAGCCCAGACAGCAGGCTTGCCCGCCTGTATAGCTTCAATGCTCTTCAGATATGTCTCATTTACCTTAGCTCTAAGCGGGTACATTGATTTCAGCCGGTTGATCGTCTTTCTCTGCTTTTCTACGACCATGACTAGTTCACCTCCTGAGAAAATTCGCGTAGAGCTTCAGTGATCGATGCATGGTAACATACAAAAGCTCTGAAGTCGAGCGACGTCTGTAACATGACTACAGACGACAGTTCTGTCCACTCTCCTCTTAGTTTGACGCAGTCCTCGGGGGGGAAGGTCAGAGCTGCCTTAAAGCCTGGGCGCCATGCCATATGATATGTCATATTAGACAGTGATGCTTGCCTGCCATATTGACGAATGCAAGCAAATGAGATACATTTCGGATTTAGCGACAGCCATGGTGGGGAGCTCCTGGGGTTCCAGTCATTTGATGGATTGCCACCCTCCTGTGGAGAGACTGATTGATTGCGTTTGCAGTGCGTCTGCCTTGGTCTGACTCTTTATCGCTTTTTGTTCCAGACTGTCGTGTTGAGTAGACTGGCGTATGCTCAAATCTGTACTGATCGTTAACCGAGGAGAAATCGCCCGGCGCATAATCAGGGGCGCCAAGCTATTGGGTATCGAGGCCATAGCAGTATATTCAGATATAGATGAGCAATCTCTGTTCGTTCAAGAAGCGGACAAGGCAGTGAGCATTGGCGAACCCAAACCCAAGGACAGCTATCTTAATATAGACAAGGTAATTGCAGCGGCCAAAGAGTCTGGCGCAAGTGCCATTCATCCCGGATATGGCTTCTTGTCCGAACGGTGGGAATTTGCCCAAAGGTGTGAAAGAGAAGGGCTGATATTTATCGGCCCCAGCTCAGAAGTCATTCGTAGAATGGGAGACAAGCTCCGATCACGCGAAATAGCTAGTAGTCTAGGGATACCTGTTCCGCCGGGCAGTGGTATATTAACTAGTGTCCAGGAAGCCGGGAAGTGGGCAGCCGAGCTCTCTTTTCCGGTTATCTTCAAGGCCTCCGCCGGTGGTGGTGGGATTGGCATGGTGAAGGTGGAAAAAGAGGAAGAGGTTGCAGAGGCATTTGAGACAGCTACAAACCGGGCCCGGTTGGCTTTTGGGGACGAGAGAGTTTATGTCGAGAGATATCTGGAATCACCCCACCACATAGAAATCCAGGTGCTCGGCGACAAGGACGGCAATGTGGTTACTTTCCCGGAGAGGGAGTGCTCGGTGCAGAGACGGCACCAGAAGGTGATCGAAGAGTCGCCGTCTCCTTTCGCCACCGCCGGATTGAGACAAGAACTACGACAGGCAGCCAAGAGCTTGGCTCGGGGAATTGGGTATAGAAATGCAGGCACGGTTGAATTCGTCGTGGATGGCATACGAAATTACTACTTTCTGGAAATAAACGCAAGGCTTCAGGTAGAGCACCCGGTTACAGAAATGCTAACCGGTATCGATCTGGTTGAGCAGCAAATGAGGATTGCTTCGGGCGAATCGCTATTACTCAGAGAAGAGAGCTTGGGATGGAGGGGATGGGCTATCGAATCTCGTGTCTATGCCGAGGATTCGAAGAATTTCTATCCGTCACCGGGCAAGATAGCCTCGTACGTTGAACCTCGTGGTGAGGGTATAAGGGTGGACTCTGGATATTGGGCTGGAGACACCGTGAGTCAGTTCTATGACCCTCTGATTGCCAAGCTAATTGCCTGGGGCGAAGATAGAGGGAAAGCTATAATGAGAATGCAACATGCCCTGGACAGCTATGAAATCACAGGTATCAAAAACAACATTCCTTTCCTCAGAGAAGCTTTTTGTTCTGAGCTATTCAAATCAGGGAACTATGATACTCATTTCATATCGAGATTAAAGGAGGAGAAAAATGGGTGACATAATGAGACAGGAGGTTGAAAACCTTGGGCGCCTCCGCGGGCAAATCAAGCAGATGGGGGGTGAAGAGGCTGTCAAAAAGCAGCGTGGACGAGGAAAACTGACTGCCAGGGAGAGGCTTGACCTTCTGATTGAAAAGGGGACGTTTGTTGAAACTGGCATACTGGGCAGTGAGTTTGGTGTTGATGAACTTGTGCCGGCCGACGGTGTTATTACAGGCTATGGCAAGCTAGACGATGGTGTCCGCACTAGAGACGTGGCTGTGGCGGCGTACGATTTCACAGTGAGAGGCGGCTCTATGGGAATTGTCAACGAAACCAAGGTGACCAGAATAAGGGAGATTGCCCTCAGAGAAAGAATACCCATGATATGGCTGAATGACTCTGGGGGTGCTCGAGTAAGTGGTGGGGGCTTTAGCGGCGAAAGAGTGGCACTATTTGCCAATACAGGATATCTCTTTAAGGAAGAATCTTTGATGTCAGGCGTAATCCCGCAGATCGCAGCCATGATGGGGCCAGGATATGCTGGCACTGCCTATATACCCGGCCTTTCCGATTTCGTGCCGATGGTTAAAGGAACGAGCTTTATGGGTTTGGGTGGACCGGCTCTGGTAAAATCGGTGATTGGGGAGAAACTCACTGAAGACGAGCTTGGCGGTTCCAAAATCCACTGTGAGGTCAGTGGCTGTGGAGACCTCGAGGTTGGTTCAGATGAGGAATGTATCAAAGCTATAAGAGAATATATTTCTTTCTTTCCTCAGCACTACGAAGAGAAGCCGCAACGAAAGGAATGGTCAGGGGATCCTATAGCTTTGCTTGATGATGGCATGCTAAACGTAATCCCGGACAATCCGCGGGAAGCCTATGATATGCACGATTTAATAAGATATGTCGTGGATGGTGGTTACTTCTTCGAAATGAAGCCGAAGTGGGGGAGAAACATAATTACGGCCTTTGGTCGCATAGCAGGTTATTCTGTTGGAGTGGTGGCAAACAACCCAATGTTCTATGGAGGCGTAATCGATATTGATGCGGCTGATAAAGCCGCCCGCTTCATATGGCTCTGCGATGCTTTCAATATCCCGCTTCTTTTCCTTTCTGATGTCCCTGGCTTCATGGTCGGTTCCAAGGCCGAAAAATCAGGCATAATAAGGCACGGAGCCAAGATGGTCCACGCAGTTGCTGAAGCTACTGTGCCTAAACTGACTCTGATCGTCAGAAAATCATATGGTGCCGGGTACTATGCGATGTGCGGCAAGGCCTTTGACCCCGACCTGCTGATTGCCTATCCGGGAGCTGAGATATCGGTTATGGGACCCGAGGGTATGGTATCCATTTTCGCCAGAAAACAACTCGCTGAGGCTGAAGACCCGAAAGAGATGTTAGCCCGACTTGCCGAGGAGATAAGACCGCAGATCAACATATTCAAGACAGCCAAGTCCGGTGTCATAGATGATGTGATTGATCCCAGGGAAACGAAGAGAGTGTTGTTTCGAGCTCTGGAGTTTACCAAGGATAAAAAGATACTCAGGCATCCTCGGAAGCATGGGGTCTATCCGGTATAAGGAGAATACCAATGTACCAGACAATAGTAACTGAAACAAGAGCCAAAGCCGGCATAGTCACTCTGTCTCGCGAAGAACGAAGGAATGCCATATCGCCTACTATGGTAGTCGAACTTCTTGACGCTCTCAGAATATATGACGATGAGCCAAATATACTGGTGATCGTGCTGACCGGGGCTGGCAGCAAAGCATTCTGTGCTGGCGCTGACTTTGGTGAAGCTCTGAGCGGCACAGCAAGTTTACTCGACCGGCACGAGGGACAAAGGAAGTTTGCTGAACTTTTCAAGGTGATCAAAGGCTTGCGTAAGCCGTTGCTGGGACGGATCAATGGCCATGCCTTGGGTGGTGGATTTGGGTTGGCCTGTTCTTGTGACATAGTGGTGGCGGCCAAACACTGCCGATTTGGAACGCCCGAGATAAACGTTGGGCTGTTTCCCTATGTGATTATGGCAACCTTGCTCCGGTCTACTTCAGTCCCGAAGAAGCTTATGGAGATGATGCTGACTGGCGAGACACTTGACGCCGGCGAGGCGCAACAGCTTGGGCTGGTAAACTATGTTGTGCCAGGAGATCAGCTGGACGCGAAAGTGGATGAAATCACCAAGAAGATAGCCAGCAAAAGCCCGGCTATCTTAAGGTTGGGCAGGAGAGCCTTTTACACGATGCGTGACATGGAATATGAGAAAGCACTGGAGTATCTGTCATCAGTGCTGGCAATCAATACGATGGCTGAGGATGTGGCCGAGGGCGTCAGCGCTTTTCTGGAGAAGCGTGAACCGCAGTGGAAAGGAAAATAATGAGAAAAGAGGCACCCCATGGAATTAGCTGACAAAGTAGTGATAAGCGCTGCTCTGACTGGGGTGGCTGCCAGCAGAGAGCAGTGCAAATGGATTCCCTATACTCCCGAGGAGATTGGCGAAGAGGCCCTCAGAGCCTACAATGCCGGAGCTTCAATAGTGCATATTCATGGCAGGGAATATGATGGCACCCCATCCTGGAGGGTAGAGATATTTCGGGAGGTAATGCAGGAAGTCAGGAAGAGGTGCCCCATCATAATAAACTTCTCCACAGGAGCCGTCGGCGTGGACAGGGATACCAGAATAGGCCACATTCGAGAGCTGAAACCGGAAATTGCAGCATTGAACATGGGAACAATGAACTATGCCAAATATAGCCCGAAGCGGAGGAACTTTGTTTTCTCCGTGGTTTTTCAGAATCCCTTCGATGATATAATCTTCTTTTTGGACGCCATGAACCAGAATGGCGTGAAGCCAGAATGTGAATGTTTTGACCTGGGGCATGTGGAGAGCATTCTCCCTTTGATTGACATGGGACTGCTTAACAATTTTCAAGTCAGCCTCGTAATGGGGGTGGTTGGAGGGATGGGGGCCACAGCTAGGAATCTGGGGCATGTGTCGAGTGTAGTCCCTGTTGGAGTGGCCTGGCAGGTCATAGGCATCAGTCAAGAGCAGTGGCTCTTGATAAGCACTGCCTTGGCGTTGGGCGGGAATATTAGGGTCGGCCTTGAGGATAATTTCTACCTGTCGCCCGGCAAGATGGCCGAAGGGAACGGGCCGCTGGTAGAGAAGGCGGCAAGGATGGCGCGCGATGTCGGCAGGGAGCCAGCAACGGTGGAGGAAGCTGGAGCTATCCTCAAGTTGTACCAACCGGAGGGGAAGACCAGAGAGGTAGAGTAAGCCGGATATGACGGAAGTGCCATCACCTATTACTGGGAATGTCTGGAAGATTTTGGTGGCAAATGGAGCGTCAGTCGGCGAAGGCGAGACTCTTGTGATACTCGAGTCCATGAAAATGGAGATTCGGGTGAAGTCTCCACATTCTGGGAGGGTGGTTGAAATCCGGGTGAAGGAAGGTGACTCTATTCTTGAAGATGATGTCGTTGCCATTATTGAGTAATAGCCATCGTAGTTTGCAGGCTAGAGGGTAGGCAATATGGACTTCAAATTCACCGAAGAAGAGGAAGCGTTCAGGCGAGAAGTTCGCCAGTGGCTTGAGCGGGAGATTCCTCGGAGGTGGGTTGAACTCGATCCTGGAATCTGGGAGGAAACTGAAGAGTCCTGGGCGCTGGCACGGGAGTTTCAGCGCAAATTGGGCCAGAGAGGTTGGCTGGCGCCGGCATACTCCAAAGAATATGGAGGCCTGGAACTCAGCCACATGAAGCGGCTTGTACTTGCTGAGGAGCTGGCCTACAACAGGACTCCAATAAGCATTGAGGAAGAAATTACGGTCAATTGGGTGGGGCCCTCCATTACGCTGTTTGGCACTGAAAAGCAAAAGAAAGAATATCTGACCAAGATAGCTAAGGGAGACATAGTTTTCTGTTTGGGATATAGCGAGCCGAATGCTGGCTCTGACCTTGCCTCCCTTCAAACACGGGCTGTAGAAGTTGGTGATGAGTATGTGATTAAGGGGCAGAAGACCTGGTGCAGCTATGGTCATCTTGCCGACTTTTGCTGGCTTGCTGCCAGAACTGATCCCGATGCTTCCAGGCACGATGGGATCAGTATATTCGTTGTGGATATGAAGACGCCCGGAATTACTGTGCGGCCCCTGATAAACATCCTGAACAGGCACTCTTTCAATGAAATTTTCTTCGACGATGTGCGTATCCCGAAGGAGAACCTGGTAGGGCAGAAGAACAAGGGGTGGTATGAACTGGTGATAGCTCTAGATTTCGAACGCTCCTCTATTGGCTATGCCGCCGGCAACCAGCGAATCCTTGAAGAACTGGTCAAGTATGTTAAAGAAACCACGAGAAATGGGAAGCCTCTGACCGGCGACCCCCTAATCAGGAACGAGCTGGCGCAGCTTGTAGTGGAAAACGAGGTTGCCCGTATGATGGCGTATCGCATAGCCTGGATGTTCAGCAAAGGCCTTCATCCCAGCTATGAATCGTCTATGTCGATGGTATTTGTCAGCGAAGTTATGCGGCGTACAGCCGATACTGGGATGCGAATTCTGGGGCACTATGGAGAGCTGGACAGAGACTCCAAATGGGCTGTCATGAATGCACGGATAATGCGCATGTGCTTGAGTTCACTTTCGATCGGTGTGGGCGGCGGCTCGAACGAAATTCAGCGCAACATTATAGCCATAAGAGGACTGGGACTACCTCGGCGGTAGGCCTGTGTGCACCTCATATAGGGGACTTCTGGGAAGACGAAGGAATGGATTTCACATTTAGCGAACGAGAAGAGGCATTTCGAAAGAAAGTCGAAGACTTCGTAGCGGAGGAACTGCCAGCGGACTGGGTCGAGAAGAATATCTACTGGCCGGCGGGTTATGGCACTTTGGCACAGTTTGAGGAGTCAAGCCCTCAGGTCGAACAATTCAGCCGCCGATTGGCTGAGAAAGGCTGGCTGACCATCTCATGGCCCAAGGAATATGGGGGCGCTGGACTCAGTTATATAGAACAGGCAATCTTTCACGAGCGAATGAGCTACTACAGAGCTCCCGCTGGTGAAATAGCCACACGGATTGGTGGTCCCACCATAATGCTCTTTGGCAGCGAGGAAATGAAGAAGGAATGGTTACCTAGAATAGCCAGAGGTGAGGTAAGATTCTGGCTGGCTTACAGCGAACCGAATGCCGGCTCTGACCTTTCTTCGATACAAACTAGGGCGATAGAGGATGGTGATGACCTCATCATAAATGGTCAGAAGATTTGGGGCACGGCTGCCCATGTATCGCACTATGCCTGGATGGCTGTCAGGACAGACCCCGCGGTCGCACCACATAAGGGCATTTCGTTGGTTATTGTGGATAACGCAGCACCAGGTGTTACTATCCGTCCACTAAGAAACATCTGTGGCTTCTATTCCTTTAACGAAGTGTTTTTCGATAATGTGCGAATCCCTAAGAAGAATATCGTCGGCGAAATGAACAAGGGCTGGTACTATCTAATGGTAGCCCTGGATTTTGAAAGGCTTGTAATCCCCATAGGTGGGTTCAGGCGGACATTCGAAGAGATAGTGGAGTATGCCAGGGAGACAAAACACAATGGACAGGCCCTGAGTCAGGAGCCGCTAGTACGGAATAAGTTAGCCAACATAGCAATCCAAATCGAGATAGCCTACATGTTGTTCTGGCAAACAGCGTGGATGCTTGACAGAAGTCTTGTCCCGAATATTGAGGCATCGCTGCTTAAGCTATTTACTACTGAGCTGAGTCAGAAGCTGGCAAATGCCGGGATGCAGGTCATGGGACATTATGGACAACTAGAAGGAAGCTCTAAGTGGTCATCTTTGTACGGGCGAGTCTGTTTGGGCTGCCTAGACTGCGTTTCGGCTCTGGTTGGTGCCGGTACTTCTGAAATTCAACGCAATATCATTGCCATCAGAGGTCTTGGATTGCCGTCAAAATAGATGAATATTGGTATGCTAGATGAACTTACAAGATAGGGGGGAATAACATGGACCTTGGTCTGAGCGAAGAACAGGAAATGCTGAAGAAATCGGCTCGTGACTTCCTGCGAAGGGAGTGCCCAAAACAATTAGTTAGACAACTGGATGAGAGTGACGAGGGCTATTCTTCCGAGTTGTGGCGCAGGATGGCAGAATTGGGCTGGATGGGTTTGGTATTTCCTGAAGAACATGGGGGCAGCGGGCGCGACTTTTTGGATTTGACAATCCTTCTTGAGGAAATGGGATATAACATCGTGCCTGGCCCGTTTTTCTCCACGGTGGTCCTTGGGGGACTCACTATACTGGCAGCAGGCGGCGAAGAACAGAAAACAGAGTTCTTGCCCAAAATCGCCAGCGGTGAAATGATTCTCAGCTTCGCCTTGACTGAGCCCAGTGCTGGCTATGATGCAGCATCGGTCGAGACCGAAGCTACATCTCGTGACGGGGAATATGTCATCAAGGGCACCAAGCTGTTTGTGCTTAATGCCAATGTTGCCGACTATATTCTGTGTGTTGCCAGGACACGAAAGACAAAGAACCCACAGGAGGGCATCACTCTTTTTCTTGTAGACGCAGAAAGCCCGGGGCTGGAGTGTACGCTACTCAAGACTCTGGCGCGTGACAAGCAATGCGAAGTTGTATTCGATGGTGTGACTGTATCGGAGAGAAGCGTAGTAGGCAAAAAGGACGAAGGATGGCCAGTAGTGAAAGATATTCTTCAAAAGGCCGCAGTTGCCAAATGTGCTGAGATGGTTGGCGGTGCCCAAGCAGCATTGGATATGGCAGTCAGCTATGCCAAAGAGAGGGTGCAGTTCGGCAGGCCCATTGGTAGTTTCCAGGCTATCCAGCACTACTGTGCCAATATGGCTATGGATGTCAGTGGTTCACGATTTATTACACACAAAGCGGCTTGGAAGGTAAGCGAAGGCCTTCCCGCCGCTTTGGATGCAGCTATAGCCAAAGCGTGGGTAAGCGAGGCTTACGGACGAGTTGCCTTGTCAGCACACCAAATATTCGGAGCAATCGGCTTCACGATGGACCACGACATACATCTGTACTATAGGCAGGCAAAAGCCAGCGAGATAATTTTTGGCGGCGCTGATCTTCACAGGGGTATCGTGGCTCATGAATTAGGTCTGTAGTATGGACGTCTATGGCCAGTCGCACTTGATGCTTGATCAATGGTGCTGCCTACCTTGACCTTAGGGTACTCTTTCTTAAGAACCTGTCCATCCTTCTCAGTGCCTCCTCGATATTAAGGAAAGAAGTGGCATAGCAGCAACGGACAAAACCCTCACCGGATGGTCCAAACGCGGTGCCCGGGACAACAGCAACCTTTTCCTCCAACAGCAGCTTTTCGGCAAACTCTTCCGAATTCATTCCAGTAGCTTTTATGGAGGGAAAGGTAAAGAAAGTGCCCTTGGGCTCGAAACAGGGCAAACCAATCTCATTCAGTCTCTTGACCATGAAGCGACGGCGTCTATTGTACTCTTGAACCATCTTTTCGACCTCGCCGTCACCGTTTCTTAGGGCCTCGATAGCTGCCATCTGAGTCATCGTCGGGGCACAAAGCAAGGTGTATTGATGGATTTTTGTCAGGGCCTCAATGAAACGGCGATCGGCTGCCACATAACCGATACGCCAACCCGTCATGGCATGAGATTTAGAGAATCCGCTAATCAGGATGGTACGCTTCTTCATCCCGGGAAGGCGGGGAAACAAACATGCTTCACCCCATAGGTTAGACGCGCGTATATTTCATCCGATACTATCGGCAAGTCGTGCTTTCTGGATAACTCGGCAATAGCATCAGCCTCTTTCTTAGACATGACTGCGCCCGTGGGATTCGCTGGGTAGCCTATTAGAATGGCCTTTGTCTTCTTTGTGATCCTGGATTCGATATCGGCGGCCCTGACTACGAAGTTGTTTTTGTCGTTTGCGGGAACGGAAATAGGCTTGCCGCCAGCCAGCGTGACGTCAGCAGGATAAGCCACATAGCAGGGGTCGGGGAATATGACCTCGTCACCTGGATTGATAATCGCTCGCAAAACCAGGTCTAATGCTTCACTGCTTCCTGCAGTAATGAGGATTTCGTGCTCAGGATCATAGTCAACCCCGTAATGAAGCTCCAGGTAGCGGGCTATTTCCTGCCGTAGCTCCGGTATGCCGGAGTTCGAAGTATACATGGTATAACCTTGTTCCAAAGAGTATATGCCGGCCTCTCTGATATGCCAGGGAGTAACAAAATCGGGCTCACCTATGCCAAGTGAGATAACGTCTTCGATGGAGGAAAGGAGGTCGAAGAACTTTCTGATGCCTGATGGCGGAAGCGTAGCCACTTTTTGTGAGATCAGATAGTCCAGAGCTTCGGTTGAAGTGCGTCTTGTGTTTGGCATGCTAGGGTGTTACGGGTAAACGTCTATTTGTTTCCTTGGGGACGCGAAAGGTCTCGCCATATTCCTTGTACCGTTTGAGAAGAAAGTGGGTGACAACACTCTGCACCTGCTCTAGGGGAGCTAATTTCTCTGCGACGAAACTGGCAATCTCCTGCATAGTCCTTCCTCTCACCAGTATGGATAGATCATAAGTGCCTGAGACTAGATATGCAGAATACACTTCGGGAAATTGATAAACACGCTCGGCAATGGCATCGAAGCCGACGCCACGTTGTGGCGTTACTCTTACTTCGATTAGGGCCCATATATCTTCCTTTTCTAGCTTGGGCCAGTTTATGATGGCTTTGTATTTGAGGATAGTCCCATCTTTCTCAGCTTGCTTGATTGCTTTTTTCACCTCGCTGACAGGTCTATCCACCATGGTGGAAATCTGTTCCGGAGTTGCCCGGCCATTCTGTTCCAGAATCTCAAGCATCTCTTTCATGAGTTCTCCTTAATGCATCAGACCAGTTCAGCGCCAGACCATCGGTCGCTCGCTTCATTGTAACACAGCTCGAATAGTCTGCCGTCCGGAGTGACAACTCTGAACAGCCTTCTGCCCGGTTCCTGCCAGGCTCTTTCTACTGAGTCTACTGCCAGTTCGCTTTCTTGCCAGACAAAAAACCGTGGTTCTTCGGCATAGACATAACCTGAATAACATTTCACACTTATGTCCACAGTCTGCCACCAGTATATCTCGAAATAGTTGACATAATCATCGTCTCTGCTAGCCTACTTTGTCCGGTCGTGATGGGATCAGGAACAAGGCGTCTTGAATATTGGCTGTTGGTCTCATTGTACCACAGCCTAATTAGTGCACCATTGCCAAAAACAACTCTGGAGCTTGCGGCAGAGTTGTGTTCTATTGATTGACAAACGTAACACACTCAAGTAGTATGAAATGTGAAGAGAGACGGGCAATGAAGAAAGATTTGCTGTCAATAACTGACCTCAGCCGCAAGGAAATTGAAGGTCTCATAGAGAAAGCCAGGCGTATGAAAAAGGAAGAGCCGACGCCTGTCCTTTCGGGAAGAACTTTGGCTCTCCTTTTCGAGAAGCCCTCGTTGCGAACGCGGGTTAGTTTTGAGATGGCTATGCAGCAACTGGGTGGACATAGCATCTACCTATCTCCACAAGAGGTGGGCGTGGGCAAGCGGGAGGGAGTGGCTGACGTGGCGCGGGTGCTCAGTCGCTATGTCGACGCCATAGCCGCTCGTACCTTCTCTCAGGAGACTTTGCATATTCTGGGTGCGCATTCTTCTGTGCCCGTAATCAATGCCCTGTCCGATCTGGAACACCCATGCCAGGCTCTTTCCGATCTTCTCACCATATATGAAAAGAAAGGGAAGCTTCGCGGTTTGACTTTGGTGTTCATCGGTGACGGCAACAATGTGGCCAATAGCTTGTTTCTCTGTGCCTCCCTGGTGGGCATGAATTTCCACTTTGTGTCTCCGGAAGGGTACGAGGTTCAGAAGGGCGTATTGAGCAAAGGAAGGAAATTCGCTGCCCTGAGTGGCAGCCGGATTCAGGTCAGTAGTAATCCTCACAAAGCAGCTAAAGGTGCTGATGTGATTTATACTGACGTGTGGGTTAGCATGGGGCAGGAAGCGGAAGCACGGAAGCGTCGTCGGGCGTTTTCAGGCTATCAGGTAGATGATAACTTGCTAAGCTTGGCCAAGAAGGATGTTCTGTTTATGCATCCCCTGCCGGCCCACCACGGGGAGGAAATCTCCGCGGGGCTACTGGACGACCCCCGGTCGGTGGTGTTTGATCAGGCGGAAAACAGGCTCCATCTGCAAAAGGCACTGTTAGTGAGGCTGCTGTCGAATCTCAGGGTGTCAGGCAGATGACCCGGCCCATCGTAGCCATCGTGGGTAGACCCAATGTGGGCAAGTCAACCTTGCTCAACCGTCTGGCGGGCAAGCGGATAGCTGTGGTTGCCGATTTGCCAGGGACCACCAGGGATCGTGTTTTTGTCTTCGTTTCCTGGCGGGGACGGGAATTGACTGTAGTTGATACCGGTGGCTGGCAGGGAAGACCGCGGGGGTCTTTGGAGGAAAAGGTCAGGCAGCAGGTTGATGCGGCTATTGCTCAAGCAGACGTCATCATCTTTTTGGTAGATGCCAAAGACGGAGCCATTGGGGCTGATGAGACAATTGCCGATGTGCTGCGCGCTGCCAACAAGCCCAGCATACTGGCGGTAAACAAGATAGACTCTGCCAAGCAAGCGAATCAGGCAGCCGATTTCTATCGATTGGGTATGGGTGACCCTATTGCTATCAGCGCTCACCATAATCTCGGGACGGATGATCTGATCAATGCTGTCTTAACTTGCTTGCCTCCACAACCTGTCAGTGTTGTTGAGCCGGCAGGAGCTAGAGTAGCCATCGTTGGGCGACCCAATGTCGGCAAGTCAACTCTGTTGAATGCCTTGCTAGGACAAGAAAGGGCCGTCGTTCATGAGTATCCAGGGACGACTCGGGACTCACTTGATGCGATGGTTCGGTGGGGTGATAAGGAGATTCTCCTTATTGATACTGCTGGGATTAAGCGTCGTGGAAGGGTCGATGCCGGAGTGGACTATTATAGTCTGCTGCGCGCCCTCCAGGCTATCAACCGCTGCGATGTTGCGTTGCTCTTAACTGATGCCAGTGAATTCATTACTGCGCAGGATACACATATCGCAGGCTACATTATTGAGGCTGGAAAGGGTGTGATGTTGCTGGTCAACAAGTGGGATCTTGTTCCTCGGGAACAAAGGCGCAGGTTCAAACAGAGCGTGGAGCGAAGGCTGAAATTTGCCTCCTACATACCTGTCATTTACATCTCCGCTAAACTAGAGCTGGGAATAGATGAAATCCTGCCCCGGGCATGGGAAATCTGGCAGGAAAGACAAAAGCGGTTGCCCGAATCGGAAGTTGATGAATTGGTAAGACAGGTGATAGCCAGCTATCCCCCACCCCGTACAGGTTCGAGACGGTTACATGTTGCTCGATCTTATCAAGAGGAATCTCAAGCAGCGGCTTTTGTTCTTCGGGTCAACGATCCCAAGCTGGTTCATTTCTCCTATCAGCGCTATCTGGAGAACAGACTTCGTCAGCACTTCGGTTTTCGCGGCGTGCCTTTGAAGTTGATTATTACGAAGGCTACCCGTAAAATCAATAAGAGGACAAATGTGAGAGCACAATGATAGCCGAGTTCATTGCCGCAGTGGTTATAGCTTATCTCCTCGGTTCGATTCCCTTTGGTCTGATAATAGGCAAGCTGAAAAAGGGTGTTGATATAAGGGAGCAGGGAAGCGGCAAGACTGGCGCCACTAATTTGATGAGGGTCGTGGGGACGAAGCTCGGCCTATTAGCTCTGGTTCTTGACGTGGCTAAGGCAACGGGGGCGGTCATGCTGGCCGCGCTGATCGTAGATCGCGGTGCCGGTAGCCTAGCCATCGGTGGCGCGTCTGTTTATTGGCAGCATGTCGCCCAGGTCGCGGCTGGCTTGGCTGCAGTGGCAGGACATAACTGGCCGATATTTGCCAAATTTCGAGGTGGTAGAGGTGTAACCGCCTATTTTGGCACATTGTTCGCTATTTTCCCTCCCGCGGGTATATTTGGTGCCGAAGTTCTGGCCATAGCAGCGTTGCGCACTCGGCACATGTCCCTCGGTTCGCTCTTGGGAGCAGTGGCTACCTGGTGTCTAATGCTACCTCTGACTATTGTCTACAATCTACTGCCTCCCATCTACCTGATCTACGGCTTCGTGGTCATCGCATTGATTGCCTACCAGCACCGGGACAACATGAAGCGCTTAAGGCAAGGCACCGAGCGCCGATTATGGTGATAGAGCGCCAGAGGCAATGCCCAAGAGTCACTGTCGTTGGTAATACCTCTTGGGGCAATACGCTGTGTGCTCTGCTGTGTGTGAAAGAGGCCGAGGTAAGACTGTGGACGCGAAGCGAATCTGAGGCCGAAGAGCTAAACCAGGGACGACGCGCCTATTCCTCTACCAGCCATATCGGGGAAGCCTTTAGCGGGGCTGACCTGGCAATCTGGGCAGTTCCCTCCCAAAAGCTGAGAGAAAATGTCAGCCAAGCCAAAGACTATCTGACCGATTCGATGCTATTGATGAGCGCCGCCAAGGGACTGGAAGCGGATAGTGGCAAGAGGATGTCAGAGGTGCTCGCGGAGGAGATTGACCCTTCCCTAAAAGGACAGATTTGCGTTCTCTCCGGTCCCAATCTGGCTGGGGAAATTGCCCGGAGTCTCCCTGCTGGTTCGGTCATAGCCGCTGAAGATATCGCTTTGGCGGAAAAAGCTCGGGAGTTGATGGAATCGCCAAGATTCGTTCTATCTAGTAGTGATGACGTCGTCGGGGTTGAGCTGGGTGGGGCTTTGAAAAACATCATAGCCTTGGGCGCAGGCATGATAGACGGGTTAGGCCTGGGTGATAATGCCAAGGGTGCTTTTATTACCTGGGGGTGGGCTGAGGCTGTTTCCCTGGGGGTGTCTTTGGGAGCTCGGGCTGACACCTTTTATGATCTCGCCGGCCTAGGTGACCTGATAACTACTTGCGCCAGCACTCTGAGCCGCAATCATTATGTTGGCTGCGAATTAGCTAAGGGGCGGTCTTTATCTGAAATCTCGGCCTCTATGACACATGTCGCCGAGGGGGTCGCTACCACTGCAGCAGCCAACCGGTTGGCGAAGAACCACGGGCTTAGATTGCCCATTATAGACCTGATTCATGGGGTTCTTTTCGAGGGCTTCGCTCCCAGCCGAGCGCTGAGCGAGTTCAGGGAGCTAGCAGCCAGCCATTACCACTCTCTGGACTAGGCGTCTCGAGGCGGTTCAGTCCGGGGCAGTACCCTAGCCAATTCCTCAAAAAGGCGTCGCTGATTCTTGTCCAGGTGTTGTGGAGTCTTTATGATTACCTTTACGAGCAAGTCTCCTCTTCCCTTGCCATCAATATAAGGGATTCCCTTGCCTTTACAGCGAAAAGTCTTTCCGTTCTGAGTCCCTGATGGTATTCTCAAATTCACCTTTCCATCCAAGGATGGCACTTTCACCTCGTCGCCCAGAGCAGCCTGAGCAAAATTGATGGCCAACTCATAAAGAATGTCAGTGCCATCTCTATGGAATAGGCTGTGCGGCTTCACTGAAAAAGCAACGTAGAGGTCCCCTGGTGGGCCTCCGTATACGCCAGCGCTCCCTTCTCGATCCATGCGTAATCGGTTCCCATCATCCACACCGGCCGGGATAGTAACGCTTATCTTGCGCTTTGCCTTTATTCTTCCCCTTCCATGGCATTGAGAACAAGGGCTGCTGATTACCGTGCCGCTGCCTCCGCAGCGCGAACAGCTGGTCGTACTGGTGTATCGCCCAAAAATGCTTTGCTGAACTCTTCTCACTTGGCCTGTCCCGCTGCAGTCAGGGCAGGTCTCGGGATTTGTACCGGGTTTGCTGCCAATGCCGCGGCAGGAAGGGCAAAACTCGATGCGTGATATTTCAATTTCCTTCTGACAGCCGAAGGCTGCCTCCTCAAAGGAGAGAGTAAGGTGGCTCTGCAAGCTATCGCCTTTCTGGGGAGCACGCTGAGCAGTCCGCCCAAAGATAGTGCCAAAACCATCCCAGAAGGATTCAAAAATATCTCCCAGCCCGCCAAAACCAGAATCGGGAAACGCTCCTTCAACATCTACTCTGCCATAGCGGTCATACCTGTTCCTTTTCTCTGGATCTGAGAGAACCTGGAAGGCCTCGTTTATTTCCTTGAATTTCTCCTCGGCTCTCGGTTCCTTATTACGGTCGGGATGACACTGGAAAGCCAACTTGCGAAACGCCCTCTTAATTTCCTCATCACTGGCGTTTCGAGGCACTCCCAGTACTTCATAGTAATCTTGTTTTATGGCCATAACCTTTAAGTATAGCTCTTCAATCCTTATGCTGACAACTTCCCCAATAGAGACTAATCAGCAACGTGTTTCCTTACCCCTTCCACTGATAAGGGGAGGTATAGACGACAGAGGGGCCGCGCCGCTCTCCGCAATCTCCTTCCTTTCCTTCATGGATTGGTGAGCAATCCAACGTAGTGAAGTGGGAAATATTTGACGTCTTGAGAGGTGGTATAATCACGCCGTCGTGAAACAGCAGATCGAGAGAGCCCTCCGTCATCGTAAGGCAAAGAAGATCACCGGGGAAAGTCTTAAGGCTTCAGCAGTGCTCATTCCTATTTTCCATAACCAAGGTCAATACCATGTCTTGTTTACTGAAAGGAGTGACGAGGTAGTTTTTCACAAAGGGCAGGTCTGCTTCCCTGGTGGGACTCAGGAGCCATCTGATTCCAGCTTGCTCCAAACGGCCCTCAGGGAGGCCGAAGAAGAGATAGGTTTAGAGGCTAGAGACATTGAGATTCTGGGGGAGCTCGACGACGTGCTAACCTTTGTCACTGATTATGTTATTTCACCTTTTGTTGCCCTCGTATCTCTTCCTGAGTCTTTGAGGGCCAATGGCAAAGAAGTCAAGGGAACCTTTTCTGTTCCCCTGTCGTTTTTGCTGGATGAAGCCAATTTCAAGCAGGATTCTTATGCCTATGAATACGAAGGGCATATCATTTGGGGGGCTACTGCTAGGATTCTAAGACAGCTCATTGGTTTGTTGAAATCTGAGAGTGGGGCATGATCAAAATCATTTCTTCTCTTTCGGCTTTTCTTTGGCCTTGACTTTAATTGCTTTGGGCTTTACTTGTTCGGCTTTGGGTATAGTTAGAGTTAGAACGCCATCTTCCATTGTTGCCTGAGACTTGTCTGTCTTAAGCCCGCTAGGAAGGATCACACTTCGGGAGAAAGCCCCATAGCGTCTCTCTTGGTACAGGTAATCCTCTCTCTTGATCTCCTGTTCGGCCTTGGTCTCGCCCTTGATTGTCAGCATTTCACCCGTGATGTCGATGGTGACATCCTCCGGCTTCAATCCGGGTAAAGTCGCCTTCACCACTACATCGTTGGGTGTCTGGTAGACATCCAGGGCTGGTACACGTACTTCACCAAGAGCAGCTAGTCCACGAGAGGGCCGGACAAAGCTGTCCTCAAAGAGTTTGTCCATTGCCTGTCTCAGACTCATGAGTTCGCTAAACGGCTGCCATCTTTCTATAGCCATTTATTATCTGACCTCCTTTTCTTAGTTTCTTGCTGAGCCCCACTCTCAGTTCCACCAGTATTATAAGGAAGTTAAACAATCTTGTCAAATGTTGTGGAGAACTGTTGACAGTATTTGACAAATATTTTCAATAATTTTATAATGTGCTACAAAACCGGTAGAGAAGAGAGATGGCAAACAAGGACTATTACCAGATTCTAGGCGTAAATCGGAACGCTTCGGCAAAGGAAATCAAGCAGGCCTATCGGCGTTTGGCTCGCAAACATCATCCTGACCTCAATCCGGGCGATAAATCTGCTGAGGCAAGGTTTAAGGAGATAAATGCTGCCTATGAAGTCTTGTCCAATCCTGACAAGCGCAAGAAATACGACGAATTCGGTGACCAGTGGGAATACGCTGAGCAGTTTGCCAAAGCCGGGGCCCGAGAGAGAGTCCGATGGGATTTCAGCAAGGGTGGCACGACTTTCGAGTATGGTGACGTGGGCGACTTTGGCGACATTTTCTCGCGCTTGTTTGGTGATGCCGGGATGGGCTCCAGGGTGAAGCGGGGGCCGCGACGTGGCCAGGATATAGAGTCTCCCGTCGAGGTAAGTCTTGAGGAAGCGTACCATGGTTCCACGCGTCTTATACAGCTTCAACGGGAGGAGCCTTGTACTGCCTGCGGTGGAGCAGGCAGGGTAGGCAATCGTGTCTGTACCATCTGTAATGGTGCCGGTGTAAAAATCACTCCCAGGCGCCTGGAGGTCAAGATCCCCGCGGGGGTCAAAACCGGCTCGAGGATTCGTATAGCTGGGGAAGGTACACCGGGTGGTGCGGGAGGTAGCAAAGGGGACCTTTATCTGGTCGCTAAAGTCCTTCCCCATGCATTCTTCGAGCGCAAGGGGGATGACCTTTACGCGGAAGTGGCTGTGCCTTTAGCCACCGCTATGCTGGGTGGCGAGGTCAAGTTGGCCACTTTGAATGGCAATCTATCTCTGAAGGTTCCTGCTGAGACTCAAAATGGCAAGGTCTTCCGCCTTGGTGGGAAGGGCATGCCGAAGTTAGGCAATTCAGGTCATGGTGACATGTTTGCCAAGGTAAAAGTGGTCCTGCCCGCTAATCTGACGGAGGAGGAAAGAAAGCTATTTGAGAGACTGCGGTCTCTGCGACCCATGTAGAAGCGAGGTGCCACAATGGTAGAGTGGGAATCCAAGCCAAGATATGTAATAAGCGTAGCCGCCAGTATGGTAGGCATAGAGGCACACACATTGCGCTATTATGAAAGGCTGGGACTGGTGCAACCAGAGCGCTCCAGTGGCAATATCCGTCTTTATTCTGAAGAAGATATTGAGCGGCTACGCTATGTCAAGGCGCTGATGAGTGATTGTGGTGTTAACCTGGCTGGAGTAGAGGTGGCACTGAGGTTGATGCAGAGGATGAAAGAGATGCAGCAACAGCTAGAGGAAATGGAGAGAAGAATTAGCAGAGTTGTCGAGGCTGAAATGGAAGACGTCATAGAGGACATGATAGAAGACGCGGAATGGAAGGAGCTATAGAAGCCATTTAACGATTGATCTGTCATTGAAAACAGAGCGAGAAATCTGGACAGTTGACTATCGCTAAGACTGACAAAACAGTCAATTAGGAGGTATAGAAAGTTGAGACCGGAAAGATTTACTGAACAGGCGCAAGAGGTTCTAGCGGCCTCACAAGAGTTGGTTCGTCGCTACCAGCATAACCAGTGGGACGTGGAGCATGTTCTGTTGGCTCTGCTGGAGCAGGAGAAAGGAATAACCAGGGACATATTCCAGATGCTGGGTGCGGATGTCGACGTAGTAAGAAAGCGAGTTGGAGCAACGCTTGAAGGTTTTCCTAAGGTGACCTACGAGGCGGGGCAAATTTATGCTACCCCGCGAATTGCCGCTCTTCTCGAAAATGCCAACAAGGAGGCGGACAGGCTCAAGGACGAGTTTGTCAGCACCGAACACTTGCTCATTGCTATTGCTGGAGAACCCAGGGGTGAGGCAGCAACGATTCTAGCTGAATCTGGTGTCACCCAGGAAAAGGTCTATCAAGCCCTGCAGAAAATCCGTGGCGGTCACCGAGTGACCGACCGTCAGGCGGAAAGCAAGTACCGCTCCCTGGAGAAATATGGGCACGACCTTACTGACTTAGCTCGTCACGGGAAACTCGACCCCGTAATCGGAAGGGAAAGCGAAATCAAACGTGTGATACAGATACTCTCTCGGCGCACCAAGAACAACCCCGTGATTATCGGCGATGCTGGGGTGGGCAAGACGGCTATCGCCGAAGGATTAGCTCAGAAGATTGCTGCTGAGGATGTTCCCGATTCCCTGAAGGGGAAAAAGGTGGTGGCTCTGGATATGGGAGCGCTGGTAGCGGGAAGCAAGTTCCGCGGGGAGTTTGAGGAGAGACTGAAGGCAGTTTTGGATGAAGTCCGGCAAGCGGCGGGCGAAGTTATCATGTTCATTGATGAGCTTCACACCGTGGTAGGAGCTGGGGCTGCTGAAGGAGCAATCGACGCCAGTAATATGTTGAAGCCAGCACTGGCTCGTGGTGAGATTCAATGTATCGGGGCTACTACGCTTGACGAGTATAGAAAACGTATTGAAAAAGACAAAGCACTAGAGAGACGTTTCAGCCCTGTTTATCTCGATGAACCCAGTGTAGAAGCGACCATAGAGATGCTGAGGGGACTTCGTCCGCGATATGAAGCGCATCACAAGATAAAAATCGAGGATTCTGCCTTGGTAGCTGCTGCCAAGCTGAGTCAGAGATACGTATCCGAGAGATTCTTGCCTGACAAGGCAATTGACCTGATTGATGAGGCAGCCAGCAAGCTGCGTCTCGACATGGAAAGCGCTCCTGATGGGGTTAAGACGTTGGATGGGAAAGTGAAACACCTGCGTGATGAGGAGGAAGCTACTTCTCAGCGAGGGGATTACCAAAAAGCTGCTGAATTGAAGGCGGAAAGGATGCGTCTGGAACAAGAGTACGACCAGGCCAAATCAAAGTGGCAAAAAGAGAAGAAAATTGACAGTACTGTGGATGAGGAAGATATCGCCGGGCTGATTGCTCAGTGGACGGGCATACCCGTTTCCCGGATGCTGGAAACGGAGACTGACAAATTGGTCCACATGGAGGAGAGGATTCACCAGAGGATAGTCGACCAAGAAGAGGCAGTGGCTGCGGTGTCCGAGGCTATCAAGCGAGGTCGAGCTGGGCTCAAGGACCCTAAACGTCCTATTGGCAGCTTCATCTTTCTTGGTCCTACCGGCGTGGGGAAAACCGAGCTGGCTCGTGCTTTAGCCGAGTTCCTCTTCGATGACGAAGAGACCATGGTAAGGCTGGACATGTCGGAGTATATGGAAAAGCACACCGTATCACGTCTTATCGGAGCGCCACCCGGGTATGTGGGCTATGAGGAAGGAGGACAGTTGACCGAGGCCGTGCGCCGCCGACCCTATCGCGTCATCCTGCTCGATGAGGTAGAAAAAGCTCATCCTGACGTCTTCAACGTACTGTTGCAGTTGCTGGAGGACGGCAGGCTTACCGATGGGCATGGCCGGACTGTAGATTTCAAGAACACGGTGGTGATCATGACCAGTAACCTGGGCACCGAAGAATTTCAGCGCGGGGGAATTGGTTTTTCCCGCAAGAAGGAGGAAGGCGACGAGCAGAGAATGAAAACCGCTATAGAAGGCGCCTTAAAACGAACCTTCCGCCCCGAGCTACTCAAC
>CAYFSE010000242.1:0-2492 GCA_964345725.1 uncultured Dehalococcoidales bacterium
ATGGCAAGGCTTTTATACGGGATTGCTATACCACTTGTGGATAGATTGGAAAAGGACATTAGTGAAATGGTAACAAAGGATACTATTATCCAGGTAAACGGCGATACAGGAGAAATTAGCATGGTTCCAGGATGTTCGCCGAATACGACACGATAATATGTAAAAGACTGAACAAGACAAGTCGCAACGGTAGCAACACTTCCTCTACGAGTTCACCATCTCCATTACGTTCTCCTCGCCTCGCCAATATTCAGTGACTGTATACTAATTGTAAAGTAAACAACCAAAAAGAGACAGTATTCACTGGCTTGTGATGTTTTCTAACCTATAAAATCCTCAACAATCATAACTAGTTAGCATCAAAAATATGCCTAATACCTGTCATTCCGCAGTTTCTTCACTGTCCCATTTTATTAGGTAAAAACAAAACAATCTGTGGGAATAGTATCATCAGCATTAAGACGATAATATCCATGATCAAAAAGGGTATGCCCCCACGGAATATATCTTCCATAGTGATATGGGGAGCTACCCCCTTAATTACATATACATTTAGTCCAACCGGAGGCGTGACGAGTGCGATCTCGATCGTCTTGACCACAAGCACCCCAAACCAAATGGGGTCGAAGCCGAGGGATAGGACGATAGGTAATGCCACCGGGATGCTAAGTAAAAGCATACCGATGGATTCCATAAACATGCCCAACACGATATAGAATCCCATTATGCAGCCCAGGATAATATAGCTGTTAAGTTCTAGCCTAGAGATCCCCTCGACAATTGAATACGGAAGTCGGCTCAACGCCAAGAATTTGGCAAAAATTACAATACCCACAATAATGAGGAAAATCATGGCCGTAGTCTGAGCTGTCTCAATGAGTGACCGCATAAAACTATTCCACCTGTCTGCCTTTTTTGCGATTAAGAGCAGGAGCAGCGATACGAATGCGCCGATCGCCGCAGCTTCGGTGGGGGTAAATATTCCAGTATAGATCCCGCCAATAATTACTCCGGCTATTACCCAGATACTCCATAATTGCGGAAGCGAGCGCAGTCTCTCTTGCCAAGGGTAAGGTGGTATTGCGTCTCCGGTTAAGGATGGGTTTCGCTTAACTCTTACGTAAAGCAAAACGCCGTACAGGAAGGCCGTAATCAAGCCAGGAAATAAGCCAGCCATCAACATTTTGCCCACTGATACCTCAGTCATAACTGCATACACTACCATGATGCCGCTGGGCGGAATCATAGCGGCAAAAGTTCCGCTAGCAGCGACAACACCAGCTGCTAGTTGAGGTTTATAATGGAGTTTCTCCATCTCAGGAATAACCAGTCTACCCATGATAGCCGAGGCAGCTACACTCATACCACAGCAAGCGCCAAAGGCGGCACAGGCACTTATTGTTGCCATAGCCAAGCCCCCGGGGAGATGACCCATCCATCGTTTCCCCGTCTCAAACGCTTTTGTGGCAAGCCCAGCATTAAAAGCGAAATAGCCCATTATTATGAAAAGGGGAAGAACTGTGAAGGCGTAGGAAGCTGCCTTGGAGTAAGGAACAAGTCCAAGAGCGCCAAGTGCTGGGCTCAAACCAACCAAATACCAAATACCAAAAAATCCGACGAGAGCCGCAGCCAGGCCAATAGGCATACCTGTTGTGAGACATAATAATAGCAATCCTACCCCTAGCAATCCAATAATTTCAGACGGCATGAGTTCTCCGCTGTTTTATAAATAGGCGAACTTGCTGATTGAGCTGGATGGCAATCCTAATACAGAGCAAAAAAAAACCGAAGGCAACAACTATTTTGAGAGGCCACGCTGGCCACTTAATAATTCCCGAAGTGACCAGACGTATCTTTACCGCCACATGAGCCTCCACTGTAGACCGGTAACATAATAGGACACTTATGGCTAAAGAGAGCAAAGAGGCGCCGATTTCGGTAAACTGATTGGCCTTCCCCTTTAACCTGGTCACCACAAAATCCATCGACACGTGTCCCCTTTGCTTCTGTGTATATCCCATCGCTAAAAAACAAATCCCTACCATTATTATCTCGCTAAGAGTGTAAGCCCCTGCTATTGACTTCGCTGCTGCAGTCCGATACACCACATCGGATGCGACCAGCACCATGAGAAAAATAACCAACCAGCCCGCGCCCAGGTTTGATAAAGTCTCAGCAATATCTACGAATTTGCGCAATACGCTGAAAAATTGTTTCAATCGAGTGTCCCTCCACAGTTCAAATTATTAGGGAGCGGTTCTTGAAAGCATATTCAGGAACCTCAAGGGTATTTTCAAAAGCCATACATTGACACTCCGTTCGGGCATAAGGAGCAGGTGTGAAAAAGCCTGCCCCCATGTATACAATGCAATCCATTTTTCGGCGGGAAAAGTCCCGCTTCGGCCCAGCGTTTGGGTACTCGACCGTCCCCTCATCGTTAAACCCTGTGGTCTTACCCAGGATCAATAGCAGTTCACACTCCGCGAAGTTCG
>CAYFSE010000243.1:0-3217 GCA_964345725.1 uncultured Dehalococcoidales bacterium
GAGGCTTTTTACCAGCTGCGATAGTTCTTCAGTGTTTTTCATTTCGAGACCTGTGACTAGCAGGGCATCATACTACAGTCGGGAACGAAAAGGGTTGCATATTGTTCCAATACTTCTCCCACTGTCTTCTTGTTTACCGCAGGAGTAGTAGCAAGTCCATCGATCGCAACCAAACCCGGAAAATCACCTAAGTTCACAATTGACAGGATTATCTTAGATCGTCTCGTATTGATATCTCCTCTATGCTCAACTGTGGTTTCATTACTTCAAACGGCGACTTGTCAAACCTCGGTTAGTACTTCATTCCTTCGGAAAATACCATGTAGCCAAGGTGGGTTGTATTGTGCAGAGACAAAGCCGCTCTTTCTAGAGTATTTGTTTTCATCTAGCCACGTTTCTAGTACCTTAGCTTTGTGCATGGCCAATCTGCTATTGAGACTACCTGAGAATCGTAACGCAGCGACTCAATGCTTGCCTACCTTGCGGAATGATATCGTTTTGTTTGCTGGCCCGGGTAGATTCTCCAGAGTGTATTTCGAGGGCATTGTGAAAGCTATTCTGTATTTCTTGCCTTTCTCGATGAGAGATGTAGTCACCGGGGCTGTCATGTCAATCTTTTCAATGGACACCACTCGCTCCGTGACCGGCACAGTCATATCGATACGAACCCCAGAAGTATTGCCACCAAAAATATAGTCAGCCAGTACCCTGAACCCTTTCTGCAAAGCAGAACCGAATTCACCATCGATTTCAAGTTCAGCCGGTACATGTTCCTCGTACTCCCATATGCCGAGTTTCTTGTCCTCCTAGATTGTTTGATATTTTGGGGACTCGATAGCCATCTGCCATACCTCCAGATCACTTCTACAGTTTTTTGCACCCGCCTATGAACACTATAATATTAATGCAAAGCATTCACGATTACAACGTCATCCGCCATGAGATAGACGAGTGGCGTCAAGGGAAACCAGATCTAGAAAGCCTTCAGAGTCACTATGAAGCGGTTGAATCCACAGAAACTCCGTGTTGCGTACCTAACCGGCTCCACTCCGAAAGATTTGGTCGTGCCTAGACGCTACACTTTGACCCACTCTGACAGAACAGGAGAGCTTTTCCTCACCATAAGTAACGTGCATGACACAAAGCAGACATCCGATCTATACACTAAACTGATGAGAGATTCAGTACATGCTGGATTCTTTAAAGAAGACGGTTTAGTATTCAGCGTCTATTGCCATGTCATTAGAGGCTTTGTCTTTGGTACAGCCAGGTGGAGATATGTCATCTTTTCGCCATGAATTGCCGCTTGTTTTAGAGGCTATAAGGCTCGGTGATGCGAACATATTTGAAAGAATCCCAGATCTTGGCAGTGCCCCAGTGCTTATACATTTTCAATCTACTGCTAACCGATTCAATAAGGTAGAGAACTGGGGCACGATATCTGACCACGGGTGACATCAGATGATTGTCATTGAATTTACACACTCTTCTCGCCCCCGCGTTGACACATTCATGATATCTCTAAGGACGTGCAGAGATTACAGCCATACGGATTCACCGTGCCAAACAAAACAAGGTAGTGACGATAGGCAAGACCGAGAAGTCGGATGCGGATTGGAGGAAACTACTGGTCGAGAAGCAACATGAAATCACTACTAAGAAGGGAACGAAGGCTCCGCGTAGGCGCACCTTCAGTACTATCCACTAACTGGGTATCGTTCAGGATGTACCCTGTGACACCAGCCTTTTCCGTACTAGCACCAAGTTCGAACTGGGGATTGCGTTCACACAGTAACATGGAACTTCTGCCGTTCAGGGTGCGTGTTTAATGTGGCTTGGTCACAATACAGCGTTCCCCGCTGCGCAACCAGGTAACAAAACAAGTCTTTGTTGACCAAGCTCAACAATCTGGACTAAAGTGCAGACTCGTTAGGCCTTTGGTCAAAGATACTACGCTTGTGGAATGGTGAGGTTAGAAAACGCAGAAATATCTTCGATTTTGTAAGCCACTCGATCCTCACACCGTTCTTCTCATTGGAGAGGATCTTGTTTACCAACCAGGGCGCGACGGTCTCGACTCGGTCAGACAAAATGTTGAAAATCCGTTCCGCGCGGTTCCATTCCTTTGGGTGCCCGTCATACTGCTCTGTTATCAGTTTCGTGGCAACCATGCCTGGTCGAAGGCTGCCAATGATTATTGGCGTGCCCCGAACTTCTTTCGCAGCAGCTGTTGTAAGGCGTGCGAGTGCTGATTTCGTGGCAGAGTATAACGCCAATCCCTTGATCACAGGGCCGCTGCTGCCCAATCCCTCCATGTTGTAGACGCTGCCGAATCCTTGTTGCATCATACCTTTTGAAGCCACCGTCATGCCATACAGAGTGCCGGTAACATTTGCCCCAATAACACTATCAATCATCTCGCGGGAATAGTCCCAAATCAGAGTTTCAGGATGGCCCGCGCCGGCATTATTTATCCATATGTCAACGCGACCGAACCTCGCTCTTGCCGCACTCCACAAGCCTTCGACTTGATCATAATGGCTTACGTCACACATGTACGTCAGAATCCGGTTCTGGTCGTATTTGCTGGACAATAGCCGATAAGCTTTGTCCAAATTTGTCTGAGAACGTCCGCTGATGGTAACAGCACACCCGTGCGAGCAGAATACATCGGCAAGTCCGAATCCTATCCCGCTGGTGCTCCCGGTAATGACAATACTTTTCATCTTCTGCCCCAATCCTCCGGTTGGCATTCTTGTCCCCGTTTATGCACGGCTTTTCACGTTTCTGCACAGATCGCGCTGCGGCATATTGTACTGCCTCAGTATTCGCGTAGCAAATGAAATTGCAGGTCGTTGAGCGAACAGAATCCGGGCGGGTCGCATTCCGCTAGCTTATGCAGTGCGTCACATGTGGGATTGTGTTCGCGCAATAACATAGAACTTCTGCCGTTCAGTGTGCGTGTCTGCCGTGGCATCGTCACAGAGCAGAACCCCTAGGTTGTGTAATGAGGTGGCACACAGGCAAAAGCGCAATGTCACGCCCGGGAATGTTTTCCTTCTGCCCCGCCTGCCTGACTCTTAAGTCAAGCAACTCACCTTCTACGCACGAAGAAAATCACCAGTCCCACTACTACCACTGCCCCTATAATCCCTGCAATTAGCGGCCAGTTGATTGATGGTTTCTCCTGAAAGTTGGCGGTGATGGAGTAGTCATC
>CAYFSE010000244.1:0-4406 GCA_964345725.1 uncultured Dehalococcoidales bacterium
ATCGCTTGGCTCCCGTAGGAAGGGCTTGTCCATCAGGGCGATACCTCTGGCATCGCAGGGATGCAATCCAAAGAGAACCGCATCTCTTTCCACCTGCGCACTAACCAGCTCGACCTGTCCATCATCTCTTTGCAGCGAGAAAAGCGTCTCTGTAGGAGGCAGGAACCATCCTTTGGGCGAGAGCGCCGTGTTATCACAATCAAAGATAACTTCTTCCACCCTAGATATAGGTTGAAACATGGTCTGCCCTTGAACCCGGACTGGGGCAATGACGATATGCTTCTTGAGAAGTGAATTGAGCCAGCGAATTATGTCATCCTTAGAGGCAAACAAGTTCATTTTTCCAACTCCAGCATTTCTTCCTTCTTAAAGGTGGCGAATGGGGGTTGTTCATCAGGGTCTAGCCCTGCCTGAAAGTCAAAAAACGCCTTCACATCCTTTTCCAGCTTCCGGTTAAGCAGGCTCAAGGGGATGTCCACCGGGCACACTCGCTCGCACTCATTGCAGCTGATGCAACGCCCTGCCAGGTGAAAGGCACGGATGGTTTGCCACAAGTCGTTCTCCTCAGGAGCTATGCGGATGCCCACCCATAGGGGATCAAGTCTTTCGGCAAAGCACACGGGGCAATAACAGCCTGGACAGACCTGGCGGCAAGCATAACAGCGGATACAGCGACCAAATTGTTCCAGCCAGAATTCTCTCCTGGTGGCAACGGATTTCGCCTCTGCCTCATTGATGTCGGAATAGGTTTCCTCTTCAGCTTGTCTTTCAATCTCCCCTCCGGCCAGAAAGTCGTACACCACCGGTTTAGATAACTTGCAGCTTCGACATTTCGTCTGCAATGTCTCGCTCTTGTGGTTCCAATCAGTCTCCACCATACCGGGACAGCCAACCCCGATAATAAATACGTTGTCTCGCTCTATCTGTTTTTCATTCAACAACAAGTTGATGGCCTTTGAGTCACAAGGCTTAACCACAACCGCCATCCTTTTACCTTTCTTATCCAAAAGATACTTGACTAGATTGTGAGCGCAGGTTTCGTCAAAGATAAGCCGCTCTGTTTCAGAGGGGTTGTAAGCAAAGAGTGGACGGGAAGTAAGATCATCACTAGCCCGCTCGTAGCCAATAACACCCTCAACCGTACCTTCTTCCAAAAGGTTGCGAGCCTTACCTCGAATCTGTTTGACTAACTCCGTATTCATCTCGAACTTTGCTCCTTGGTCCAAGCTTGATTAGCTCTGTGGTGAAATCCGATAGTAGTTCAGCAAATTTTTGTCCCTCTGATGCCGAAACCCATTCCACTCGCACCCTTTCCTTCGCTATACCCAGGTAGTCGAGGAACTCACGAAGCAGTGTGAACCTGCGCCTGGTATGATAATTACCCTCGGTATAGTGACAGTCTCCAGGGTGGCACCCTGAAACTAATACCCCATCAGCTCCTCTCTGGAAGCACTTCACCACGAAGAGGGGATCAACCCGCCCCGAGCAGGGGACACGAATAATTCGAATATTCTCGGGATACCTCATACGGCTAGTTCCCGCCATATCAGCGCCGGCATAGCTACACCAGTTGCATAGAAAGCCGATGACCTTAGGTTGATATTCCGATTTCATAATGCCATAACCTCAGCCATAATTTGCTGGTCACTGAAGCCTCTGAGCTTTATAGCGCCGGGGCGGCAGGCAGCGACACAGATGCCACATCCTTTACACAGACTCTCATTGATGGAAGCCACCGTCCGGCCATCCCGAAGGGTTTCGACTTCGATAGCCTGGAAGGGACAGACCTGCTGGCAAAGCAGGCAGCCTGTGCACCGAGCGATGTCCACAATAGAAGTCATGGGGTCAGCTTCAATGGACTCCTGACGGAATAGCCTCAAGACGTACTCTGCCGCAGCACCACCCTGGGCTACAGATTCTGGCACGTCGGTGGGAGCAATGGCACATCCGGCGATAAAGATGCCATCCATGGCAGTCTCCACCGGGCGCAGCTTAGGGTGCGCCTGGACGAGATAATTCTTGGCGTCGTAGCTAATATGCAGGGCCTGGAATAGCCTGGCGGCGTCCTCGGTGGGCATTAACCCAGTGGCCAAAACCACCAGGTCGGCAGGTATGTTAAATGTCTCATTGGTCAGAAAGTCTTGGCCAGAGATCAAGAGTCTGCCATCTTGCTGTGCCACCTTATCAATCTGGCCTCTCATATAGGTGGTCCCTTCTTTCTCAGCCCGCGTCATGAACTCTTCGAAAATCTTGCCGCCGGGTCCTCGTGCGTCGACATACACGATATAACTATGAGTATCTGGGGCGTGCTCTTTTAGCATGATAGCCTGCTTGGCCATAACCATACAGCACACTTTATTACAATAGCCAGGTCCGGTGCGTTTATCACGAGATCCCACGCAACTTACAAAGACCACCTCTTTGGGGTGAGCTCCATCCGACGGCCGAACCACTTCGCCACCAGTAGGTCCGGCGGCGTTCATCATCCTCTCTAGCTGCAGGGTGCTGACCACATCAGGGTAGACACCACCACCGTATATACTGAACTTGGTGCCGTCCAATACGTCCGCCCCCGTAGCCACCACAATAGCTCCCACATCCTCTTCCAATACCTTTTCCTGCATTTCATGGTCGATAGCCTTAGGCTCGCAAACTTTCTCACACTCCCGACATTCGGAGCAGACTGCACAATTCAAACAGCGCTTGGCCTCCTCGACTGCCGTCTTTTCATCAAAGCCAAGCTCAACCTCAGTAAAGGACCCAGCGCGTTTCCCCAACTCCAGCGTGGGCATAACTGCCCTTTCTTCTTTTGCCACGCCCTCTTTGGGCACATCCTTGACCTTTTCGTGGATCTCCGGTCTACCCTCTTTTAGGTCATCGCCGCGCAGGTAGCGGTCAATAGAGATGGCTGCTTCCTTGCCAGCAGCGACAGCCGCGATAACATCAGCCGGACCAGAAACCGTGTCACCACCAGCAAATACACCGTCAATATTAGTTTGTAGAGTAATTGGGTCAACGGAGAGGGTTTCCCAGCTAGTATAGTCCAGGTCCTCGGACAGCGTTCCTTTGTCCACGCCCTGACCGATGGCTATGATCACATTGTCCACGTCTATAGTGAATTCTGAGCCTTTGATGGGCACGGGACGTCGACGACCACTGGCGTCGGGCGCGCCCAGTTCCATGCGAATACATTGTATCCCGGTCATCCTATTGTCTTTAGACAACACTTTGACGGGTGCTGCCAGGAACTGAATCTTAATTCCTTCATGTTCCATTTCTTCAATTTCGCTAGGAATAGCCGGCATTTCAGCACGACTGCGACGATAAACAACAGTTATTTCATTAACACCGAGGCGTTGGGCTATTCGAGCGGCATCCACGGCAGCATTACCACCGCCGATAATCGCCACTTTGTTTCCCAGGTTGACTTTGACTCCAAAGTTGACTTGCCTCAAGAAGTCGAGGGCATGAAGCACTCCGGGAGTATTCTCACCAGGAATCCCCATTTTCTGACTGACGCCAGCACCTGTACCCAGGAAAATGGCTTTGTACCCTTCATTGAAGATTTCAGTGAGATCTTTCGTAGGGGTATCTGTCTTGATCTCTGCCCCCAACTCCTGTACATAGCTTATCTCGTTACCGAGTACCTCTTTAGGTAATCGGTATTCAGGGATACCATAGCGCAACAGACCTCCAGCCTCACGAGCAGACTCAAACACCGTAACTCCGTATCCCTGTCTGACCAGATCGTAGGCACAGGCCAGGCCAGCGGGTCCAGAGCCGACAATAGCTACTCTTTCTTCCTTGGTCCTTTCCACCGGTGTTGCTTTTTCCCTGCCTGCTTTCAGTTCCCAGTCGGCCATAAAACGCTTAAGAGCCCTGATAGCTATGGGTTGGTCAACTTTACCTCGCTCACAGTCCTTCTCGCACGGGTGGGTGCACACCCGTCCACAAACTCCCGCAAAGGGCATAGTCCTGCGGAGCACCTCCAGAGCCTCCTTGAACTTGCCCTGTGAAATAAGGACGACATAGCCTTGGGCGTTGACCCCGGCGGGACAGGCAACCCGGCATGGTGGGTAACCACGCTTATTTATAGTGTATTTATTGGGAATTGCCTGAGGAAAGGGAATATAGGTAGCCTTTCGCCTACCCAGGTTCACGTCAAATTCGCTATTTAGTTCGACAGGACAAACCTTGGGACACTCACCGCAGCCCGTGCACTTGCTCATATCGATGTAACGGCTCTTGTTTTTTATCTTAACCCGGAAGTTTCCTACGTACCCTGACACTTCTTCCACCTCACTGTAGCTCATTAGCTTAATATTGGCATGCTGTCCCACCATAGTCATCTTGGGTGTCAGGATGCAAGCAGAACAGTCCAGGGTCGGGAACGTCTTATCCAGCTG
>CAYFSE010000245.1:0-4914 GCA_964345725.1 uncultured Dehalococcoidales bacterium
AGTGGCATTTTCCCGTATCGGGAGTATCCATCACTGCCTGTTTTAACGCGTGATCCCCTCATCAACTGAACATGAGTAGTTAGAGCACAAATTCAATTTTAGCACATATGTGTCGCCACTTCGCATAGAACTTGAGCAGAGAGCCATTTTGTGTAGCCGTTGAGTTTAACAATCCATCGAGCTATTGCATACTAGGCGAGAATTACTGAATAATATGCAGAGCATGATTAGGAGAGTTTTGCATTGCTTCCGCGTGTTTATTGTTGCTCCCAAAAGAGCCTCTAGCGAAATCGCCAAAGATAAATCAGGAGTGTGGACCGGACTTTGGTGGGTGATCATTTTCTGCTTATGCTACTCCATTACTGTGCTTATCGCCTACGTACTTGGGCAGGTTCCAGCAAGTCAACCATTCTTGACGATTCCCCTTGAAAAATGGTATCTGGTTCAAACATTTACTACTCTGCCGGTAGGTCTCGCTGGCTTTTTATCATACAGCGGGCTTGCATACCTACTCTGTAAAGCAGTTAGAGGGACAGGGGATTTCGATCAAACGCTTGCCTCTCAAGCATTCACAGTCCATGTCCCGACTTTCATTTTCATGTGGATACCAGAAACGTTCCTGGCGCCGATTCTTATTATTAATGGCATTGATCCTTCCCCTTGGCCCAGCTGGGTAGAGAACCTGAGGGTATTCGTTTTCCCATTCGTCTGGATATTCATCATCTCCGTCATTGCTTTAAGTCAGATTCATAATATCCAATGGTGGAAAAGTCTGGTTATCGTTGTCGTTTCGTTAATTCCCACAGCCGGACTTATGGCTGTCTTTATTCGGTAGGATGTTTCATTTGATGAACTTCAATATCTGTCAATTAAACGAAATGCTAAAAGATGAGGTAACAAAATACCGTTTTGTGACTGCTTTGCACCAGCGGATGTGTTGGACACCGCGTTTTGTTGACGATTCCTTCGCGAGTGATACAATAGAACTCTGAGGGCCATACACGTGAAAAGAATTGGCATCTTCTTGATTATTGCAGCCTTAATTGCCGCGATGGGAGGCTGTGTTGGGCTGGATAGCGATGATGGCGGCGAATCTTATACCCTCATTGTCGATTTCACGGCTGGAGGCACAGTGACCGTTGACGATGTACCCATCCCTGGAAAAGCGATTCTCACCTATGATGCTGGCACGGTGGTTGGCTTGAATGCTATCCCAGACAGTGGCTATCAATTTGTACGCTGGACCGGAGATGTGTACACCGTTGATGATATTTATGCCTCGGAGACGATTATTACCGTGAACGGCGATTATTCCGTAAAGGCTGACTTTGAGGTACCTGCGCCTGTCCAGTACAGCCTGAACATCATAGGACCAGTTCGTGGTTCAGTAACCACCCCTGGAGAGGGGAGATTCATTTATGAAGAGGGAACACTGGTCAACCTGGTGGCAGAACCAGCCAGTGGTTATGAATTTGCCAACTGGACAGGCGATGTCGATACCGTTGCCAATGTCAACGCCGCCTCAACCACCATCACTATGGCCAGTGACTACTATATCTGCGCACACTTTCGGGAGACTCCCATGGTCTGCTACGCAAACCGGTAACGTTGTATTGTGATTACACCGCATCAAACACCCATGCTGAACGGCAGAAGTTCTATGTTAGTCTGTCCCCAATATGCCTTTTTTCCGCAAAATAAGAGATTGTCTGTAGCTGCTATTCTCTTTTTGGGCCTCTTTTTATCCCTTTTGTTTGTTTTGATTGAAGCTTAAGAACAGCTATAAGAACGCCAGGAGGTTGTTCTTGAAATGCTTGCTTCCAAAGCTAGTAGGCCTTTTCTTCAAAGCTAAGATGAGGGAGGGAATTGTGGGGGCTCAGTCTCAAGAGCAAGCACCCTAGCCCAATCCAAAGAGACTAAAATGAAACCAGGGAGTTGCACGGAGTCTCTCACAGATATGTTGTTTTGATCCCTATTGGTTGTCAAACTGCAGCTACAAGCGTAGTCTAATCTCATCTGGAGTCACGTGCTCTACCAGGATATTGACTCCTTCTATTCTTATTTCGCTGCGGCTTGCAGGGAAAAAGAGATTCCAGGAATATCATCGATAGAGAAACTCCCATCTCACTTGTACGATGGAAAAACCTTTTCGGACGGCATACCAGCGTAAATGATACGGTCTTTCCCCAATCCTAGTCTGTGCATATCACCAACTGACAACACAACGAACCTGTCCATGATTCCTCCTTTCAGACTATCAAATACTGTATGAGTTGCCCATAATCGTCTGTAGGCCTGAGATTATACAATTCGGTAGATATGTGGCAATGTGTCCACACGGCGTAACGCTGCTCCAAGTCCCTGACTTTCTATGACGCTCTTCAACTGTATAGGCAGGCTAGCGGCTAGTGGAGTTTGATGACAGCTTGAGCTATGATTTGAATTTGTGATGCCACAACTCATTGCATGCTTGAAGTTTATTGACAGGTCCCGCTTGTCCCAATACGATATATTCAAACGAAAGAAAGGACGATGGAATGAGCAACAAGAAGTCATCAGCAACCTTCGTAGCCTACACAATAGGCGTCATTGTAGGGATCGTCATAATCACCTCATGTGCGTCTACCCCATCTGCTCAGACTCATACGCTCAGTATAAATATCAGTCCCCCGGGAGCAGGTTCCGTCTCTCCTTCTGGTGGCGAATATGAATCTGGCGTGCAGGTGACACTAACAGCCAGCCCCGCTATTGGTTACACCTTTGAAAACTGGAGCGGTAGTGCAGAAGGCACAACATCCACTATTACCATTACCATGGATTCGGATAAGAGCCTCACTGCTCACTTCGAAACTAGTCCGACAGTCCCCGAGGTCTTGTTTTCAGATGACTTCAGTGATGAAAACAGTGGCTGGGTTACCTATGATGACGATGACGGTCGGATTATTTATTCTGACGGATGTCTATACGTAAAGGATTACACAACTCCCGAAGGGAGTGTATATTCTGAGTGTAAGCGTTACTTCACTGATTTTATCCTTGAGGTAGAAACGTGGTTGGTTGATGGAACTGATGATAACTGGCATACGGTGTTCTGCCGATGGAACGGTGAAGATGACTGCTATGGTTTCGGCATCAGTGCCGATGGTTATTACGAGATAGGGAGGTTTGTTGATGCCAAGATGACAAGCTTGGTTGGACCTGCCTACTCATCCTATATACATAAGGGGCAAGAGATGATTAACTTGATACACATTGAGTGTATAGGTAGCACCCTAACACTGTCGGTCAACGGACATGTACTGGCGACGGTTACAGATACCACCTTTAGTGGCGGTGACATCGCCTTGGCTGCCACCGCACTTGCAGGCACATTTACGGAAGTTGCCTTTGATAATATTGTAGTCGCCAAGCCATAGCAATAAAACCAGCAATGACCGATAACAGGAAAAGTCGCTCTGAGTCGAGGTGTTGACAACGGGGTTCGGTGGATATATTATTGTCGACGTAAGCAATAAGGTTCAGGGTGCCTCACTGCAAATTGAAATGGGAAATATCGGAGTATTCCGTTGATGTTGTTTAGGAAGGAGGGTTGGCAAGAATGAAACGAATAGTTCTTACTGTTATGCTAGTGCTCGTGGTAACGGTGGCGTTGGGAGGCGCAGCACTTGCGGAGGGACCCAGCGATGCAGCTTACAATGCACCTGCCAAAGGGCATCAAGGAGTTCCTGGTAAAGGTATAGGACACGAGCTGGCGCGAGGCAAAGGGCACCTCATCCACGGCCAAGGAACCAGCAATCCTGATAAGGGACCCAGCGATGCAGCCTACGATGCACCTGCCAAGGGGCATCAGGGAGTTCCTGGTAAAGGTATAGGACACGACTTGGCGCGAGGTAAAGGACACCTCATCCACAGCCAAGGAACGGCCAACGAAGCAGACGACTGAGGAAAAGGCCGCGTGAAGTGGGACCGCCTGTAAGTGCCCTTGAATTGCAGGTCTTTGCCAGGTCTACGTCATTTTCATTCTGGGCTTGGCCTATTTAAGAATTAAGATGTTCTTATTTTCTTATTTGCCTTCATAAATACTGATGCACTGACCTATCCCTTCCTGAGCTGGCATGCCTAGCCCTATCTAGAACATACCGAACGTAGCGTCGCGCCTTTTCGTAATGCGAGCCGGCCCCCCAAATCGTCCCGAACATTCTTGGGTCAATTCCGAGCATAAGGGTAAGTAGCAACTGAATTTGGCCTGGATGCCAGCGTAGCTCAGGGGTAGAGCAGCGGTTTCGTAATCCCAAGCCAAAAGTCCAAAAGTGTCGCATTACGTACAGAATAGGACCATTGTGTTAATTGTCGCAATCCCGTTTTTTTCGTAGGGTTCCATCATGTCCCAGGGCGTCCCAAAGATTTTTACGCCAACTGGTGGGCTTTCTTTGAACGGAGGGTGGTGATGCTGAATTAGCAGGAAGGGATAGGTCACCTTGTCAACGATGCTGCATATGTAGCCCGAATTGCATGCGCTAGAATTGGCGACTCCGATTATCTCCCACCTTGCGACTATGAAGGTATTGATGTCCCTCATTTCCGCAGTGGTCTTGCCGGTCCCGCCCTACGAACCATCTTGTCCGCTGGTTTGGGTGTCCCAAAAGGAGTCAACTACAGTACCATTATTCCATCCCACCAGACCACCAACGAGCCTATTGCCAGTCACGTTGGCGCTGGAATAGAAGTTGCGCGCAGTGCCCTCATCCCATGCCACTAGACCGCCAACCTGCCACGTCGGCGAAACGGTCGCGCCCCAGCCCCCAGGAGGCCCCTGCTTGTGATAAGAAGGTATTTGTAGTACAGATCTGACAATCCAGTGCAACAAGATACTACAAGATAATCATATCCATACTGATATACGGAAATTCTTCG
>CAYFSE010000246.1:0-5988 GCA_964345725.1 uncultured Dehalococcoidales bacterium
CAAAGATCATATGTTATTGTGCCCCCACAATCCCCTTCTATACCTCTGGTCTCAAATTGCTTTCGTACAATTTCGTACAATATTGTAAGATCCAAAGCTTGAGGGCGTGTTCAGGTAAAAGTGCAGGTAGATAGTGATGCCCCTTATGATGGCAAAGAAATTCTTCACACTCAGAAATTCTTCGTTTGGGGCTCTTGGCGCAAATGATATAATCTAGCCGATGCCACAGAAGTTCGCCCACCTTCACGTCCACACCGAATACAGCTTGCTCGATGGCATGTCCCGCATACCTCAGCTTGTTGCCCGGGCCAAGGAATTGGGCATGGACAGCCTGGCTATCACTGACCACGGCGCCATGTACGGCGTCATTGATTTCTATGTAGCCGCTAAGGAAGCAGGTATAAAGCCAATCATTGGCTGCGAAGTCTATGTCGCCGAGAGCGATTGCCACAGCCGAGAGCCAGCCCGTAAGACTCCCTATCATCTTACTCTACTGGTCAAGAACGAAAAGGGCTATCGCAATTTGCTCCAACTGGTTACCAAGAGTCACCTTGATGGGTTCTACTATAAGCCGAGAGTAGATAGAGAGCTTCTCAAGCTACACCATGATGGTCTCATTGCCCTCTCCGGGTGTGCCCACGGGGAACTGGCTCGACTGATTCTCGATGGGCGAAGCGACGAGCTTGCTAGAGTGGCTTCGTGGTACAAGGAGGTCTTCGGCGATTACTACGTGGAGATTCAGAGGCACCCTATTCCAGAACTGGAGCAAATCAACAAGGAGCTTGTTTCGCTATCCACCAAACTCAGCATACCACCGGTAGCCACATTTGATGTCCACTACATTGACAAACAGGATGCTGCAGCTCATGAGCTTCTTCTGTGTATACAGACCAATACCTCTGTCTATGATGAAAAAAGACTGAAGCTGGCTGGCGATTTCTTTTACCTGAAAAGCCCTGAGGAGGCGGAACAGCTTTTTGCCGACTTACCTGAAGCGGTGGAGAATACTCAAGCGATTGCCGATATGTGTCAGCTAGAGATGGATTTCACCAGGCTGCACCTGCCGCAGGTGGAATTGCCCAAGGGCAGGAAAGCCGATGATTTTCTGGCTGACCTCTGCTGGCAGGGTCTGGAAAGACGCTACACGGAGCCCAGCTCAGAGGTCAAAGGACGGCTTAGCCACGAGCTTGAGGTCATCCAGAAGACCAAATTTGCCCACTACTTCCTCGTTGTTTGGGACATAATCTCCTTCACTCGAGAGCATGGCATCTACTTCGGTGTTCGTGGAAGTGCTGCTGCCAGCTTGGCTCTCTACTGTCTGGGCGTCACAGATGTCGACCCGCTGGCATATGCGCTTGTTTTCGAACGATTTCTTAACGTCGAGCGTCGAGAGTTGCCCGATATTGACCTTGATTTTCAAGACGACCGCCGTGATGAAGTCCTGGCTTACGTCAACCACAAATATGGCTCCGACCATGTGGCTCAAATCATCACCTTTGGCACCATGGGAGCCAGAGCTGCCATAAGAGACACTGGGCGTGCTTTAGGTATGCCCTACGCTCAGGTTGACCGGGTGGCTCGACTCATCCCTCTGGAGCTGACCATAACGCTGGATAGAGCTCTGGAACAGAGTCGGGAGCTTTATGATATCTATCACCAAGACGCAGCAATACGTAACCTGATTGACTCGGCCAAGAAACTGGAGGGAATGGTTAGGCACTTCAGCACCCACGCCGCCGGTGTGGTTATCTCACATGAACCCTTAATCGAATATGTCCCACTACAGCTGCTGGGAAAGGGCGAGCAGCACACTGTCATGACCCAGTTTCATATGGAGAACATTGCCCGCTTAGGACTGCTGAAAATGGATTTCCTGGGTCTGTCTAACTTGACCATTCTGGCGAAAGTGAAAGGAATTATTGCCCAAAATCGTGGAATCTCCTTCGATTTACAGCATGTTCCTCTCGACGATACTGAGACTTTCGAATTGCTAGCCTCGGGTGAAACCAAAGGCATCTTCCAGCTGGAAAGCGCCGGAATGCGGCGCTATATCAAGGAACTCAAGCCCACCAATTTCAGCGATATCGCGGCCATGGTGGCGCTCTATCGCCCCGGCCCCATGGAACAAATCCCCACTTTCATCAAAGCCAAGCACGGTGTTGCTCCCATTCATTATCCCCATCCCATCCTGGAGGAGATCTTAAGAGAAACCTACGGAGTCATCGTCTATCAAGAGCAGGTGATATTCATTGCCCAAGCCTTAGCTGGCTATAGCCTGGGCCAGGCTGACATCCTTCGTAAAGCTATGGGTAAAAAGATACCGGCGGTGATGAAGAAAGAGGAGCGCAATTTCATCGCCGGAGCCAAGAAAAGTGGCATATCGCCGGGACTAGCCCAGGAGGTGTTTTCCCTGATCAAGCCTTTCGCTGGCTACGCTTTCAACAAAGCCCACAGCGTTAGTTATGGCCTCATTGCCTACCGCACTGCCTATCTGAAAGCAAACTACCCCATCGAGTACATGGTCGCTTTTCTAAACACCTATTCAGATAATATGGAAAGAGTTCGTTCGGCAATTGCTGAATGCCGGAGACTAGGCATCAAAGTGCTCCCGCCAGACATCAACAAGAGCGATGTTAGCTTTGTCATTGAAGAGGATGATGAGGATAGCCACGCCATCCGCTTCGGGCTGGCTTCTATCAAGAATGTCGGCTCTTCCCCGATTGAGCATATCCTGTCGGGCCGGGACTCAGAGGCCGATTTTGAATCCATAGAAGATTTCTGCTATCGGACCGACCTTCGCAACATCAACAAAAAGGTACTGGAAAGCTTGATCAAAGTCGGTGTCTTTGACTCGCTGGGCAGCCGTAGACCGCTGCTCGAGTCCTTGAACAAAATCATCTCCCTATCTCAAACAAAACAAAGGGCCAAGGAATCTGGACAGGTCAGTATGTTCGACCTGTGGGGCCAAAGCTCCCCCACCACCAAGGTTAGCTACGCACAAGGCCAGGAAGAGGTATCCGCCAAGCAGAAGCTCGTGTGGGAAAGGGAGCTGCTGGGGGTCTATTTCTCCCAACCCCTGGACCTTCTTTCCAAGGAAGCGTCCTCGCCAGGCACTGTCTCTTGCGGCGAAATCAACCGAGACATGGTTGAGGAAACGGTGACCATCAGGGGAATGGTGGTCTCGGTACGCCAGGCCCATACCCGCGACAATCGCCCATTTGTCGTGGCCTCAATTGAAGACATGGAGGCCAGCATCGAGGTCATCGCCTGGCCCAGACTCTACGAGAGTACTCAGGGGATATGGCAGGAGGGTAACATCCTCAGCGTCAAGGGGGTAGTCAAGATCAGGGATGGGGAAGTACAGCTGAACTGTGAAGATGCCATGCTCCTCCCTGTCAGACAGGAAGTGCTCAAAGAGCCCCAGCGTCACCATGTCACGATAGATGTCAACCAATCGGGCGACGCCGAGCGCGACGTTGAATGTCTTCACAGGATTGTGGATATTCTCAAGAGCTACCCCGGCCAAGATAGGGTCTCTCTGACTGTGGTCGGCGATGGCCAAATAACTAATCTCGAGATGCCCAACATAGCAGTCAACTATTGCCCCGAATTAGCCGGAGAATTGAGTGAGATAGTAGGCGAAGGTAGCTTCAGACTTGAAGCGTAGGTCAAGTTTGGACTGAGACAGTGTGAAAGGGAATTGACCAAGGCGTGAGACCATCGAAATAGACGGTGTGGTTGCTTCCTGCTATATTTGAACCTCATGTTCGATTTAATCCCTTCAGGCGATATCACTTCGGCTTCGGGATTCCTGGCTGGGGCCGTACGCGCTGGAATAAAGAGCGAAGGCGAGCTTGATTTGGCTGTTCTTTGCTCAGAAGTGACCTGCAAGGCTGGCGGCGTTTTTACTACCAACCAGATTAGATCGGCACCTGTTATTCTATCTCAGAGACACATGTCAAAGGGGCGGGCACAGGCTATAGTGGTCAATGCCGGTTGTGCTAATGCTTGCGTGGGCGAGCAAGGACTGGCAGACGCCGTAGAAATGGCAAAACTAACAGCCGAGAAGCTAAACCTATCATCTGAGGAAGTCCTTGTCGCCAGCACCGGTGTCATTGGCGTGCCCTTGCCTATGGATAGAGTCAGGGCCGGAATTCCTAGGATAAAGCCGACCAGTGAAGGTGGCCATGATTTTTGCCGGGCCATAATGACCACTGATACCAGACCCAAAGAAATGGCTGTGCTCGCAGATTCAAAAGGGGGCCAGTTCATCATCGGCGCGGTGGCTAAAGGGGCCGGCATGATTCATCCCAACATGGCTACTCTGCTTTGTTTTATCGCCACCGATGCTGCGGTGAGTGTCAATTTCTTGGGTGCGGCATTACACAAGGCGGTGGATGGCTCTTTCAACATGATCAGTATTGACGGCGATACCAGTCCCAGCGATTGTACATTTCTACTAGCCAACGGCTTAGCTGGCAACGAACGTATTGACGTCGATAACGGTGAAGCTTTTCAGGAAGCTTTGAACGCAGTCTGCGCGCATCTGGCTAAGTCCGTAGCTCGGGATGGGGAAGGAGCCACCAAGCTTATTGAAGTCACCGTAGAACGGGCAGAAGACGAGGTTTGGGCTCGCCAGGCGGCTCGGACTATCGCTAGCTCACCACTGGTGAAAGCAGCCATCCATGGCAACGATCCCAACTGGGGGCGTATCGTTGCTGCCCTGGGTCGAAGCGGAGCCAGGGTGAAAGAAGACAGATTGGACGTCTACCTTAACGATGTTTGTGTCATGAAGCAGGGGGCCGCTTCCTTCTTTGACAAAGCCGAAATGACATCGGCTTTGAGCAACAGCGACAGTGTGTTCATGAAGCTCTCCCTCAACTTAGGACGCGGCAAAGCCACAGCCTGGGGCTGCGACCTCTCCGAGGAATATGTTACTATTAACAGCGCCTACACAACATAATGCAAAAGAGGATCATTGTCGTCAAAATTGGCGGCAGCACTCTGGGCAATCATGACACCACGCTGGAAGACCTGGTGGAGCTTCAGAAGCGGGGTAAGTCCCTGGTGGTGGTTCATGGTGGTGCCAAGGTGAGTACTGAGTGGCTGGCCCGGCTGGGCATTCCCACCAGCTTTGTAAACGGGTTGAGGGTCACCGATGCCGATACACTAAAGGTGGTAGCGGCGGCGCTGGGGGGGCTGGTCAACAAGGAATTGGTGGTGGCCATTCAGGCTCTGGGCGGAAAGGCAGTTGGCCTGAGCGGCTGCGATGGCAACTTGCTCTGGGCGAGCATCAAGAGCCCCGAGATGGGCTATGTCGGCGAAATTGTCGCCGTTGACCCCACTCCACTGAAGCTCTTGCTAAAGGCTGGCTATATGCCCGTGGTTGCTCCCGTAAGCTTCGGCTCGCCTGAAGGCAGGGTAATGCTGCTGAACGTTAATGGAGATACGGCGGCGGGGGAGATTGCCGCGGCGCTAGCCGCGGAAAAACTGATATTCATGACCGACGTCGATGGCATCCAAAATGGTTCGCAGCAGGTAGTTCACAGGCTCAACCTGGCCGAGGCCAGGGATCTACTCGCCTCTGGTATAGCTTCTGGTGGCATGATTCCCAAGGTGGAAGCCAGTCTTAGAGCTTTGACTACCACAAAGGTCGTGCGCATCATAGATGGGAGAGCCACCCACGCCTTACGGGACGACGTCACCGGAAAGGCTCGGCGAATAGTTAAATCAGGAGGTACAACAATTGTCTCAGAATGATTGGCAAGAATTGGAGAAGAAGCTATTTCTTCAAACGATCAAGAGGGTTCCTGTGACCCTGATTCGTGGCAAAGGGGCAAAAGCCTGGGATGACCAGGGCCGCGAATATCTCGACTTTGTCGCTGGCTGGGCAACAAATAGCCTGGGACACTGCCCTCCGGTGGTCGTAGAGGCGCTGGAAAAGCAAGCTAAAACTTTGATACACACATCCACCCAGTTTTATACCGT
>CAYFSE010000247.1:0-7877 GCA_964345725.1 uncultured Dehalococcoidales bacterium
CTTGAGCCCACAACAAAAAAGACCGCTTTCCTGCGCCACATTATCCACAAACTGGAGCTGGAAAATGTGGAAGTGCTGAATCATAGAGCTGAGGAAGCGGCCCACCTACCACTCTATCGTGAGCAATTTGCCCTGGTTCTCTCCCGTGCTGTCGCCTTGCTACGAACCTTGGTGGAACTGACCCTGCCCTTTTGTCGGGTAGGCGGAAGATGCATAGTTCAGAAGAAAGGCGAGGTTGAACAGGAGGTAAATAGGGCAAAAGCAGCGATTACGGTCACGGGAGGCAAATTGAACGAGATAAGGAGAATAGGGCTGGAAGAATTCAGCGATGCGCGTTATCTGGTGATTATTGATAAGATATGCCCGACGCCGGATAAATATCCCCGTCGTGCGGGACTACCAAAGCGACGACCAATACAGGAGGTGAAATAGAGATGTGGAGCAGGAGATCCCGGAGGTTCTACTTTGGACTCCCTCCCTTCGGTTTCTACTTCCAGGGATTCAAGCCCTTTCCCAGCAGGAAGGAGTATCTAGACATGCTGGAAGAGTACAAGAAAGACCTAGAAGAAGAACTGAAGGAGTTAGAGAAGGAGATTGAGGAAACAAGGAAGAGCCTGTAGCAGACAAACGCAAGCGACCTACACTCTAGTTTGAAGGAATGCTCCGAAACATTGAGAGGCTGATTCAAAGCCAGGCAGACTTCATCATTAGTCAGCAGCTTCCCTCCGGAGCCATCCCCTGGTATCGAGGCGGTATCACAGATCCCTGGGACCATGTGGAATCCGCTATGGCCTTAGACTTTAGCGGCCATTTTCGTGAGTCCAGGCTGGCCTACGAGTGGATGCATGATAGGCAGAACCCTGACGGAAGCTGGTATTTCAGTTATCACGATGATAGGCCTCAGGACCTGACCAAAGATACGAATTTCAGCACTTACATAGCAGCAGGGATGTGGTTTCACTACCTTACTACGAAGGACCTGGAGTTCCTCCGCTACATGTGGCCTGTGGTGGAGAGGAGCATGAACTTCGCTTTGAGTTTACAGGAGCCAGGGGGCGAGATCTGTTGGGGAGTAAGCGAGAACAACGAGGTCTGGCCAGGAGCAATTCTAACTGCCTCAAGCAGCACCTGGCTCAGTATTGTATGTGGCACAAGGATTGCAAAAGCATTGAGCTTTGAAAAGCCTAGCTGGAACAAAGCTTCCCGGAAGCTGGCTAGGGCAATCAAAGAGCACCCCGAACGCTTCGACACTTTCGGCGAGGATAAGGGCGGGCATGCCATGACCTGGTATTACCCCACCCTCGTAGGACTAGTCGAGGGAAAGCAAGCGGAAGAGCGCATCTCGAGAGGGTGGCCGAATTTCATCATAGATGGTTGGGGGTGCAAATGCTTTGCCGACAGACAGTCAGTATGTGTAGCTGAGACATTCGAACTTATTCTGGCTTTAGTGAAGATGGGTGCCGAGGATAAGGCCAGGATGGTGCGGGATTGGGTACTGCAATTCCAGGACAGCGACGGAGTGTTTTATCGGGAGGCGTATTGGCCGGACAAAGACATGAGACGATCAGAACGGGGGCCACAGGTTCCTGAAAAGAACACATGGACCTCGGCAGCAGCGATACTGGCTCTGGTGGCTTTAGAAGGAACCAAAATACTGTAGCCAGAACGTTGGCTTGTGGGATGAGTCTGGAACTGACGGTTAAGAGAGTGTCCCTCAGGACTCCATTAGAAGATGACCCCGATGATTTCGTGGGTTACGAAGTCCTGATAGACTTCATGACACAACGAGCATTATATAAGCTAGAAGGCGATATCATCGAAATTGGTGCTTATATGGGCAGAGGTACTGCCAAACTGGCAAAGTTTGCCCAAAGATATCGGAAGAAGGTCTACGCCATCGATGTTTTCGATCCCGGTCTGGACAAGACTGTGAGTAGAAATGGAATCAAGGCGGCTGATGTTTATGAAGCATTTCTACAGGGCCGCTCGATGCTGGAAGCCTATCAAGAATCAACTCAAGGTTTTGACAACATCATGACTATAAGGAAGGATTCCAGAAAGGTCAGCTTTCCGGAAGAACAAAAATTCATCTTCGGATTCATTGATGGCTGCCACCAGCAAGTTTACGTAGAAAGCGATTTCAACATCATCTGGCCCCATCTTGTTTCCGGAGGCGCCCTTGGTTTCCACGATTATAGATTTGATGACTGGCCAGCAGTCACTCAAGCCGCCGATAGGCTGATGCATGCGCACCAAAGAGAGATAAGCCAAGCATACGAGATAGAAGGGAAGTACAATATCCTGTCTCTTCTGTTGATTAAAAGATAGAATTCGTTTCCCATCCTCCAAGACTGGATAACCATGACTGAACCGGAGGCAAGACAGCAACATTCCGACATTGACGTAATCCAGTGATTTCTTGCCAATCCGGCAAGCTCGTTCAAGATCCGGGAAAAACCCTTGACAATGCGCAGGGCGGGGTGTAGCATGGTAATGAATCACCCAAGATTCAAGTCTCTTGCTCAGCGAAGACAGGGAATACGGTGGCAACTCGTGCGGGGAATTCAAGCTTGGCCAGACATTGTCAGGACTTATCTGGCCTAATTACTGCGGAGGAGGTAGAAATGGAATACAAATCAATCTAGCCGATTGAATCACCAGACTATTAGAAGAGGAGGTAAGAAATGCACAAAAGGAGACAGAAAGTTTGGCTGCTATTGGGGGTAGTGGGGGCGACAGTGATAACCCTGATCCTTACATTCAGTTCCTGTGCTGAACCAACCCCAACTGGTATTACCGCCGGGGAAGCAATCGAGGTCGCCAAGCAGAGGGTGGAAGAAGACGGGGTGATGTCTCTGGATGGCCGTCATACGGAGACCGAGGAGGAAGCAGATTCTTGGCACATTTACTTCCCGTATGCCTCGCCTGAAATACTCGGTGGTGAGCCTCACGTCTTTGTGGACAAGTCGAGCGGCGAGGTCATCGACATCTACTACACCCAGTGAGTTGGACCCAGTCAGATACCTAATGTCAAATGCCAAGGAACAGAGGAGGAAATGTGAAAGCTAACGGTAAATTGCTAATAGCCTTATTGTGTGTGCTGATAGCCTGGATTGCCTGGAGTCCGGCCGTGGTTGCCCAGGAACTCCCGGCGCTACCTACTGCCGCAGAGATGGCGGCTGACCCAACTGTGAGTGCAGCGATTGACCAGGCCTGGGAGGATTCGCAAGCAGACGATAAAGACAACCGACACGAGGAGGGGGGGTGGATCGTTCAAGATACCACGACGGGCGCACTCTCAGTTGTGCGCTTTCCTAAGGGCACCCGCAATCAACTCATCCCTGGTGACCCCCCAGAGATACCATGCAGCCGCGTGGTTGGGCACTTCCATACCCACCCCAATCCACCAGTAGACGAAGATGGCAACAAGTGGGAGCAGGGGCCCAGCGAGCAGGACAAGAAATTTGCCGACCATTATGGTCTCCCTGGTATAGTTAAGAACGCTGCTGGCACGGAGTCTTTTGGTCCAGCAACAGGGGGGCTTCCGCATACACCATTGGAGCCGACGGAGCCGACGTGGGATGCCTCCATTAAGTTCAAAACTTGGACCATAGACGGAGTACCTGTTTCTCCGGGCACGTACACGGTGCCCCCGGGTACAATCGTCGATATTGAGTACGAAGTGCATGTGTCCGGGGAAGAAGATGCAGTGGTCGATGTATATGAATATAAGGAGCTCCGGTATCATTACAAGGGACCTGGGGAGGGCAATTGGATACATGCTGTTAACGCCCCCGGTGGTGTGACGATGCATCCTCCTGCAGACAAAATACCCGGATCCCAGATGACTAGCGTGGAGGGGCAAGATGCCCCGTATTGTACGGAGATATGGGCCCCCAGATGCCAGGTTATAACGCTGGATGTACATGTAGGCTGGGAGCAGGTGGTATGCGTCGACTACACGCAGGATGTCAACTGGCTCCGCGTCAATCCCCCATATGTCCCATCTATGACGATTCTGCAGGAAGGGTTGGACGAGGTTCTATTCGATATCTACCCTTACGAACAGGAGCAACCGCCTATTGAGACAATCACGCTGAGTGCTAGGGCTTGTGTTGAAATGGAGGGGGACGAAGATCCAACCAATGACTGCACCGACTGGTCTCCTGAACTAACAATAGATATAGTGCCATTGGTAGCCTAACCTTCATAATGAGCTTCCATCAGGGGCGCTTGGTGAATAGGTTAGGTACAAGTGCCGGGGTTGTTACTGCAAATGCAAGAAATAGGGTCGAGGTTAACTCCTCGACCCTATTCTATATTAGGGGCAAGGCGGAGATAAACTCGGCGGCATCGCGATATCATTGCGAGCAAAGCGTGGCAATATCATTGCCCCACCACTAGATTGCTTCGGCACTATCGTAGCTCGGAATAACAAGGACGTGCGCCCTCATTTGACATTTGTGATTTGACTGGTATAGCGCTATAATGAAAATCGATGGAAAAGGGTACCTGGAAAGTTAAGACGGGACTGGCGCAGACGCTGAAGGGCGGGGTTATTATGGACGTGGTCACCCCGGAGCACGCCAGGATTGCCGAGGAAGGTGGCGCCTGCGCCGTTATGGCACTGGAACGAGTGCCAGCAGACATCCGCGCCGCCGGCGGAGTGGCTCGCATGGCCGACCCCACCATCATTATGGCCATAAAGGAGGCTGTTAGCATACCAGTCATGGCCAAGTGCCGCATCGGTCACTTTGTCGAGGCCCAGGTGCTGGAAGCGCTGGGTGTTGATTTTGTCGACGAATCTGAAGTGCTTACACCCGCCGATGAAAGCCATCATATTTGGAAGCACGATTTCAAGGTCCCTTTTGTCTGTGGCTGCCGTGACCTGGGTGAAGCATTACGCCGTATTTCCGAAGGGGCCGCCATGATTCGCACCAAGGGCGAAGCCGGGACAGGCAACATCGTGGAAGCTGTCAGGCACATGAGGGCAGTCCAGGACGGGATTCGCCGACTTCAAGCTTTGCCTGAAGACGAATTAGTAGCTGAGGCGAAAGCCCTGGGCGCTCCTCTGGAGTTAGTAATAGAGGTGCATAAAACAGGGAAGTTGCCAGTCGTGAACTTTGCCGCCGGTGGTGTAGCGACGCCAGCCGATGCTGCTTTGATGATGCAACTGGGCGCCGAGGGAGTTTTTGTGGGCTCCGGGATTTTCAAGTCCAGCGATCCTGAAACCAGAGCGCAAGCTATCGTCAAAGCTACTACCCACTACCAGGACGCCGCCATCCTCGCTGAGGTATCGAAAGGTCTGGGAGCCGCCATGCCCGGTTTGGATATAAAAGCTATACCCCAGCAAGAATTGTTGTCCCCCAGGGGTTGGTGAGGTGAAAACGGGTATTATCACAGCATGCGAAAGGTAGTTACTGACGATTTAGATGCCCTACTTGATATCTTGCCACTCCATATCCGTGAGCCGCTCTATCAGCAGCCCGATCATGGTCAACTGATAGAGGTAATCCTAGACTTAGGACGTCTCCCTGAAGCTCGCTTTCCACATAGAGAGTTAGTTCTTAACTCCAGTGAGGTGAACCAGACTGATATTGATTATGTGGTGTCGCGCATTGGCGAGTTCAGCGGGGACAACCGAGCCGGCATCAACCACACCCTTCACCGCATCTCAGCCATACGCAACAGGCACGGGGAGATAATCGGCTTGACCTGCCGCGTGGGCAGAGCTGTGTTCGGCACAGTAAAGATGATTCAGGACCTTATCGAATCGGGCAAAAGCGTCCTCCTCCTAGGGCGGCCGGGCATAGGCAAGACCACAATGTTGCGGGAAGTGGCTCGAGTACTGGCCGACGACTCAAGAAAGCGAGTTGTCGTAATCGACACCTCTAATGAGATTGCCGGAGATGGCGACATCCCTCATCCTGCCATCGGGCACGCCCGGCGAATGCAAGTAGCTACCCCTACCGAACAACATGCCGTGATGATTGAAGCAGTGGAGAATCACATGCCCGAGGTCATCATTATTGACGAAATAGGCACTGAACTCGAAGCCAAAGCAGCCCGAACTATTGCCGAGCGCGGAGTGCAGCTGGTGGGCACAGCACATGGCAACACTCTGGAGAACTTGATAATGAACCCTACGTTGTCCGACCTCATCGGCGGCATCCAAACGGTCACCTTGGGAGATGAGGAAGCCAAGCGACGGCACACGCAGAAATCTGTCCTGGAGCGCAAGGCTCCACCCACCTTTGGCGTGGTGGTGGAAATTGTAGATTACTACAGGGTGACGGTGCATCGTGACGTGACCGAGGCTGTCGATGCTCTCCTGCATGGGCGACCCCCCGAGGCTGAAGTGCGCTGGATGGAAGAACATGGTGAGGTCAAAAGCGAAGCGACAACATCCCCTATTACATGGGAGAGCAAGGAGGAGAAGCAACCGGAACAAACACTGCGATTCTACCTCTTCGGCGCTAACCGGTCCCGTTTGGAACAGACTGCCAGAGAAGGGCGTAGGGAGCTAAAGATCGTCGCCGACCTCAAGCAGGCCGACATTTTCCTCACCACGCGGAGCTATTACCGCCGCAAGCCACAGAAGGTACGGGATGCTGAAGCGCTGGGGATACCGATTTACGTTCTCAAGAGCAATAACGGCGTTCAAATAAAACAGTGTCTGGACGCCCTCTATCCCCGTGAGACTCAGTCCGCTTACGTCCATCATCTGCAGCGTCTTCTGGCCGGGCGTCACGGTTTGAACTCTGATCACCAGCGCTGGCAACCTGGCGGCAAAAGGAAATCGAGGTAATCCTTGGGGCTGTTCGTCACCTTTGAAGGAGGTGAGGGCTGCGGCAAAAGCACCCAATCCAAGCTCCTGCTGAAGAAACTCGAACAACAGAACATCCCCGCGGTATTGACCCATGAGCCGGGGGGCACGCCTCTGAGCGATGAGTTAAGAAAGACACTCAAGAGGAAACGAATCTCTTCCGTATCACCCCGGGCCGAACTGTTTCTCTTTGCTGCTTCGCGCGCCCAACTTGTGGCCGAGGTAATTCGTCCTTCCTTGGAGGAAGGGAAAGTGGTTATCTGTGACCGCTCCAGTCACTCTACTCTGGTTTACCAAGGCTATGGGCGGGGACTTGATTCCACTCTCGTGGAGCGGGTCGACAACATGGCAACCCAGGGCCTGAAGCCGGACCTCACTGTTTTCTTGGACATTTCGCCGGAGCAGGGACTAGCCCGAAAGCGAAGCTTAAAAGACCGCTTTGAGCTGGAGGATTTATCGTTCCACCGGCGTGTGAGGGAGGGATACCTCAGGGTGGCTGCCGCTGAGCCTGACCGCTGGCTGGTGATAGACGCCTCTCTACCCAAAAGGAGAATTGCTGAGATTGTCTGGAATAGGGTGAGCCAGTTATTGCCGGGCCTCCTGTAGTGAACCCGATTTCCTCTCCCTCGACGGGAGAGGACTAAGGTGAGGGCATAAAATAGTCAGTATTACTTCGCCTGCAAGGTCTATGCCCAAAGGAAAGGTCGCTGTGGCATTGAGCGGAGGGGTGGATTCCTCCATCGCCGCCTTGTTGCTCAAAGAAACAGCCGATGAAGTAATAGGTATACATATGCGCCTCAGGGACTCAGCTGACTTCGACGGCCAGGCGCGCCGGGCAGAAGATATCTGTCGCATTCTGGACATCCCCTACCATCAGGTTGACGTCCAAAAAGAATTCGAGTCCTGTGTAGTTGACTACTTCTGCCGAGAATACCTGCTGGGCCGCACGCCCAATCCCTGCCTGCGCTGCAACGAGAAGATCAAGTTCGCCGCCCTCCTGGACAAGGCGCTCGCCCTCGGCTTCGACGCGGTCTGCACCGGCCACTACGCC
>CAYFSE010000248.1:0-1942 GCA_964345725.1 uncultured Dehalococcoidales bacterium
AGCTTGCAGGAAAGACCGTCACCGTAGAGTATCGAGACATATATGGCAGCGTTGTCGAGGCCAGCGATATGTGGTTGATCTGGGTGCCGTGAGCGCTATTCACAGACATACAAGAATAACGATAGGTCTGTCATCAGGTAGGTTTACAAAGTTACTTATTGGTGATATGTGCACCGTCTGAGGAAATTACAGTTCACGGACATAAAAGGAACACAGACTTTTTCTGTTTTGTCTGTGTTTCTTTCCCGGTGTCCCCGTCCGCCAGTTGAAAATCTGGTTATGTTCGGTTGAGCCGCACAATGGCTTACGCTTTGTGTTACAGATTCTGGCGCATGAGGCCACAAAGGAGCACTGCTATGAAACTCAAATTGCTCTTGTTATCCACTATTATCGCGGTCTCACTGACTGTTGTATTGCTGCTTCTGCAAACCCTACGGAACGTTTCATCAACTGCTACAGCCAGTAGCGAAATAAGTATGCCCCCAAGCCACGCCGATGAGGACATGGAACATCACTTGGTTACAAATAGTACCCTCTTAGGTCAATCCTATTCTACAGCGACCTTGCTGTTGGAGGATACGGGGGGGAGGACTGTTGAGCTATCTTCTACCCTTGATCACCTGGGGCGCTTCGCGATCTTAGCGGAGGGAGACACTTATTATTTGTGGCTCAACAGCGAGAAGCGAGAACCGTTACCGTACATGGGCGTCGAACACCGTTTTGAAAGTCAGGACGGATTGGTTTGGCGAAACCGCGCTGAAACGAATCTTGCCATCGAAGGCGGCGACATTTACAAATTCGTTATGGGTATTCGCAAAGTCATCAAGGACGGCGTCATTTATGAAGGTTGGGAAGAGTATTTTTATGAGTGGAGCATGGGTTGGGCATTTGCTGTTCGCTACATAACGAGCACTAACGGCATTACGTGGACGATCGTAAACCAACCCAGTTTAGTGGGCGCTAGATGGCCGGAAGTAATTAGGGAGGGGAATACCTATCATATGTGGGCCCGTGTCGATGTTGATGCTGCGCATCCAGAGGTGTCCCAGGCTGTGCGCTATCGTTCCAGCACTGAGGGAGGCAGCGGGTGGGGTCACTGGCTAACAGGCGGTTACCTGGTCACCGTTGATGGCAGCGCTTTGGATGAATGGAAAGAGGTATATCGGGTGCGGCAGTCGAGCGACGGTAACACATTCCAACTTCTCTACGTGAATGAAGATCGAATGGATATGGCCACCAGTACGAATGGTATCACATTCACCACTCAAGTGGCCAACGTTGTAGATTTGGCCCTCGTCTTGCCCAACATGCAGTTTGTATTTGATTTTGAAGTCGTCGACTTTGCAGGTGAAGACTGGTTCTATTTTGTATACCGGGATTGGGATGGCGTTGACCATATCGCTGTATCCCGTCCCGATAACAAAGAAATTTACTTGCCACTCGTGCTTCGCAACTATACCCTACCTGGATTTCCGTTACACATCGGCGACCCCATCCTTGCTCGACCCGTCGCCCATCAAGGTGAAATCTTCTACACCAAAGTGTTGCGCATGCCTGATGAATTGCCAACGGGTGGCAAGTTCTACTTCTCGTCCCAACCGGATATGGTGGCCGAGGTGCTGGTGGATGATGAGCTGGCCGTCCTATTGGGCGGAGTTGAGGTGTACAGCTATAACTTCTCACCCGGTGGCTCACCCACGCCGGCTATCCTGGAGGCGCCCCGATCCATGATGGAGCAGCTTGCCGGGAAGACCATTACCATAGAGTATCGAGATGTGTACGGCAGCGTTGTCGAGGCCAGCGATATGTGGTTGATTTGGGTACCTTAAGGAGCACTGCAATGAAACTCAAACGCCTCTGCATCATTTTGACCTTGATTGTGGCGTGGAATGGTACGTTTCTGGCGGCTGTCCACGCGGCAGACCCGCCGGCCATCCTGTCC
>CAYFSE010000249.1:0-2243 GCA_964345725.1 uncultured Dehalococcoidales bacterium
ACCAAATGCTCAAACCAAGCTGGTAGTAGGTGCCTGGTAGAAAGGGGGTGATGCAACGGCTGAAAGCAACAGTGGTCATCAGCGACGCTGGACCGAGGATGGCTTCGGTCACAGCAATCTAGCAAAGAATGCATGCAAGGAGGCATGACCATGAGAAAGCGAATCTTCCTCTTCTTGTTCAGCAGCTTGGTGGGTGCTGTAGCCCTGGCCCTGGTCCTGGCCTGGGCTGTTGGGGCTCAGGGGCCAGAGCCAGGCGAACGCGAACGATATCGTGGCCCGCATCCGGTCCACCCGACGGGTGCTCAGCTTGATGAAAAGCCTGCTTCTCGACCGGCTCCATCTGGTGACCTGGGGGCGCAGGGTGTGAGCGCCGCCGTGGCCCTGGGCCAGCCGGGGCTGAGCTTCCGGTACGTGGGCACATTCGGTGTGACAGAGGGAGCCTGGCTGGCCGATTCCGACCATCTCTACTATCCCAATGGCCTTGGTCTTGACGGCGCAAATAACATCTGGGTAGCCGAGTGGGATGGCTTCCGAGCCCTCAAATACAACTCCACCGGCACCTTCCAGATGTCCATCGGTATAGCTGGCCTGCGGGATGAGGAGTATCTGGCCGGTCCCAGGGATGTGGGCCTTGACCTCAGCGGCAACGTCTGGGTGGTAGATGGGTCTGCTAGCCGCGTGGTAAAGTTCAACTCCAGTGGTGGCTATCTGGACCAACTGGGAACTGACTGGGAGTCGGGGACCGACAACGCCCACTTCGATAACCCTGGCGGCATCGCCTTCGACAGCGCTGGCAACATATATATAACCGATTCCAACAACCATCGGGTGCAGATCTTTGACAGTAGTGGGACCTATGGTGCCACCCTAGGGGTGACTGGCGTCGCTGGTTCGGATAATGCACACTTTGACTGGCCGGACGGGATCGCTGTGGATAAAAGTGGCAACATTTACGTAGCTGACAGCGGAAATCACCGCGTGCAAATCTTCGACAGCACGGGCACATATAGCGTCACCCTGGGTACCGGCACCTGCGGCACTGCCAATAATCAGTTCTGCACGCCCGATGGGGTAGCCGTGGATGGCAGCGGCAACATCTATGTGGCTGACTCCGAAAACTACCGGGTGCAGATCTTCAACAGCAGTCAGGTCTATCAGGCTACTCTGGGCCAGACCGGCGTTTGCGGTTCGGACAACGCCCACTTCTGTTGGCCCGAAGATGTGGCCGTGGATTCCAATGGCAACATCTACGTCTCTGATATATTCAACCACCGCGTGCAGAAATTCAGCTATGGGTCATCTGACTGGACCCAGGTAAACACTGACGGCTTTGGAGATGAACACAACAAGTATGCTTCGCTTAGCGTCTTGGGTGACTATCTCTATGCCGGAACAGAGAATCGCTGGACTGGCGTTGAGATGTGGCGTACCGCCGACGGCATAACCTGGAACCAGGTTAACACTGATGGCTTCGGCGATGCCAACAATGAAGCGACTAGCGACGCGGTACAGTTCAATGGATATTTCTACATTGGGACGACCGGTGAGGTGTGGCGCACCCCCGACGGCACGGCCTGGAGTCAGGTCAATACTGATGGCTTCGGTGACGCTAATAATAGCGGGATTTTCGCCATGGCTGTCTTCAATGTTTATCTCTATGCAGGGATAAACAATGACACCACTGGCGCTGAAGTGTGGCGGACGTCTAATGGTACCACCTGGAATCAAGTCAACAGCGATGGTTTCGGTGATGCCAACAATCAGGTGATTGACAGTATGGCTGTCTTCAATGGCTACCTCTACGTTGGAGAAAGGAACAATACGACAGGGGCCGAGATATGGCGGACAACCAATGGTACTATCTGGAATCAGGTCAATACTGATGGCTTTGGAGATGCGAACAATCGGCGTGCCTATGTAGGGGCGGTGTATGACAATTATCTCTATGTAGGGACCTATAACTCGGCAACGGGAGGAGAGGTCTGGAGATCGTCCAACGGCACCACCTGGAACCAGGTCAATACCGATGGCTTCGGTAACGCGAACAATAGGGCAGTTGCTGAGTTGACTGTGCTCCACAACGATCTCTATGCGGCTGTAGGCAACTGGACGGCCGGCGCTGAGATCTGGAAGACAAGCAATGGCACCACCTGGAACCAGATCTCCTCAGGCGGGTTTGGAGACAGCGATAACGTGATGTTAACCGGGATGACCGTCTTTGGCAATAACCTGTATGCGGCTGC
>CAYFSE010000250.1:0-36363 GCA_964345725.1 uncultured Dehalococcoidales bacterium
ATATCCCCACCCCCCAGTATGGAGTAATCCCTCTCGGCGGGATCCAACTCTATTATCTTCTGTTCACGTTTTTTCAAGTTGAAGTTCCACTCGGCATAGCTTTTGGGAATAATCAGTGCGGGCAAGGCATTTATTTGCGATAGCCTATCCGCCATCCAGAGCATGAATTTGAAGCGAACTGCCAAAAAGTCGTAGACGGCCAGTCCCAGAATGATGGCCATAGCGGTCCACGGTGTAATAAAGCGACCGAAAACCGCTCCTATGCTACTAACCGCCAGAATCAACACCAGATTATGCAGCCAGACAAGTGGTATCAAGAACCAGAATGTTCCGAATCCGACAGCCATAGCGACGGCCAGTGGAAGTGGCATGTAGAAGACGGTCGCGATGAATGCGCCCCAACTGAACAGAAGGGCAAACAGAAGTCTCAGAAGTACCTTTAGAGCTGCAAGAGGAATCCTGTAGAGCGTAAGCCCCAGCACACCCGCTGCCCCAAAAACATAGATTAAGATTGGTCCCAATGCCGAATGGGCTGGCACATCGACAACCTCTCCGCCGGGTGTTGTCACCTCCCCGGGCCACCAGTATATCGGCTCGGACGGCAGGGTCGGTATTTCTATATCATTCTCATCCAGGAATGGATTTATGCGAGGAGCAACCAGAAGGATGAGCATTTGAGCGACAAGAAAAAGCACAAGGCCCAAATAGACCGTGTTCAGCTTTGTCAGCCTCTTTGTGCTCATACAGGGCGGTATTTTATATTAAAGAATGCCCGATGTCGAAGTATCGCTGGTACTGGCACCCCAGGCAAATCGACAGGTGTGAGTCAGTGTCCACCGATTTCAGGCCGGAAGTCACGCCGATTTCAATAATGCAGTGTAGGCTTCTTCTTCGATATCAGCTATCTCTTTCAGGAATGTTGAGCAGCCGCGACCATCGTATTCCAGCGCTCGCTCGCACAGTTTCATGATGCATTCCCCAGATCTTCTAAAGAGAGTAGCTGCCTCGCCCCACTCTTTTCGCTGATACCTCTGCCCTAAGTCCTTAAACACTCGTGCCTGCTCGAACCGCAACCCATCGTTGTGAGATAAGTCTTCGGAAATGAGCGGTGGGGTTAATCCTGCGTATGCAACCATGTGTCTGAAGCAATCCCTGTCCGCCCACGAGACAATCTCCTTCTCCAGTTTTCTCACGGCTGGAATGCCGAACATACTCACAGGTGGCTTGAGCATCCGCTTGGCTTTGTAGGCAAAACCTTTTTCGGCAATTTCAAATTCACTCGGCATCTTATGAGATAGGTGGAAGACTCTGTAGGTATTCTTTTTACTCATGCCAGGGACATTAACATCCAGAGCACTCTCAAATTCTGCATAGGGGATCTCCTGCACCCCATCCACACTGCAGTCGTGAACATAGACTACCTGCCTTTCGTCCTCATAGCCAACCATGAGGACGTAATGGATCGGGACATGCTCGTTTCTGTAAAGCTCAGGGTAGTAGTGTAAGTAATACATATCCAGCGCGCCAACCATCACTGGCTCATCGTTCTCCAGATACTTCTTCATCTTCTGGAATTCATTTCTGAATGATTTGCCCTCACTTATGGTCTGCGTGAATCCTATTATCTCGCCCAGATCTTTGAGCAAGTATTTGGGATTATTACCCCAGTAAACCATACAAGGAGGTTTAGCCATCTTGAATCTAAAGTAAGCGAACGAAGCCATACCACCAATGATGGGTAACAGGAAGTAATCGTATCCAGCCCCCTGCCATGTTAGAACGTCGAACAGGCCATTAACGTAGCAGGTGGATTCGTGAACTTGGTGAGGGAATTTAATCAGCTTTGCCATTTCTACTATCGCTTGTAGAGGTGTGACAGCCTTCTAGTACAGACGGAAAGCCGCCAAGCAAGCCTGATTCCGCGCGCGGCGTCGTGACAGGAACACCCGTACTCCAGCCCGAGCACCTCAGGAGAAGATGGCTTGTCCTTCGATTTCTCTTGCCAGGTCTCTTTCATTGTTCCTCCCAGCGGTATCTGTGTTTCTTCTGACGTAGCTCATCAAGCTGGCATTTGTAGCATAGTCCGTTGTGGCAGCATATAATTCCACCACATTCAGGACACCGCCACTTTGCCGTTTCTCTTTTCAATAACCTATCCATGCCGTAGTTTCTTATGTATTCGAGATTCTCTATCATACTCATGTGGTAAAAAGTGCGATAGCGCTTGTCCAGAGTCTTTAGGCGCCGACAGGGGAAATCCGTGCAGTCATAGCAGAACCGCACGAGCCCTTTTCTTAGCGGTTCACACTGCCTTTTGTAGTGACAATCCTTGCCGCCTGGCAGGCAACCGACGCAGTACGTCTTCCCAAACACCTTCTTCCTCAGGTCGTTCTTCATCGCCAGGTAGCTAGAGCACAAGCCGCAGTTCATCCCGCAGGGAGCGATTAGTTCTTCGTGAATGACTTCCACAACAGTAATATACAAGATTTCAAGCGATAGACACCAGTCCGATAAGGGCCAATCTGCCTCAGCGATGGACCGAGTAACAGGCAAACGGGCCAAGGGGACTTGCCGGTTCAGCGAGTTGACGATAACTCAATAAAGGGATATTATTAACGTGCAATGTTTTGCATTTACTACTACAACCAAATAAAGAGGGAAAATGGGATCAACTCTGGAGCAATATCTATATATCATAGTTGCCCTTGCTCTTGTTTTAGGCGTCCTTATTGGGTACTTTGTCAGGCAGCTAGTAGCCAATCGGGAGCTCAAAAGAGCGAAAAAAGAGGCACAGAACTTACTAGATGAGGCAACAACCAAGTATAATGATCTACTCCGTGCGGCTAGGGAAGAAGCTAGCAAGGTTGCCAACGCTGCCGAGGCCGAAAACAAGGAACGTCGCCTTGAGATACAGCGAATAGAAAAACGTGCTAGCCAGAAAGCAGAGGCGCTGGAGCGGAAGTTTGAGGGTATAGAGCGGCGTGAGCGTGACCTAGACAACAAGAAGAAAGAAGCCGAGAGGATAACAGCTGAAGTCCAGGCAGTAAGAGAAAAACAGCTGGCGAAGTTAGAATCCCTTTCGGGCACATCCAGTGTGGAAGCAAGGACTCTCCTGCTTCAAGAGCTAAAACAGGAAGTCGAGGAAGAAGTCTCGCGACAAGTCAGGGTGTGGGAGGCACAGATAAAGGAGGATGCTGAGGGAAGGGTTCGGGACATTCTGGCCACAGCTATTCAAAGGTGTGCCACGGACGTTGTTTCGGAGACTACCGTATCCGCTGTTCCTCTGCCTAGTGATGAGATGAAGGGGCGGCTTATCGGGCGTGAGGGACGCAATATCCGAGCCTTAGAGCAAGCTACTGGCGTTGACCTTATCATTGACGACACTCCGGAGACGGTTACCATCTCCAGCTTCGATCCCGTGAGACGTGAAGTTGCTCGCCTTGCCCTAAGCAAACTTATCCTGGATGGGCGCATTCATCCAGCCCGCATTAAAGAAGTAGTGGACAAGACCAAAGCAGAGGTTGAAGCTACTGTTCGTACTGAAGGCGAGCACGCTGCTTACGAGGCTGGGGTGGCAGGCTTGCATCCTGAGCTGGTTAGGCTGCTCGGCCAGCTTAAATTTCGTAGCAGCTACGGTCAGAATGTTTTACTTCACAGTCTCGAAGTTTCTCATCTAGCAGGAATGTTGGCCAGCGAGATTGGGGTTAGTGCCGGTGCCGCTAGAAAAGCCGGCCTCCTGCATGATATCGGCAAGGCAGTCGACCATGAAACGCAGGGGCCGCATGCTCTAATAGGTGCCGACCTCGTTAAGCAGTGGGATAAGAATCAAGACGTGGTCCGAGCCGTTGCTGAGCATCATGGTGAGGCGGAGACCAGTACAGTCATGGGCTTCATTGTTGCTGCTGCCGATGCCATAAGCGGTTCGCGACCTGGGGCCAGACGTGAGTCCCTGGAACAGTATTTGAAACGGATTAAGGACTTGGAGGACCTAGCCGCCGGTTTTGCCGGTGTGGAAAAGGCTTTTGCTATCCAGGCCGGGCGTGAAGTGCGCGTCATGGTGAAGCCAGACAAGGTGGATGACCTGACCGCAGTGAGATTGGCTAGAGACATTGCTAAGAAGATAGAAGAGAGTCTAACTTATCCTGGCCAGATAAAAATAATGGTGATAAGGGAGACTACGGCCACAGATTACGCTAAGTAGCTTTGAGAATACTGGCAATAGGCGATATCATCGGCAAGCCTGGTAGAGACGCAGTCAAGGAAATCCTGCCAGGCTTATGTGCTGAACACAATATTGACCTCGTCGTGGGCAATGGCGAGAATGCTGCTGGTGGGTTGGGGCTGACCCCCCGCATAGCAGACGAGCTCTTTGATTCTGGAATTGATGTCATAACCAGCGGGAACCATATCTGGGCTTACAACGAGATCATTCCCTATCTGGACAGCGAGCTTGGCATTCTTCGTCCCTTGAATTACCCACCGATGAATCCTGGTCGTGGCTACTTGGTCAAGAACAACGTCTTAATAGTCAACCTCGTGGGACGAGTTTTTATGACCCATCTTGATTGTCCGTTTCGAGCCATGGATCAGCTCCTGGTCGAATTCGAACATAAATCAGTGCCCATTGTTGTTGACTTCCCTGCTGAGGCAACCTCGGAGAAAGTGGCCATGCGCAGATACCTCGACGGACGAGTCAGTGCTGTGCTGGGCACCCATACTCACGTGGGCACCGCTGATGCCCACATATTGCCCGGAGGCACTGCTTATGTCACCGACATAGGCATGGTCGGTCCTACAGATTCGGTAATCGGGGACGATCCAGATTCCGTAATCAAGCGCTTTCTTACGCAGATACCCAGCCGGTTATCGGTTGGCAAGGGAACAGTTAGCTTCGATGGAATTCTAGTCGAAGTGGACGAGAAGACTGGCAAAGCAATGGGTATCCAGCGTATCCAAAAAGTAGTGGACTAGTAGGAACAAGGAAGCACCAGGCAGCGGATTCGGTTCAAGTCCGATAGCTAGGCGAGTCGCACTTTCTCCATCACTCTGGACATTATCTCACCAGCTCTGCCCCGGGTGATCACCTCCGCGTCGTGATCGAATGGGGTGGAAGTTAGATTAACGATAGCTAACTTGGCTCCAGCCGCTCTAGCGTATGTTGGAATATAAGCAGCAGGGTAAATTACAAGAGTGGAGCCAATGACAATGAGAAGGTCACAGTTCTGCGCCCGTCGGATAGCTTCCCGTAACGTCTCTTGTGGCAATGCCTCCCCGAAAAACACTGCATCTGGCTTCAGGATACCCTTACAGTCGGGGCAATCGGGGACTTCCACTCCCTCCTTTATCTTTCGTAATACTTCCGCCATTGCAAAACGTCTATGGCAGCTTAAGCACACGACCCACTCCACGTTACCGTGAAGCTCAAACACCCTATCTCCAGGCACCCCAGCTTTCTGGTGCAGGTTGTCGATATTCTGAGTGATGACGCAATCTAATTTGCCCCACTCGTAGAGCTCGGCGATGGCATAGTGAGCGAGATTTGGCTTGGCCTCAGTAAGAAGCCCGCCCTCGATGGACATCTTCCAGATAGTCTTGCGAGCGGCCGGACCGCTGAGAAACTTCTGAATGGTGAAGTCCTCAGGGTCATATCTGCTCCATATTCCTCCCGGGCTTCGGAAATCAGGGATACCCGACTCCGTGCTTATTCCAGCCCCCGTAAACGCAATTACCTTCCGGGACTGTATGATAAGCTGAGCTAGTTGTTCCACTTCTTCCAATATCCTACTCTCTCAAAGCTGGCTTCCCCGCTTATAACCCAACCTTTGCCACCCTTTCGATGCCGCCCAGGTCGGAGATCAGCTCGATACTGGCCTGTGGGAAATAGTCACGCACTATTGAAGCCAACATTTCACCCTGTCCCTGGCCTATTTCCAGAAGAAGACAGGCCGGGCCCTCACCCAGGTGAGCAGTCCATTTCGCCCGCATCTGTTGCAGCATCTCCCGTATCTTGTCCAAGCCATCTCTACCACCGGCCAAGGCTATCGTCGGCTCGTGTTCTCTTATCTCCGGGCTCAAATCTGCGAACTCACGGTCCCTGACATAGGGCAAGTTGGCTACCAGCATGTCCAGGCTCTGAGGCAATGGTTCAACCAAATTACCCTGCAAGAGTGCCACCCGTGCGTCAACCTCGTGGCGATGGCAATTCGCTTCTGCTACCTGCAGAGCTGAAGGTGAAATATCCGTGGCATAGATTTTAGCCTGGGGTAAAGCTAAAGCCAAGCTGATGGCCACAGCTCCGCAACCCGTGCCGATATCGGCTATGGTGATTCGCTCTCCCTGGCGGGAAATACAGTGGGCAACTTCTACAGCCTCTTCCACCAGTAGTTCTGTTTCTGGTCGAGGGATAAGCGTGTGAGAATCAACGTACAGGTCGATCCCGTAAAATTCGCAGTGCCCTAGGATGTAAGCGGCAGGTTCTCGATCAAGGCGACGCTGGACAAGATAACGTAGGCGCTCCATTTCCGCTGAAGTTAAGCTTCTCTCGGGCTCTGTGTAAAGTCGTGTCTTGGACATTCCCAGGACATGCCCTACCAAAACTTCAGCCTCAACAGAGGGATCAGCAATTTCCGCTCTGCGCAGTGTCTGGGTGACTGATTGTAAAGCTTCACTTACAATCACGTAACGGCCGCTTCCAATTGTTCCACCTGCTCTTTACTGATCAGAGCTTCAATGATTTCGTCCAATTCTCCGTCCAGAATCTGCTGAAGGTTGTGAAAACTGAGATTTACTCGGTGGTCCGTGACTCTGTTCTGGGGAAAATTGTAGGTGCGAATCTTCTCTGCCCGCTGGCCACTGCCTACCTGCATCCGCCGTTCTTTATCTATGCTTTCAGATTGCTTCCGTTCCTCCATGTCAAGCAGCCGGGCCCGGAGTACCGCCATTGCCTTCATCCTGTTCCTTACCTGAGACCTTTCATCCTGGCAGGAAGCCATTATGCCCGTGGGTAGGTGCGTGAGGCGAACTGCCGTGGTTACTTTGTTCACATTCTGCCCGCCGGCGCCCCGGCTGTGAAAGAACTCCATCTTGAGATCATCGGGATCGATGCTGAGCTCAATCTCTTCTGCCTCAGGCAGAACCGCCACTGTAGTTGTCGAGGTATGGATTCGTCCCGAGGCTTCGGTGACTGGCACCCTTTGCACTCGATGGACACCACGCTCGTGCTTGAAGCGGCTGAAGGCACCTTTACCTCTGATTTCAAATATCAGCTCCTTGAACCCTCCTCTCTCGCTTTGATTGCTATCAATGACCTCCACCTGCCAGCCCTTAGTTTGGGCATATCGGCTATACATGCGGAACAAGTCTCCGGCAAAAAGGCTTGCCTCCTCACCACCAGCACCAGCCCTTATCTCGACAATGACATCTCTATCATCATTGAGGTCTTTGGGCATCAAAGAAAGCCTAAGTGCGCGAAGAAGCTCACCTTGCCGTTCTTTGACCTTGCTCACTTCTTCCTTAACTAGAGCCATCATTTCCGCGTCACCATGGGAATTGAGCAGCGCTTCAAGTTCGCCAAGTTCCTTGCTCTTGGCTTCATACTCTTGGTACTTGCCAACGATATCTTCGAGAGCCGCTCTTTCCTTGCTTAGCTCTTGAAGCCGCTTGTGGTCAGTAGCTATCTCTACTTGAGCCAAAAGCTGACTCAGCTCGTCATAGCGCTTTTGTATTAAGTCAAGTTTCTCAAACATGCCAATGCTATTATAATACAGCGACACAAGCTGCTCAAACCTGAGCGAAGTTAACCGGAATGAAACTGGCACCGGACTGCTACAAATGTTTACGCAGATTGAGCCACCAGGCTGCAGAGCTTGCCACCGATGATATTTCGCTGAAGCAACGCGCAATCAGCCAGGCGATGAAGACATTAGACAATGAGTTTTCTTATAGGCAATTGTCTCTAGGGATTGCCGCCAAGATTCACAAGATAGTGAGAGAAGTGACCCACAATCCTGACCCCTATCGATCAATGAAGGAAAGGGAGATGACGCTGGCCAGGGAGCTATATCCAGAGGTGTCATTGCCAGCAAAGGGCAGCAATATCTATAAGGATGAACTTCGGCGTTGTCTTCAACTGGCCGCGGCAGCGAATGCACTTGACTTCTTCAAGGAACTCGGGGCGATCAGAGATGACATCAGGGAATCCGTGAGCTTTGTCATAGATGATTCGGAGCAACTCGAAGCAAAGCTGAAGGGTGCTTCCAGAGTCTTATATCTGGCGGATAACGCCGGCGAGCTCTGCTTCGACTTGCCCCTCATCAAGAGGATGAGGCGATTCGCCCAGGTAATTTACGTAGTTAAACCATCGCCTGTTCAGAACGATTTGACACTGCACGATGTCAGGAGATCCGGCTTGCAGGCTGAGTTTGGAAGAGTTATGAGTACGGGCGTAGCTTCACCGGGAATAGTTTTTTCTCTGGCTTCAGCTCAGTTCAAACGAGAATTTGAGTCAGCAGGTCTTGTATTCGCCAAAGGAATGGGACATTATGGGGCTCTATCCGAGCTCTCCCCTGAGGGGAGGTTTTTCTTTTGCCTTAGGGCCAAGTGCCGACCAGTAGCCGATTCGCTCGGGGTGTCTATAAACAGCTATGTAGCCATGCTACGATGATCCAAGGCTCGGTCCGCAGCCACGGAGAGTCGCCTTAGACGGCACTGAGAGACACCAGAAATCGGATAGAATCAAGGCGAAACAACGCAGAAGTAGTACTATTGTCGATTCCTTCAATAGACTTTGGTTTTGTTCGCATGTTTTTCCTGTATAATGGGCAGAATTCATGAGGAGACCGACTAAACGTGAAGCCATAATAGGTGGCATGTCCCTGACAGTCACTGTAGCTTTGTCTCTCTTCATCATCTATCATCGAAGCTACATCGAACAGATAGCACAGTGGGGCTATATCGGTCTATTTATCATCAGCGTTATCAGCAACGGGACCTTCATGATCTTCCCCGGATTCGCCATCGTTCTTACATTCACGCTGGGTGGAGTACTAAATCCCGCTATAGTTGGCGCCGTAGCTGGAATTGGCGAAGCTATAGGTGCTATCGGTGCTTATTACACCGGATATGCTGGCAGGGGACTACTAGCAGATAGCGACAGCGGCTTTTACCTTCGCTTCCGCAACATTGTTGACCGCCACGGTTCCAAAGCCATTTTTCTCGTGTCAGCTGTATTGTTTCCTCTTTTCTACGTCTTCGCTGTATTTCTGGGTATGCTTCGCTTTGGTTTTGTGAGTTTTTTCCTCGCCACCTGGGCGGGGAGAACAGTCAAAGGCATGGCGCTAGCCTACCTAGGATACTTTGGCTTGGGCTCTATTCTGCGATGGTTGGGCATGGGCGTCTAACTTGAGTTTGCCTGGCTGTTTTTGTTATATTCTTGAACCAGACGGGGCTGTAGCTCAATTGGGAGAGCGTCTGACTGGCAGTCAGAAGGTAGTGGGTTCGAATCCCATCAGCTCCACCAGTCTTTTATAGCTTTGATTACCGTAGAGCAAAGGCGTGGGAGATTCTACGCAAGAATGGCAGTTGATCCAGTCACCCTTGCTCTGGCTCAATCAGACCGTAGTTGCCATCACCACGGCGGTATAGCAGGTTGAATCTATCGGTATCGGCATCCGTGAAGAGAAAGAAATCATGTCCCAGAAGCTCCATCTGATTTATGGCTTCATCCACAGCCATGGGTTTGACTAGAAAGCGTTTAGTCTTGACCACTATTTTGGGAGCCTCGACTTCCTGTTCCTCGATTGTCGCTCCTTTACGGGCGATAGAAAGGCCTCTGCCTTTATCATACAGTTTGCCTTTGTGTCGCTCGATTCGCTTGGATAGCACATCCACTACCTTGTCAATGGCTGCCCTCACATCCTTGGACTTTTCCTGAGCTCTAATCAAGACACCTCTGCTGTCAAGGGTAACCTGGACGGTGAATCGCTGCTGAGGCAGCTTGGTGCCTTCCTGAGAAATCTCCACCCAGCCTTCGTCGAGGATGGGTAAGTAACGGCCTAGTTTGCCAACCTTCTTGTCAACATATGCCCGTATTGTTTCAGAGACCTTCACATTATTCTTGCCGATAACCTGTAGCTTCATTTCTCCTCCGTCAGTTGCGAATCTCTCTTGCCAACGTTAACCCCCAAACAGACGTAGCCCCCCTGTTCTTGAGGGCCGCCGCACAGGACTCGAGCGTGGCTCCCGACGTACATACATCATCTATGACGATAATCTGTTTGCCACTTACTCTTTCATCACGACACACGAAAGCCTCAGCCACATTCCTGCGGCGCTCCTCCACATCGACTGCCCTCACCTGAGGCTGAGCTTGCTTAACCCGCACGAGGCAATCATCAATCACTGGCAAGCCAATGCGCCTGCCCAATTCACCGGCGAGAAGATTGGCCTGGTTATAACCCCTCTCTCTCAATCGTAGGGAATGAAGAGGAACGCTGACCAGAGCTTCACCAGGCAGAGGATTCTCCTTTAGATATTCAGCCAACAACTCAGCCAAACAGGGAGAGATGGCCTTCAGATTTCGATACTTCAATTCATGAATGGATTCCCGCACTACCTCGTCAAATCTGAATGGAGAACGGATGCCGTCAATCTCAGTCGGTCTTTGCCAACAGCTTGGACATACGATCCCGCTAGCCTGGGGTCTGCCACAGCGAGGACAAGACGGAGCCGTTAGTCTTGGTAGTTTTCCCAGACAATAAGGGCAAAGAAAACGACCTACTGCGCCACAACCAACACATCGGCGTGGGAAGAAAGAGTCCACCGCCACCTCGATCAATCTACCTAGACGAAGCACATCCTCTACTATGGAGTATATTCTCGGCGTGCGCGGGTATGAAGCTCTCCACTAAGAATAGGCTCATTAAGGTATATTTCGCCGTTCCTGATTTTTAGATTGTATCCACAATCAGGACGGGTACACACCCAAGCCTTGTAGTGAATCGGCGCCCCCTGACTGCCAAAGTCAGACAGAGGCACCAGATCCCCCTTTCCGCATTTCTGGCATTTCGGGAATGAACCGGTTTCCAAGTTCCACCTCCACAATTGATTTATTTGTTAACCAAAACTAGTAAGTATATACTATCAAGAATTCATTTGCAAGCCTAGTTTCACAGACAAGTCGAATTTCCTTAGATTCTTTTGAGCTCCTCCTGACGACCCAACCCGGCCACCGACAGACAGGTATAAACAGCCCCGGCTGGCGTCAGTTGGCTTCTCATCAACCTGATAGCCTCGACTTCAACGGGATACTTATCTTCGAAACTGGAAGAGCCCACAAGTTCGCCAAACCCCTTCCTTTCCGGCGCGGATGCTCCTTCTCTAATGCGCGCCAGAGTCAAATGTGGCACAAACGGACGTTCCTCTTTGGGGAATCCCAGCGCAGCCAGCGCAGAGTCGATCTTCTGCTGCAAAGTGGACAGCTGATCCAACTCTCCACCGACGCCAAGCCAGAGGACCCGCGCTTGCTTTAGATTGGGGAAAGCCCCCAGACCTGAAATCTCCAGATGGAAGGACGAGAGCCCTTGCACCGCCTTTCCCATAGTCTCAGCTATCTCCGTCACTTGCCTAGAAGGAATATTGCCCAGAAACTTCAAAGTTAGGTGAATCCCCGCGGGGTCTACCCACTTGACGAACCTATGTTCGTCCCTCTCCAGTCCTTTTCTTAGCCTGGCTAGCCCTTTCTTAGCCTCCTCAGGCAGTTCAATAGCGACAAAGGACCGAATTTGCCCAGGATTACGTGGCGCTTCTGCTCGTCTGTCCATTTTCAGCTTCACCTCAATCCTCTTTTTCAGAGCAGCAACGTCGCACTTTGTGGCAAGTATCTACTTTGCCTTCTTCTTGTCCTTTTTCGGCTTCTTGATGTTCTTTCTCCCTTTTGTCCCCATTTGTTTGCCTCCTTTGTTATTTGAGACTACAACTATGCTACGATTTTGCTCTTTCATCACAGTATAGCATCTGTTGAGCATTATCCCCCAGGATTCTAGCCTTGTCTTTGGCAGGAAGTCGCGCAGATTGAACCTGAGCAAGCACCCGGTCTTGGTGCATAAGGGGATAGTCGGTGCCGAAAAGGATTCTATCACTGCCGATGATGCGACTCACCTGCTCAAAGATCTCGGGCCTGTAAAGGAAAACGGTGGCTGCGGTATCAAAGAAGACATTGGCTAGACCCCTGGCTACTTCAGGCATCAGGGCATAGAAAGGCAAGCCGCCACCCCAGTGAGCACAAACGACTCTCAGGTTCGGGAATGCCGTGACAAATGAGTAGAGAATGTCCGGGGTGATGCTACCTTTGCCAGAGTACTCATGCCCCACTGGCTCAGAAGAGTGGGTCAGTAAGATCAAGTCGTGCTCTAGTGCGGCATCAACCAATGGCTTCATTGTCGTCTTATCAGTGAGGTCGAAGGCCTGTACATCCGACCTCAATTCACCAATCCCCTTAGCCCCACCTCTAGCACACCGCTCTATCTCGGCTATGGCAGCATCTCCGGCCCCGGGCTGAATAGCGCAAAACCCAATGAGCCTTTTGGGATAGTGCGATACTGAATCTAAGATGTAGTCGTTCGTTCTCACACATAGTTCGTGGCTTGCCCAACCGATGTTGAGAACAACGGACAACTCAATGTCGGCTTCATCCATATCAGCAACCAATTCCTCGGCCGTGGCCAGCCTGGCTTTTGGTTGGGAATAAAGCAAGGAAAAGCAAGCATCGCGCTTCATATACTCGTCACGCCGTTCCTTCAGCCAGGGAGGAAATATATGGGTATGAAAATCCATGATCACAGACGACATTATACCTCTTTTCAGTCTTCGTAATACGGGGTGATATAATGCGAACCAACACGGTGCAAATCTAGACGACTAGCTCGGAGGAATAACAGATGTTAAACATCCGCACCATCAAGAAAGATGCCCTTTATGCCGTTATGCTCCAGCAGATGTATAGCCTTAATTAGGTGTGGATGAGGTTTGAAGGACTCATGCAGCAGAAAGCTCCCGAACTGTACGGGAGTAAGGAACACTACCAGCTTTACGAAGCCTATGGGGCAGAGGAAGCCAGACGGTTGGTCAAAGTTCTGGGTTTTCCGAGGAAGGAAATCAAGGACCTGGCGAGGTTCTTGAAATGCTCGCACTGGGCGATTTTTGAGAGTGTCGAAATAGAGGGACTGACTGCAAACAGCTTCAGAATGCGCACACTCGATTGCTCGGCGCAGCGTGCCGCCAAGAGATGGGGGCTGGACTATTATGATTGCGGAGCCGGAGGCTTGCGGATTCGCAACGGTTTCTACAAGGGTATCAATCCTAAGGCAAAGGTTAAGAGGATTTTTGCGCCGCCTGAGACCAGAACTGAAGGTAGGCGTGCTGTCGCTTCTTGCGAGTGGTTGATTTCATTGGGGTGACACATTTCATAGCAGAGAAAAACAGAGTTGACTCCTTCCAGTCTTGACAGCGGAGGAGGAAGTGGCATAATAATGCTATACGGTTGGGAGTTTGGGGAAACCGAAATCATACTCGGCGGAGGGCCAAAGGGTTACATAAGGAGGGAGACATGAAAAACAACTTGATTGTGGTCGCTTTAATCACAGCTCTACTATGTATGATTGCAGGTAGTAGCATCGCGTGCACCACCCCAGTAACCGAGTACCACCTAACTATCGATAGTACGGATGGTGGTGACGTCTCCAAGCCTGGAGAAGGTAGGTTTTCCTATTGCCCACAACAGGGTGATACAGTTGTTTTGGTGGCGGTTCCATATCCTGGCTATCACTTTGTCAACTGGACTGGCGACGTGGGCACCATCGCCGATGTCAATGCCGCAGTAACGACCATCACCGTAGACGATGACTATTCTATAACAGCCAACTTCGCCAAACCGTACAGCCTCACCGTCTCCAGCACAGAAGGGGGATCGGTAACCACTCCCGGAGAAGGGACTTTTGTCTATGACGAAGGTGATGTAGTGAAACTGGTGGCGACTCCGGATCCTGGCTACGGGTTTGTCAACTGGACTGGCGATGTGGGTACCGTTGCCAATGCCAACGCTGCCTCAACCAGCATCACCATGAATGGCGACTACTCCATGACGGCTAACTTTGAAGAACTAGCGGAGTACGACCTTACCACCTCCAGTACCAGTGGTGGCTCCGTCACAGTACCCGGGGAAGGGACTTTCAAATATCACGATGGCACGGTAGTCAACCTGGTGGCAACGGCGAATAGTGGCTACTACTTCATCAACTGGACTGGCGATGTGGGCACCATTACCAATGTCAACGCTCCCACAACCACCATCACCATGAACGACAATTATTCCATAACCGCCAACTTTGAGTGGATACCTCCTGGGAAAGTCGCCCTTACCACCTCCAGCACCGCTGGTGGCTCAGTAACCACTCCTGGTGAAGGGGCTTTCTTATATAACGTTGGGGAAGTGGTTAGCCTGGTGGCCAGCCCAGCCAGTGGCTACAATTTTGCAAACTGGACTGGCAACGTGGGCACTATTGCCAGTGTCAACGTTGCCTCAACCACCATCACCATGAATGGAGATTATTCCATAACGGCCAACTTCGTGGCGTTATATGACCTCACTATCTCCAGCACCGCTGGTGGGTCGGTAACCACCCCTGGTGTAGGGACCTTCTCCTATGATGAAGGCACAGTGGTCAACCTGGTGGCGACGGCAAATAGCGGCTACTACTTCATCAACTGGACTGGCGACGTGGGCACCATTACCAATGTCAACGCTCCCACAACGGCCATCACCATGAACGACAATTATTCCATCACCGCCAACTTCGAGCAGGTACCTCCAGGGAAAGTCGTCCTTACCACCTCCAGCACCGCTGGCGGGTCGGTAACCACCCCGGGAGAGGGGACTTCCACCTATGATGAGGGAACAGTGGTCGACCTGGTGGCTGAAGCTGAAGAGGGGTATCGCTTTGTCAACTGGACTGGCGACGTGGGCGCAATCGCCGACGTGAATGCTGCTACCACCACCATCACCATGAATGATGACTACTCCATAACAGCCAACTTTGTCAGACTTGTCACACAGTATGACCTAACCATCTCTAGCACGGACGGAGGATTGGTAACCGTTCCTGGAGAGGGGACTTTTGCCTTCGACGAGGGAACCGTAGTCAACCTGGAGGCCGTGCCAGAGAGCAGTAGCTGGAGGTTTGTCAACTGGACTGGCGATGTGGACACCGTTGCTGATGTCAACTCTGCCATAACCACCATCACCATGAATGGCAACTACACTATCACGGCCCATTTCGTTGATCCCCCTTGTGGCTGTCCCTGATGCCGGCTACGGGTTTGGCCAGTTGACCAGCGTGGCCACCGTTGCTGACATCAACACTGCCATGACCGTGGACGGTGACCGCTCCACAACCGCTGACTTTGTCAGCCACTGCAGTTGTGGATAACCTATCACTTGATCTCACCTCGCTTCCCGGGCACTGAATCGTACAAACGATGCATGAATTGGCGCCCAGTTGCTACCGATTGCAGGTTGCCACAAATCCGCCGAACACAGATGAACTCGCGGGAAAAGCAAGGGAAAAGACTTGACATCATTAGGGTGGTATAATACTGCCAGAGCGTGATGCAATAGCACCATAAGGCAGAGACTTCGGGAAAACTGGACTCTACAGAAAGCCAGTATGTCATCATAGAGAAAGGCCTTGCGTTGCCGATTACGCGTTGAGAGCGGACAGACCGAGGACCGCACGCACAAAGTTGAGGGTGTAGCGAGCCACAATGACGGTAGATTGCCATCGTCGTCCGTAGTCTAGTTAGTGAAAGGATGGCAGAGATGACTAAGTCAAGAGTGTGGAGACGCCTCCCAATAGTGATCACGTTGATGCTGGTCCTGGGATTGTGTGCCGCAGGTCCGCTAGGCTGTGGGGACACGGTGGTCGTCATCCCTGATGCCGGCCTGCAGGCTGCCGTCAGGGAAGCCTTGAACAAGCCGGAGGGAGACATCTATGCCTCCGAGCTTGCCTGGTTGCAGGAACTGGATGCTGCCAGCAGAGACATCCAAGACCTGACGGGGCTTGAGTATTGCACCAACCTGGAGGCGCTGGGGCTTTGGGATAACCAGATAAGTGATCTATCCCCACTTGCTAAGCTCACCAGCCTGACATGGCTGACTCTAGCGGAGAACCAGATAAGCGATTTGTCCCCCCTTGCCGATCTCAGCAAGCTAACAATGTTGTCGCTCGCCGCGAACCAGATAACCGATATATCCGCCCTTGCCGACCTAACCAACCTGATCTGGCTGGGTCTTGAGTCTAATAACGTAACCGATGTATCCCCACTTGCCAACCTCACCAGCCTAACAGTGTTGGGTCTTTGGGCAAACGAGATAAGCAATATGTTCCCCCTTATCAACCTCACCAACCTGGAGGTGCTGTCTCTCGGGCAGAACCAGATCGGCAATATTGCTCCTCTTGCTAGCCTCACCAGCCTGATAACGGTCTCTCTTGGCACAAACCAGATAAGCGATATATCCCCCCTTTCCAACCTTACTAGCTTGGCAGGGCTCGGTCTCGGGGAGAACCAGATAAGCGATATATCTTCTCTTGCTAGCCTCACCAGTCTGACAACGCTCTCTCTTAGCACAAACCAGATAAGGGATCTATCCCCACTTGCCAACCTCACCAAGCTGACAACGCTCTCTCTTGAAGAGAACCAGATAAGCAATATATCCGCGCTTGGTAACTTAACCAGCCTGACTACACTGTGGCTTGAGGAGAACCAAGTAACCGACATATCCTTCCTTGCTAGCCTCACCAGGTTGAGAGAGCTCGGTCTCGGGAGGAACCAAGTAAATAACATATCTTGCCTTTCCGGAGTTAATAATCTAACGCGGCTCACGCTTGACCACAACCAGATAGCGGACATAAGTTCTGTGTCCAATCTCACCAATTTGACCGTCATCTTGCTCGACAGCAATAACATTACCGACATATCGCCCCTTTCCGGTTTGACTAGGATTGGCGAAGTTGAGCAAGATTGGTGGCTCGATGAGAGAGAGGGGATAGAAATCTGCCTTGGTCTCCGCGACAACCAAATAACTGCCATCGAAGCCCTGCTGGACAATGAAGGGTTTTCAGTAGGGGACGGGATCGACCTTCGAGGTAATCCGTTAAATACTGAGTCTGTCAGCACATACCTGCCTCAGCTTGAGGACAGAGGTGTTAACGTCCTTTGTGATACTTAGGAATTGCGCGCCTAACACTACTGTGCTTGATGGTCACCACAGCTTGCGCTGCTTCAATGGCGCAGGAATTCCACATGAGTTCAGAGATGAACACTTGCTCAACAGCCAGTTGGAGAAGGGCTCGCTGAACCTTTACTACAAGAACGACCCGCCGACGGCCCAGTTCATAACTGAGCATCCCAGCCTGAAGCGAATAGTGAGGGTTGGGCTATTGCCCGCTGCCGTAGTAAGCACCATAGTCGCCAATCCCAGTCCGGCCGAGATCGCCATAGTAGGCTTGCCAGCGCTGACGTGAATGGTCATATCTCAACTGTCCCGCCTTCGGTGGGCAGGATGATGTTTATCCCACTTCTGTTCAGACTGTCCACGTAGAATTCGGGATCCTCAGTGTGCACCGGTATTAGCACCTCCGGCCGAATCTCACGAGCAATTCTCAGCAGGTCCGGACCACAGGCGTGCCCCGAGGCATGCAGCCCTTTCTCATCCTCTGGTATTTCCCAGGTGCCGTTCCTTCTTTCTACAGGGAGGCCGAATGCTCGTAATCCGAAGCACTCTAGCCAGTGGTGCAGGCGCCAGAAATCCATCGCTTGCTCCTCGTTGTGAGGCTCGCTGGAGCTAAACACATAAAGGCTGCCCGCCCGGGGCTGTATGCTTGGCAGCTCATTCAAGTCCCAGAAACTGAAACAGAGGATAAAGTCACCCTGGTTAGAACTGACATCCTTAGCCAGTACAACCTTGCTGGAGTAGTCTTGGTAGATATGTCGCAACCATGAATCAGGAGTCTTACTAGCAGTTGTTTCCTGATAGATGACAATGGCATCTTCTTCGGCAATGTCTGGTATCTCTGGCTTGAGAAGGCGCATAGTCTTCAGAAGATATGCGTCCTTGGGCAAAATGGCCAATTTCCTGTTCGTGTCTCTGGCAATTTGCAGAAACGTGAGCAAGCGGTCTACGTCCCGGGCAGGGAAATCAGCAATGACCAGATCCCGGGCATCGCCAATAGCTTTGAAGGCATTCTCGTAGACTTCCCGCTCGGCAACATTCGCCTTTCTGTACACATTAGTGCCTTCCAGGATTAATGCCCTAGGATGTAATTGGGCTGCCTCCTTGATCATTGCCTCGGTGAGTTTACCTCGCCTGCCGTGAAGCCGCAGGTCACCGCTATAAACCACCCAACCAGAGCTTGTCTCTATGCCCCAGGCACAGGCACCAGGGATAGAATGGTCTACCGGGAAGCAACGCAGATTAAGGCTACATCTGCCGATATCCTCCAACGGCTGTGAATCAAGTTTCTTCTGCCGGATGACTTCCCCCCAGAATCTTTCGGCTTCATCGCTCAGCCTCGATCTATCAGCAACACGGAAGGGACGTTGACGGCCACCGCTGCTGCTGGCAATGTAAGCCCCCTGCTTCCATCCCTGCAAACATTCCTCTACCCTGGGAGTGAAATAGCACACCTGCTGGTCGAAGGCTGGTCTACCTGAATCCTGTACTGCCTTGGCAATGAAAGCTGAGGTCGCCGTGGCGTATACCGGAATGTCCTCTCTCAGGAAAGATATGTGGCCGGAGTGGTCGAGATGAGCGTGGGTCAACAAAACTCCATCCATATCTTCAAGCTTGCGATAATGCTCTGCTCGACGACATCGCTGCCATAGATTTTCCGTATCCAGGTCAGTGCGGTAAATGCCCTCAAGTTGGGGAAGCAGTCCCATTACTAGCAGGTCAAGCAATCCCGCTCCGGCTCGGGGCTTCAAGTATTCTTCGTAGTAAGTTCGATACTTACTGTAAGGGTAGCCAAAGTCCAGGAAAAGCTTCCGTTCCCCATCTTCGAGCAGAATTTTGTTGCCTCCAATCTCCCTGACGCCGCCGTAGAACGTAAGCTTGACCATGTTGGTAGTGTATCACAGGAGCAGGATCGACTCTATGTTTCCGCCCACCCGCATTGCCCCGCCGAGATTGCTTCGGCATTATCGTGCGTCGCAATGACAGAACCCTGAAATGGAGAGTGCTAAGTATAGGCTTTTCCAGTATACTTACGGGGATGGACAAGATGTTCCTGGTGGACAAGCCTAAAGGGCTTACGTCCTCCCGGGTGGTAGAACGGATTAAGAAGAAATTCAATGTGAAGGCTGGCCACACAGGAACGCTGGACCCTTTAGCGACGGGGCTTCTGGTTGTACTCACCGGCAAGTTCACGAAGAACGCATCCTCATTCCTCAAGCTGGACAAGGCCTACGAAGTCAAGGCTGTTCTCGGTGTCGAGACAGATACCTTCGATTCTGAGGGAACGGTTCTGCGGCGAAGCGATAGCGAAGTAACCAGAGAAGAACTAGAAAGAGTCTTGAGGGAATTCTCCGGCGACATTTGGCAGACTCCTCCGCCGTTGTCCGCAAAAAAAATAACGGGACGAAAAGCTTATCAACTGGCCAGAAAGGGCATAAACGTGGATATACCACCAAAAGAGGTAAGCATTTTCTCCCTGCAGCTCAGAGAGTTCCAGTTTCCCTATTTCGCCATTGCTTGCGAGGTATCTTCAGGATTCTATGTTAGAAGCCTTGCCCACGATATTGGAGACAGGCTCGGTGTGGGAGCTACTGTAGTGGATGTCCGCCGCACCAGAGTCGGCCCTTACCGCGTGGAACAGGCTAGACGCCTGGAAGAGATTCTCGGCGACAAGTAGAGAAACACTGCTCTTCAGCGTCGACGGTAAAGTCCGGCAGATTCTCACAGCAAAAAGCGTAGACTTTGTATTGCCTTATCATTGATTGGGTCGCACCCCCGTGATACAATGTCCCCAGAGTGACCACTGAGAAAGAGAAGGCAGTCGAACTGGCCATAGAGCAAATCGAGAGGCAATATGGCAAAGGTTCGATTATGAAGTTAGGGGAAGTTCCGGCTAGATTGATTGGAGATGCCATCCCCACCGGGGCACTGTCCCTCGATCTGGCTTTAGGAGTAGGTGGCATACCCAGAGGACGCGTCACCGAGATATTCGGTTCTGAAGCTTCAGGCAAGACTACACTCGCGCAGCATATAATTGCTGAAGCCCAGAAAGCTGGTGGTATTGCGGCGTATATTGATGCCGAGCATGCCTTTGATCCCAGATATGCCGCCAACTGCGGTGTTAACCTGCGTAATCTGTATGTGTCCCAGCCCGACACCGGAGAGCAAGCTCTGGAGATTACGGAGACGCTCGTGAGAAGCAGCGGCGTGGACGTGATAGTCGTAGATAGCGTTGCCGCTCTGGCACCCAAAGCTGAGATAGAAGGCGAGATGGGCGACGCCCATGTTGGCTTGCAGGCACGATTGATGTCCCAGGCGCTGAGAAAATTGAGTGCTGCCATCAGCAAGTCCAAAACAGCAGTCATTTTTATCAACCAACTGCGGGAAAAGGTGGGCATTTTTTTCGGCAATCCAGAGGTGACCCCTGGAGGCAGGGCTCTTAAGTTCTACAGTTCGGTGAGAATAGACTTGAGGCGGGGTGACTCCATCAAGCAGGGCACAGAAACGGTAGGCTCAAAGGTAAAAGCCCGGGTGGTTAAGAACAAGGTAGCTCCTCCCTTCCGTAGCGCCGAATTTGATATCATGTTCAATCACGGGATAAGCAAAGAGGGTAGCCTCGTTGACCTCGGGGTCTCAACGGGCCTGGTAAAGAAAGCTGGCGCCTTCTTTACCTACGGTGATACGAAGTTGGGGCAGGGCCGGGAAAATGCCAAGGATTACCTGCGAGAGCACCCTGAACTAGCTGCACAACTTGGAGAGAAAATAAGAGCTTCAAAATCTATCCCCAGCATGTCTCTCGGAGAAGGTACAGAAGCCTTGTCCCAAGAAGCTTGAGGTAATAGAGAAAGAAGCCACTTGACAGATAGTCATTCCTTGCATGATTGCCTTGATGCAGCCTACTACTATCTAAGTTATCGCCCGCGCAGCGAAGGAGAAATCAGACACTGGCTTGGCAAACGCGGTTTTGCCAATGAAGTGACCGAGGCAGCAATTGCCAAACTCAGAGAGCAGAATCTGAGCGATGACCTTGCCTTCGCACAATTCTGGAAGGGTAACCGCCTGTCCTTCAGACCTAGAAGCAAACGACTAATAAAGAGAGAATTGAAGGATAAGAAAGTAGCCACAGAAATCATTGAGCAGGTGACCGAGGATATAGATGATCAAGAGACTGCTTATAGGCTGGGCTCTGGCCGGCTGCCCGCCCTTGCCCATTTGGATTATCGAGACTTCTACCGCCGCCTATCAAGTTATCTGGCCTACCGCGGCTTCAGTTACGAAATCATAAAGCGTACGGCGGTTCTTCTCTGGCAGGAAAAAGAACAGGACTAAGTTGATAGATTGGGAACTAGTAGCAAAGGTCTCTGGTGGGGGGTTTGGCTCTACCCTCCTCATCTTGGCGATTCTAAGTACTGCAATTTGGCTGATAGGGTTTGTAATGCGAAGAAGAGCCCCAAGGGATAAGGACCGAACTTAATTGGTGAAGGTATGAATTAAGATGTTTGGCTTATATGAATGGGCTTTTGGTGAGCTGATCTCAAACCCAGAGAATATCTTGATGCTTTTCATTGGGGGCGGGCTTATCTACCTTGGCGTGGCCAGGAAGATGGAGCCTGTTTTATTAGTGCCCATAGGTATAGGCATAATCTTGGTTAATATACCTTCCGCTAATCTGATGGTTTATCCCCCGGCAGAGCCCGGTGTTATCCCGCTGCCGGCATCAGGTGGCCTGAAGGAGATAGCTGAAGGGAAAATAGGGCTCCTGAACCTACTGTACCATTATGGGTTAGAGAGCGAAGTAATCCCCTTACTCATCTTTCTGGGAATTGGTGCCCTGTCAGACTTCTCCCCGGCCATATCTCGCCCCTCGTCTTTCATGTTTGGGGCTGCAGCCCAGCTAGGGGTTTTTGTTGTGTTTCTTATTGCCTATCTTACAGGATGGTTCACCATAAACGAAGCTGTCTGTGTTGGTATTATCGGGGGCTCCGATGGCCCTCCTACGGTTTATCTCACGGTAGCCAAAGCGCCTCAATTGCTGGGGCCTATCACGCTAGTAGCTTATTCTTACATGGCCCTGGTGCCCATACTCCAGCCACCAGTAATAAGATTGCTCACCACAAAGAAGGAGCGCCAAATATACATGAAGCCTCAGACACGAGAGGTTTCCAGATTAGAGAGGATCCTGTTCCCTATCGCAGTCATTTTGGTTGCCGGTCTGTTCGTCCCTGCGTGCTTACCCCTTGTTGGCATGCTCATGTTTGGCAATTTGCTTTCTGTCGCGGGCGTTACTGACAGGTTAGCAGTATCGGCGGGTGGCGTATTTGTAGATGTGCTAACGTTCCTGTTAGGCCTGAGTGTTGGGGCGCTAATGCCAGCGATAGTATTCCTAAATCCCAAGACACTAATCATTATCGGCCTCGCCGTGTTAGCTTTCGCCTTTAGTACTGCTGGAGGAATTTGGGCAGCAAAGATAGCTAATCTATTCCTCAAGGAGAAGATCAACCCTTTGATTGGGGCTGCCGGTGTATCCGCCATTCCTATGGCAGCCAGAGTGGCTCAGGTAGAGGGGCAGAAAGCCAACCCAAGGAATTTCTTACTGATGCACGCTATGGGTCCTAACATGGCAGGCGCTATTGCCACTTCGGTGGTCGCTGGCATATTCATATCCATGGTTTAAATACATTTGACAGCCATACTCACAAAAGCTATATTTTGGCTGCCGAGGGCCATTAGCTCAGTTGGTTAGAGCACGGTCCTGATAAGACCGGGGTCTGTGGTTCGAATCCACAATGGCCCACCATAGGTCACTTTTGCAAAACCGGTCTGCCCCTTTTCATCACCTACTTTGGTAAGATTCAACCGGCAACATATTTTCCTCGACTTCAAGTCCTCTGATGGCAGAATCTTTATACCGAGCTTAGCAACTAAGTCGGCTTTCTCTTCGAAGGTCGACTCTGAGAGATTTCGGTCGCGCAGAGCCTTCAGTTCCTGTCGTATCAACTCGGTCTCAATGGCACTGAAGGCATGGCTTGTTATTTGCTTGCGAAGTCTTTCAATCTCCGACTCTGCCTTGGCGATCGCTTCACGATATTCAGTAAGCTTAGTCCGCACTTCCTCCGGTATGTAGAATCCCTTTTCCCAACCCTCCTGTACCTTACTGATCCGAAGTTTTGTCTGGCTAATCCTAAGTTGTTCCACTCTGATGAGCTTCTCAACATCCGTACTCTGAGACAACTCTACGTTCAGTTGCTGTTCGACCCAAGCATCATCACTTAACGTGGTGCAGATTTCCTCCCAGATCTCGTCATCCCAAGCGCCTGAAACAAAGCGATTGTAAGTGCAGGGGTTTTTTAACCATGGACAATAATGTGCCCGACAATAATAATAGACTCCATCGCTCCCATTCTTCTGCATGACTGACATTGGCTTCCCACATTTTGGGCATAGCATCCGGGTACGAAACAATGCCTGTATCCTCCTACCTTGCTTACCACGGCCGCGCCCTCTTTCCCTGAGGCTTTTGTTGGCCCTGACCCACTGTCCCTCAGTGACGAGCGCTGGAACATCGAACGTTACCTTTTCGCTTTCAGGTTTTGGTCTAATAAGCGTTTTCTTTATGCCCAGAGTCAAATCCCCCAGGGGTTTCTCTGGATTGGGAACACGACCGTTTGCGTTATATTCGGCCTTGCCTGTATAGCACCTTCGGCCGACTATCCCGATTACAGTCTTAGGATCCCAGGATGTTCCGCAAGGTGGTCGAATCCCAAGTTCGTTCAGTTTGCTGGCAACCCAGTAGGCAGTGCGATCTTCGTCTCCGATCCAAATGAAGATCTCCATCACTACCCAGCCCGGACTTCCATAAACTGGCTTTCCATCAGGTCCCAGCTCATCTATCTCCCACCAAGCGCGGAGAACCTTCGCTCTACCGGTTCGCGGCTCGATAATCTTGTCGGTGCGATACACATAACCGTATGCTGCCCTGTGTGCGGGCACTTTACCAGCCAGAACACGGGCGATATTTCCAGCCAGAGCGTTGTCACGGTTGCATTTTACCCTCAAGGCGTTTGCTTGAGCTTGGATCAGCCTGGTCGTCTGGCTTGCCCAATCTTGACCAGTAGGGGCATCCCCATACACTACCCGCACGCCGTAGTAAACACACTCTCTTTCAAAAGCCAGTTGGTGAAGGGGGTCTGTCGACAGACGCCCCTGAAAAGGAATGACAATGCCTGCTATGCGCCTGCCTGCTACTAATTCCTTGCGTAGCCAGTTCATGCCAGAGCGGTTCAAGTCCTCACTTGACTCAGCATCGTATATTACGTATTCCCTCGGTACGATGCCACCGTTTTGTCTTGACAGCCTGGCGCAGGTGAGCAGGTATTCCCCCGAGCGGTCATTCTCCGCTTGTTCTCTCGTTGATTGTCTGGTGTATGCTACCCACCAATGTCTGAGGCTCAGATCGCATCCCCTTACACCAAACCCTTCCTCATAGCCGCTTGCCCTCGCTGCCTCCAGAATGTAGCGGTCTAGTCGCTCTTCGTTCATCACCTGCGTGGTTGCCACATTTCACCTCCTAAATAGCCAGTCGCTTACAGTAGCGGTATCTTCTTTGATAGTCGGCGGTTGTGAAAACTCCCAACTGCTAACCCTCTCGTCGGTCTCCTGCTGCCCCTTTTCTACTGACTTTGACCACACTAATCGCATCTTCAAGGCGGCTTCAACTACACGCTCTCGAGACGATTCGCTGTCCTCTCCGTAGTGTCTCACAGCGAGTTCGCTGATCCCCCTAAGCAGTTTGTCCTCAAGACACAGCTCAAGATTTGTCATTCCTGCAGTACCTTAGATATCGTCTTATCGCATCCCTTATGAAACGTCTGATCGCCGTCACACCTTCACCAGGCCAAAGTTGCTCAACACACGCTGAGACCTTCTCCATTAACTCGTCGTTTAGAATTAGCCTTAACCTCGCCATCGTTTACATAATTTGCCAGGTCGTTGCACTACTTCATCCATTCAGCCAATCCCCAATACCCGCGCCCCACCTCTGTTGCCTTCGAGAATCTCTTGTCGCGGCCGACGTAAGCAATCAGAGTGGTCCCAGGATCATGGCCACCTATGACAACGCCGCCTTTCCTCACCTCTTTAAGTATCTCTCTGTAATGCATGGGAACACCCTTTCGTGAGAGCACATCATAGGCCACGTCGGGAGGCTTTCGCTCGGTCGAGGGCATCTGCTCCTCCTTTCTAAGTGCTTCCCACTTAGACGCAATCTCTTGACCGATTGCCGGCAACTGTCCCTGCGAGATCAGGTTTTCTAGTGCCATCCGCTTACCGTGGACAACTGCATGCTCACGAAGCAGAGGCTCGTACTCACGTTCCAGCTGTAATTCGCGCTTCGCCAAGTCGCGCCACCATTGCCACAATTCATCAATCGTAATGTCTGCCATTGAGTCCCTCCTAGACTTTGTTAGTTATCGTAATCTAACACAGTTGGAAATTCTTGTCAACTTCGTCGACTAGGTTTGTCTGGAACCCTGATATGGTTCTAACAAAACCGGCAGAGTAGTCTGGGGTACCCAAATCTGTTGAAGCCCTAGAACTAGCCTGATATCGTATACAGACGAAGCAGAGTTGCGATTCTGCCTGGGTCGCGGCCTCTTGGGACTCGTGGCCGGCTTCAACTATTTGACTGAGTTAGACGCTCCTGCCCGAGATCGGAATGCTGTATAACAACAACTCGATGGACTCTCCAGCTAAGTAACATAATACGCTTTTGTTACTCAAATTGCGTGACATAAACCATCCGAATAATCTTGACTAGGGAAAACGACCTGAATCTACTCTGTGCACTTCTTCCGCAGCAGGATCCGACCGATCTGTCGTAGCGACCTTAGGCTTTTCTGGTTTTTCGTCGAATGAAAAAGGCAATAATTCCACGAATTACTGCGACTACACCAATAGTACCGCCTATCAGCCACCAGTTGATGCCACGGTGTATCTTAATCGTAATTGCCAAGGATTTTGTGGCGCTTGCCGCAATATCGCTCACTTGGACGGTGAAGTCGGATGTGCCAGAGCTTGTTGGTGTCCCCGAGACAACACCCGTTGACGGATCCAGTGATAATCCATCTGGCAAAGTCCCCCAGGTTATCACCCAGCTACGAGTGCCGTTGCCTCCGGAAGCGGCCAATATTGCTGCATAGGCAGAGCCAACATAACCATTGGACAGTGAGGCAGTGGTGATGGTGAGCGGTGCAGGCATGACCGTTACTGTGCCAGCGGTATTCGACACCAAGAACGCCGACGCGGACGATTGTGCTATTTCTTGACTCACTTCAGGGCTTGATTGTGTTATTTCTTGACTTACACTGATGTGAATCTCGGGTTCCCTGAGTTTATTGACGATCTGCTCTGGACTTCTTGCAGATTCTGCATGCTGTATGAAGATTTATCGAATCCAACCTCACACTCGATCTAAAGAACAATTAGCTTTGAAGAATTCTGTGATTCCGTAGAATATACTTTTTCTGCATTGGGATAATCTAACCTCTGCTCTTAGATTGAATGTGCGCTTCCAGTAGTGATGCTTCCAATTAGTCTTGAAATAGATTTTGTCGCGTGGACATCAATCCAGAATTGTCAGAAATGGTAGGCAGCAAAAGAAGCTGAATTGTGGTCAATAGCTGCCCCGCCTGTGAGATTCAGTTGATTATTGACACGATGTGAAACAACGTGCCGCTAACGGTCATGCATATTATGGAGCCGGTGGCATAATACCTATTTAACCATTTGCCGGCACGCTTGGTAGCCAAGGTCAAAGGCTTTCATATTCACTGAAGCTACTTTCGCCGGGAAACGAGTCTGGATCGCTTCCTGTATCGTTACCATTCTTATTGGGAGTAGCTCGGTACCAAAGAATGCTCCCAGCATCACAACATTGGTGGCTAACAGGCTGCCGGCATCTTGGGCAATTTGAGCGGCATCCAGTTTGATTATCTTGCTGGCGATGCCATCTAGCTTTTTCAGTATTTGGTCTAGACTGGGATACTTACTTTGACCTAGAGAGACAGTGAAAGGGATTATCGGTACCGTATTAAGTATGACCAAGCCGGACTTTGATAGATAGCTTGCGTTTCTCAGTGCCTCAGAGGGCTCCATCCCTATTAGAGTATCGCACTTTCCTAGGGGGATGAGAGGACCATACACGTCCTCTCCAAGTCTGATGATGCTGGTTACTGGGCCGCCCCTGACCGCCATCCCTAATACCTCAGATCCTTTGACCCTTAATCCATCGGCAATCGCTGCCTTTCCCAGCAACTCTGACATCAAAATTACCCCCTGTCCGCCAACACCAGTGATTAGTATGTTGAATTCTTGTGCCATTTGCTTCACTCCTGTATTATGGCTTTGTAGGGGCAAACTTGGGCACAGATTCCACAACCAGTGCACAGCGCGGCGTCAATCACTGTTTTGTCCCCCTGTCTTATTATCGCTGGGCAACCCAGAAGTTTGATGCAGGCATCACACTTGGGACTGCATTTGTCTAGCTCTACGTAGTAGGGAATGATCTTCTCTCCCGCTTTTCTCTTTTCCCTCAGGTCAATCACGGTGCACAACCTTCGACAGACTATGACCGCCGGCCCTTCGAACCGTATTGCTTTTTCTATGGTCTGGGTTGCCGCTTTCAGGTCAAAGGGGTCGATGACCTCGACAAATTTCACTCCGCAGGCTTTGGCTATCCTTTCTGGTTTTAGCGAGACAGTCTCATCTCCGGTAGCAGCATAACCAGTGCCCGGGTGTGGCTGGAAACCAGTCATGGCGGTAGTTAGGTTATCCAGAACTACCATTACTATTCTTGCCTGGGTATAAACAGCATTTATCATTGGTGGTATTCCCGAGTGGAAGAAGGTTGAGTCGCCCAGATGGCAAATTATCGGGTTTTCAACCGCACGAGCTAGGCCATTGGCGATACCAAAGGCGCCCCCCATACAGATAGCAATGTCGTCGGAATTGAGCGGCGGATTAAAACCTAAAGCGTAACAGCCGATATCTCCCGGGAGAATAGGTTCTATCTTGGTTCTTTTGCTAAAACGCCTGGAGGCCACATTAATGGCATAAAGAGCGGCTCGGTGAGGGCAACCGGGACACAAAGCTGGTGGTCTAAGTGGCAGCAGCGGAGCCGTTTCATCTTTGAGCCTGTCCAGTTTGGCAAAATCAACCGGGGGCTTAGCACCGGTTAATTTCACAATGGCCTCGACAACCTTCCGCGTGGAAAGCTCCCCGATTAGCGGCACCACATCCTTTCCGTGTATCTTGATCACCATACCGGCCTTTTGAGCGATAACATTCACGCCGTTTTCCACAAAGGGCTCTAGCTCCTCCACCACCAATACCGCTGACACCGAATCGAGCAACCTTTTCACCAGCTCTTCAGGTAGCGGATACGGTGTCCCAATTTTCAGCATGGAGATCTTATCATCTAATCTCAGCCATTTGATTGCGTCCAGAGCATAGCCATATGAAATGCCACAGGCGATGATACCGAGCTTCGCTCCAGCGACCAGTTTAAGCTGGTTATAATGCATGTTATCAACCACTTGTTTAATTCGCTCCAGTCGCTCCACCATCGATTTTCTGTTCTTTCTGGCATAGGCTGGAACGCATACTAATAATGGGTCTTTTGCGAAGTTGCCCTGCTTTTTCCCCTCGGTAATTTTGCCTAGAACTACATCGCCTCTGGCATGACTGACCCTGGTCACGGAGCGCAGCATGAAGATATGATTGAATTCCTCAGACAGTTTGAAGGCATCGACGGTCATGTCTTTGGCTTCCTGAACGGAGGACGGCTCCAGAACCGGGATATAACCCTGCGCGGCTATATAGCGATTATCCTGTTCGTTTTGCGAACTCCATTGCCCCGGATCATCCGCTGATACCAATACAAGACCGCCTTTGGCTCCCATGTAGCTAGCCGTCATTAATGGGTCATGAGCCACATTCACCCCGACGTGTTTCATTACTGCCATTGCCCTTACACCGCATACGGAAGCACCCAAGGCAATCTCAAAAGCCACTTTTTCATTAACCGACCATTCGACATATATGTCAAGCTCTTTGGCCACCCCGGCCAAGGCTTCCGTTATTTCACTTGACGGGGTGCCGGGATAGGCAGCAGTAACCTGAACCCCGGCCTCTATTGCCCCCCTGGCTATCGCTTCATTGCCCAGTAGAAAAAGTCTCTCTCCAGGGGCGTCGGAACTAATAGCTAATTCTTTCAGTCGCGACCTCCTTCCCTAAGCTCTAGACCGAAAAACTTTCCCTGAACCCAGCATATTTCTGCCTAATTTGCTGTGACATGCTTCAGGATTTGCGCTCTATTCTCCCCAGCGGTCTCTGGCCTCGCTCTATAACCCTATCAAGCCTCTATGAGGCTACATTATCTGATGACACGTCGCCTGTTTCTGGAGTCCGCCCAGTCATACCGGAGCAGAAAACTAAGTCACCCACGACAACGCAAGTTGCGTATCTTTGCTCCCACCGGCATATTCCAACGGATAGGTTTTCTTCTTCATTTAGGAGAGAGAATGCTTCTTCACTGAGAAGAAGGTAGCCATTCTCCTGTAGTTTCTTCACAATCTCGGGCTCCGGTCGATTTGAGTCACGGGCTGACTGAGATATAGACACGGCCTTTACATCGTCAGGCAGCCCCCTGGGGCCGATGGCAGCCTCAAAAGCGTCAAGCTTAGGCAGGAAATGCTCGTCCGTGGGCAGAAGCTTGGGGATGCCCCCACAGTTTTCAATGTAGTTTATGTATTCCACGAAGTAGGGCACAAAGATGATGACCTCGTCACCGGGATTGAGCAGGGTCATCAGCGCAACGTTGCAGGCACCGGCGGCACCACAGCTCATAATTATGTGGTCGCTTGAGAAGCTGACGCCGCTCACCTGTGAGAAATGCTCGGCCACAGCGGCGCGGGTTTCTCCGTAGCCGGCATTGGGCATATAGCGATGCATTCCCGGCTGGGGGTTGTTGGCTAACTTCCGCAGTTCGTCTTGGAACTGGGGTGGTGGTTCCATCACCGGGTTGCCCAAGGACAGGTCAAAAACATTCTCGTCGCCGTGCTGCCGTTTGAGGATTGTCCCCTCCTCAAGCATGCGCCTTATCCAGGAGCCCTCGGCCATGCTTGTCTTAATTCTGTCGGAGAGTCCCATTGCTGGTCTCCATTCTGCCCGGTTACTCCGGGCTGAAAATCTTGCCCGGGTTCATAATACCGTTAGGATCAAACGCCCTCTTGATTCTTTTCATTAACTCTATCTTACCGGCACTGTCAGCTATAGGCAGATAATCTTTTTTGGCAAAGCCAAGGCCGTGCTCCCCGGATATCGTGCCACCCAGCGATACCCCCACCTGACAGAGCTTGTTGAGAAGCTCTTTTACCGTTGGCTCATCTTCGTCTCTTGCCTGGCCCATCAGCGTCAGGTGTACGTTGCCATCACCGGCGTGGCCCAGGGCGATGATGGGTATCTGGTGCTCTTCTCCCATCCGGTGTGCTGTCTCCACGAACTCTGCTATGTTGCTCCGGGGCACAACGACGTCGGCGTAGTCCAGCATGCCGAAATGCTGCAGGGCATAGTAAGATTTCTCCCTGGCCTCCAGCAGGTTCCTCTTGGCTCGGCTGCCGGTGGGCATAAAGACATCAACGGCACCATTGTTCAGGCAGATTGAGCCGATTTCATTGGCCTGCCGGTGAATCTCCTCGTCATTTCCCCCCTCCACAAAAATCATAAGAAAGGCTTCATGGTCATGGAGGGGAATTTCTTTACCCGTATACTGCTCGGCCAGGTTGATCATATCCCTCTCCATAAACTCTATGCCCACGGGGAGTATCCCCCGCTGCAGTATGTCAGGGACAGAGCTTATGGCAGCACGGAGGTTGTGGAAGGGAATGAAGAGTATTTCCGTCTTCCCCAGGGGGGTAACCAGCCTCAGCAGGACCTTGGTAATCACCGCTAGGGTGCCCTCTGACCCGATGATTAACTGTGTCAGGCCGTAGGCGGTAGAGCTTTTAACGAACTTACCCCCCGTCTGGATTATCTCGCCGCTGGGCAGCACTATTTCCAGTCCTAGGACAAAATGCCGGGTAACGCCGTACTTCACGGCGTTGATTCCGCCGGCATTGGTCGCCACGTTGCCACCGATGGCAGCACTGGCCTCGCCGGGGTATAGTGGATAATAGAGTCCCTGCTCGCCCGCAGCTTTGAGTAAATCGGAGAGGGGAACGCCGGCCTCGACGCTGGCCACAAAGTTGGCCTTATCAATCTCCAGTATGCGGTTCATCTTCTCCAGGGAGAGGACGATACCTCCATAGATGGGGGCTGCCCCTCCAGAGAGACCAGTCCCTCCCCCTCTGGGAGTGACCGGGATGACCTTCTGGTTGGCCAATTTCAGTATTTCGGCTACGGAACGGCTGTTTTTCGGTTTTACCACCACTTCGGGGAGGAAAGACCTTTTCCCGGGCATCTCATCACGGGAGTAGTTCTCCCGCTCTTCTCCCGCCAGGACGTTCTTATCGCCGACTATGTCGGTCAGCCGGGCCACGACTTCATCAGTAACCCGGCCGTAATTGCTTCTGGTATCCGGCTGTCCTTCCGGCATCACTTTCTTTGATGTGCCCCCATAAAGGTGACCACTTCCTAAGTTAGTATTGCTGCCATTCCGGCTGGTGACGCTGGGGGATAGTTGGTCTCCATCGTACCGAATATACTGTACCTACCATAAAAAGAGTCTGGCAAAGCGATGCAAGCTCTGCCCAATCTTCTTGCTTTCATTTATTGCTCTCTCTTCCTTGTGCTTAGCGATAAATGCAATCGCCGGCCTGATATTTCGGAGGAATTACAGGCACCTGGAGGTACGAGTCATACTTACCACCCGAGTGGATGACGTGGTTGCCTTTGTTATTGATCTCCCAGGAGAAGGGTTCGAACCAACCTTCGGGACGAATATAATGCCCTGATACGAGCACACGCAACTGCTCACCCTTGTGCCAAATCCTGCTGTGCGGCCATATCTCGATATCCACGGGAACAATTTCGCCAGGCTTCAGCTTTTCTTCCTTGTGATGAGCTTGGACTGGCTGAAAATCCGTAGACAGCCTCTCATCCAGCTCACGATGTGATACCCTCATCTTTCCCCATGCACCAGGATGGGGCTCGCCCAATACGTTCACCGGGAGCCAGTTCCCGTCTTTATCCAGCTTCTGGATGGCAATAAACAAATCGATATCATCATTTCCATCAGCCTCAACCCACAAACGGAGCTTCATGTAACCGGTAATCTCTGTGTCTTCCTTAAATCTAATATCGAAAGTTTTCGACCCTGTCTTGCCCTCATAGCTTACCTTTGATTCCCTGGCAACCGGTTCAAATGAGAGCGTGCCCATGGCAGCATCGACATAGAGTTTCTTATATTGAGTTCGGGCGAGAGGGAACTCCTTTTCCGGACGATTAGTCTGATAGACATAATCGTAAGCATCCATGACCTCAAGCCTGACCCTCGGGGTGAGCTCCCACCCATTGCGAATATTCTTGAGATAGCGGTCATAGAATCGTTTCAGATCTTCCAGACCGTAGGTGGAATACGTATCGGGCCACTCAAACTCCCTGTGTGTCCGGAGCCACTTCTTTGTTGAGCGGATCCTCCTGAAGCCTTCCATGGAACCGCGCAGGTGAAAGTGGTTCCAACATACTGTGGTATAGACCGGGATCTTAATCCTTTCCCATTTCGGAATCTTGTCTTCCCAATAGGCGTTCATGAAAGGATGCTTTTGGGCCATAGCAACCATGTCATCGGCATATGCCAGTCCCACCAAGCCTTCTACAATGAAGTTACAGAAACCCAGCGCCGGAATGCCTCCCTCAAAAAGCGACTCGCGATAAAGGTCTCCAGTGCCCTCCCACGGAGCGATGCAGACAAGGTGAGGCGGCTGCTCGGCAGCAATTCGCCACTGGGTCATAGCCACACCTGAGTTGCCACTCATGCCGACCTTGCCATTGCACCAAGACTGGGTTGCTAGCCATTCGATAAAGTCATAGCCGTCACGTCCATCCTGCGTGCCGTACATACATACGTCACCTTGCGAATGGCCTATGCCGCGGGGATCAACGTTGGCGACCGCATATCCATGGCGACACCAAAAACCTGGGTCGGGAGATTCGAACTTTGCCATGCGGGAAATCGTTCCTGGCGGAACACCGATAACCTGCCATTCGTCAAAGCCCTCGCCCGGACGCTTGCCAAAATGACTCCATGAAACGATGACCGGAATATTTGTCTCCCCAACGGGACGGTAGATGTCGGTATATATAACAGTACCGTCGCGCATGGTCACGGCGACATCCTGCTCGCAGGTGATACCGTCTTCCGCAAGATAAGTGCGTGGGTTGAAGGGAGGGCAAAACCCAAATCCTGCCCCTTCCAAGGATTTCTCATCCAATCCATCTACGGATTCCTTCGTCGATTTCACAGCTGTCACTGGAGCGGGCCTTCTTGTTTCCCGGTAAATAGCCTCGATCTCCTCGTTGCCAAAGATTTCTTTCTTTCTCTTCGTTTCAGCCATGACTATCCACTTTCTTTGTGGTCTTTAAGGCGAGTGCTTGAATGGAACCTCCAAATCCTGGTCCAATCAGCCCCCGCAAAGCCGGGCCACGAATTCGGCGGCTTCGCCCAAGGTCTTCTTCCTCCTGCGCTCCATGAAATTGATCTGCACGTCAAAGGCATCCTCTAAGGCTGCTATTATCTGAACGAAATTCACCGATTTAGCTTTGAGATCCTCTACAAACCTCGTGTCAGCGCTCAGTTCGGCGGGGTCCTTCTTGAAAACTTGTGCGGCTCGCTGAATGATCTTCTCCAGTATCTCATCTTCTAATCCCATTGCTCATCGGCTCCTTTGCTCCTCTAAATTTGGGTTTCTGAAGATACCCGAAAACCTTAAGACTCTGTCTATTTTTCAAAACCACTCCATACAGGTACCCCATTGTATATCCTGGGCTGCTCCTGACCGGTAAGTACCCTGAAGGCGCCAGCGGCCATAGCTTCCATCTCGAACTCACCGGCATAGACCTTGACCGGAGCGATATATCCTACCCTATCGGTGATCTTTTCTACCAGATAAGGATCATTGGCAACTCCCCCGGTCAATAGAATCGCATCGACATCACCATTCAAAACCGTTGCACAGGCACCGATGTTCTTGCCAATCTGGTAGATCATAGCATCGTAGATGAGCTTTGCATGACTATCGCCGTTTTTGATGCGCTCCACCACCTCGCGGACTTCCGAGGTACCAAGGTGATCGACCAGCCCTCCTGTCTTGGTTATGCGGTCATACATCTCTCTCTCAGTATATTTCCCCGAATAGCACATCTTGATTATGGCGACGGCTGGTATTGAACCGGCACGGGTGGGAGCCATGGGACCATCGCCGTTTATGAGATCATTGGAATCGACCATACGACCCTTCCGATGAGCCGTGATTGATATGCCACCGCCAATGTGGGATATGACCAAGTTCAGGTCCTCATAACGCTTACCCTTCTCGGCGGCATAGCGCATGGCAACCTCTTTCTGGTTTAGAGGGTGACCCCGACTCTCACGGAAAACATCAGAGAGCCCGCTGACCCGCGAAACAAGGTCAAACTCGTCGACGTCGGGAGGATTGACGACGAAGGCTTTTCCACCATAGACAGTTGCGAAGTCGTAGGCCAACTGGCTGCCGAGCGTGGCAGGGTGTTTCACGGTGAAGCCTATCCGGGCGTGATGGAGTAGGGTTTCATTTATGATATATGTTCCGCCTTTTAGACTGACCAGACCGCCGCCGCGTCCGACAAACGCATCTATCCCTTCAAGAGAGACTCTGGCTTTGGCCAGTTCACCGAGTATAGTCTCCTTCCGATACGGGAACTGGTCGCTTATCTCGCGGAATTCCTTGAGTTTTGCCGCGTCATGGGTGACATTGGTGGCAAAGAGCTCCCTCTCGTTTTCAAAAAGGGCTATCTTTGTTGAGGTGGAGCCGGGATTCATTGTAAGAATTCTGTACTTCTTATCCATACCAGTTACCCACTTTTCTTAAAACAGGTCTTCTATGGTACACACTTTCCAAGCCCTGAACCTCTCTTTAGCGAGCCGGCAAACGGTTTATTTCCCCTGAGCGCGTACCACCATAATCGTGATGGCGCCGACTATCTCCTCAATGGGTGCTGTCCGGGACAGGTCGCTTACCGGCTTGGCAAAACCCTGCAGCATTGGCCCATAAGCGACTGCCTTAGCAAAACGCTGGATAAGCTTAACCCCTATATTGCCGGCATTGAGATCTGGGAAGACAAGGATGTTTGCCCTGCCGGCTACGGGGCTGTCTCCCGGTACCTTCTTAGCGGCCACCTCCGGTACAATAGCAGAATCTAATTGAAGCTCGCCGTCTATTAGCAGATCCGGCCTGCGCTTGTGCACCATCTCAAGAGCCTTCAAAACATTATCAATAAGTTCATGACTGGCACTAGCTTTTGTTGAGAAAGATAGCAAGGCGACACGCGGCTGCCAGCCCATGAGATTACGCACAGTGTCGGCCGTCGTGATGGCTATATCAGCCAGCTCATTTGGCTCCGGCGCGGGACACACAGCGCAGTCGGCAATCGCCAGCAGATTGCCTTCCGGCCCCTCATATCCCGGTATTGATGCAATGCCCATGCTTGAGACGGTCGAGATGCCTTCCTGCAGTCCAATTATCATTTCACTGGCCATGATGATCTCTCCTGTCGTATGGCTCAGCCCCGCCACCATGCAGTCTGACTCGCCTAATCGCACCATCATGGCCGCAAAATTAAGGGGGTCTTTCAACATGCGCTCTAGGGCGGAAGCCGGAAGGTCCGGATCGATCTTTGTGTACCCGGTTATGAAATGCTCGACCTTTCCCTGGTTGGTGTGGTCGACCACCGTGATACCGTCAAGGGATACGCCGATGCTTCCCGCAAGTGCGGATACACTCTCAGGCTTCCCGACAAGCATGGGATAGGCTATGCCCATATTCCGC
>CAYFSE010000251.1:0-8244 GCA_964345725.1 uncultured Dehalococcoidales bacterium
CTGCAAGCTGGGCGTGGATGACTACTTGTTGAACTTGTTTATCCTTCCACACTGCGTCCAAAAACAGGAGCATTCCCCTGCCGATCCCTTTCCGGCGGTAACGATTTAGGACAGCCATTCTCTCTAACTTGGCTCGGCCGTCGGCCAAGAATTGAACTCGGGCACTACCGATGACTCTTCCTCCATCCCTGACCACAATATGCAGCGCTTCCCTGTCCTGCCCATCGAATACCAGGTGCTCTGAAACCCCTTGCTCCTGAACAAACACCTGTCGCCTGACCTCGAAGGCTTCCTGCAATTCGGCGGCGCCGGTCACAAGTCTATAGTTAAGTCTGTTCATGGAGTGAGGATGCCTCGTTAGTCCGCCTCATCATAAATCGGTAGTACCGACGACGTTGCCAGGCTGAAGCAGGACACTATCATCAACGAATTCCTCTCCGCTGGCCCGTTCGAAAGCAACGACGAGGTCATGGATGGCGAGATTAGCCTTCTGCTGCTGGTGCATGTCAACCACTATTCTACCTTTATGCATCATTATCAGTCGATTACCATGGCGAAGAGCCAGTTCCATATTGTGAGTAACCATAAGTGTAGTCATCTTCTCCCGTGTCACGACCATATCCGTTAAATCAAGCACTATCTGGGCTGTCCTGGGGTCGAGCGTGGCTATATGTTCATCAAGTAGTAATATTGCTGGTTTGCTCAAAGTAGCCATTACCAGTGCCAGCGCTTGTCTTTGACCACCTGAAAGAGTACCTACGAGCGCGTTAAGTCTATTCTCCAGCCCTAGTCCCAGGGGAACCAGAACCCCATGGAACAGCTCTCTGCGCTGTTTGTTACTGGCAGCTCGTAATCCTCTGGGCTGCCCACGTAACAAAGCCATGGCCATGTTCTCTTCTATGGTCATCTTGCCAGCAGTGCCTATGTGAGGATCTTGGTACACCCGGCCGACATAATGAGCGCGTCTGTATTCACTCAGTGTGGTAACGTCGCGGTCATTGACAAAAATCTGGCCACCATTCTCCGGTGGATACACGCCAGCAATGACATTAAGCAAAGTGGTTTTTCCAGCTCCGTTGCTGCCGATGACGGCGATGTAGTCCCCGCTGTTGATATCCAGGTTAATTCCGTCAAGCGCTCTAACCTGGTCCACAGTGCCTTTAGAGAATACCTTGCTTAGCCTCCTGAGTTTGAGCAAATTCTTATTCTCACTCATCGCAATGATCCTTCTACCATCTCGGCGCCGGTGGCAGCCACTCCCGCCGTATCTTCTTCTGCAGGTATGGAACCGCTAGAGCTATAACCACCAATACGGCTGTGATCAGCTTCAAATCTCCCGGAGCCATACCTAACCTGAGGGCAACACTTATGACCAGGCGGTAGACAAAAGTGCCGCCCATTACTGCCAGCAGAAGCCTGGCTACACCTTTGGGCCGAAATAGTGTTTCACCGATTATCACTGAGGCTAAGCCCATAACAATCATCCCTATGCCCATGCCTACATCAGCAAATCCCTGACCCTGAGCTACCACTGCGCCACCGAGGGCAACAAGCCCGTTAGAGATGGAGACGCCAAGTACTGTAGTCTTATCAGTGTCTGCCCCGGCACCGCGCACCATCTGCTCATTGTCACCTGTGGCTCGCAGCGCCAGACCAATCTCGGTGCGCAGGAACCAGTTTAGTATGATGAAAACAATCACCGCCAGCACTGCGGCAACCAAGAGCGAATAAGCAATACGAGTTTCCAGTCCTAGAAATTGAGAGGTTAGAGCAAAGATGGTTACCTGACGAAGGAGGGAAACATTAGCTCCCCCCATAACCCTTAGATTTATAGAGTAGAGGGCGACCATTACAAGTATACCAGCCAGTAGAGCCGGTATCCTAAGCTTGGTGTTAAGCAATGATGTTGCCAGGCCAGCACATAAGCCTACTCCGAGGGCAGCCAGGGTTGCCAGGAATGGATTCACACCGTTGGCAATAAGCACGGCTGCAACCGCCGCCCCCAGAGTGAAGCTTCCATCCACAGTGAGGTCAGGAAAACCAAGAACCCGGAAGGTAAGGTACACACCTACTGCGACAAATCCAAATACCAGCCCCTCATAGAACGAAAAAGACAGCACATGACCTGCAACATCAAGCAATGCCCTCTCCTCTCCGAGTTTGGAGCACTATCTCTTACCTATTCAATGGATGGTGATTGTCGTCCCTGCGACTGCTTAATGTTCGCATACCTCGGTGGCCGTAGCCAGGACTTCCGCAGGAATGGTCACGCCCATCCTCTCAGCTGCAGCCTCACACAGATATACTATTGTCATCGGGGTTGTCGCAATTGGAATAGTACCAGGATCTTCTCCTTCCAGAACTCGAGCTGCCAGCTCACCGGCCGTTTGGCCGTTAACAGTGTAATCGAGACCAAGACCACTAATGGCTCCTCCACTCGCCATGCCAACATCGCTGCAAAACAACGGTATGTCATTATCCTCACAAACCTGTACCACCGACTCTATAGCTCCTGCTACCGTATTATCAGAAGGCTCCCAAATAGCATCAACCCTGCCCACTAGGGACTGTGCCGCGCCATAAACATCAGCAGTGGTCGCTGCTGTAGCTTCAACAATCTCTGTGATGCCCAGGCTTGATGCCACATCCTTGAGTATATCTACTTGCACCACAGAGTTTACCTCGCCGGCATTATAGATAACACCTAGCCTCTCAGCAGGATAAATATCCATACCCAGCTGCACCTGGGCTTCAACATCAGCCCAATCACTGGCGCCGGTTACCTGACCGCCGGGCACTTCCCAACTCTCAGCGAACCCAGCCGCTACTGGATCGGTCACAGCAGAAAAAACTACCGGTATATCAGTGCCCTCAACTGCATCCGCGCAGGCTTGAGTCATTGGCGTAGCGATACTGTAGATTAAGTCCACTGGCTCCGAGACAAAATAGTCAGCGATTGTAGCATACGTTGACGAGTCAAATTCAGCGTTCCTCACGATATACTCAACATTTTCTCCATCGACATAGCCCTCATCAGCCATCTGGGCAATAAATCCTTCACGCGCCGCATCCAAAGCAACGTGAGTACCAAGCTGGGCTATGCCAATCTTGTATGCTTCCTCTTCCTCCTCTTCTTCTTGTTGTTCGGCTGGAGGAGTACAGGCAACAATACCCACGCTGAGAGCTAGCACCACCACTAACGAGATAAAGAGCACTTTTTTCTTCACTTTTTTCTTTCCTTTCTCTAGATGTTAAGGCTGTCTGAGAATCCTTCCACTGAAGCCTGACGTGGTGAAAACCGGACACCGATCACAGCCCAAAATCGTCTCCAGCTTTTTTTCAAAAAGATACTTAATTGCTTGCCTCCACCCCCTTCAGCCATAAGGCTGTTTCATTTTGCCTGCCTGCTCAATTTCGGGCAGGTACATTTTATTTCCCGGCACAATATGACCTCGGGCAAAAGCGAGAACGAAAAGCTGCCGGAAAACCTCGACCTTTGGTCATCAGGGTAACGGGTAAATGTTAAGATCGTGTTAAAACTACCTACCTGATAAGCTGAAAACTCGCGGAAGAATTCAGAGCTATTCAACTTATATTTGTTCTTAACTTTGACCTTAACCTATATCTATATCTCCTTCATATATATATTTATTAAACGGAACTCCCATATAGATGGCATCTTCAACCTTGCCATATATCAGCTCTGTTGGTGTTCTATTCGCTCCCATTGCTTCGTCAAGCAGTTTTCTCAAGTTATCTCTGCAGATTGACTCTATCCGGGGCTTTATTCTGGCAAAAGATGCTTCTTCCCCCAATACATACTCTGCCCAACCGGCGAGAACCCCCCCGATATTGTACGCCCATTCCACGACGAAGAGAATACCTGCCCTGGCCAACTGTCTGGCTGTCTCGCTCTCTCCCTCTTGCCCGGTGGCCTTGATCTGGTTATTAGCCAGCCCCATTATGATATCAAACTCGAATCTATCTACAATATCCTCAGTTATTATGCTGCCTATAGCACAGGGCGAAAATACATCAGCTTTCACCGTATAGATATCCTCAGGATGGACAGATTTGACAACATCAGTGCCCCAGGTTCTTTGCAGTCTGTCAACCTTCGACTTATCTAGATCACTAACTATGAGAGTAGCCCCTTCCCCTAGAAGATATTCGGCAAGCGGGTAGCCACATGCGCCTAACCCTTGGATGGCTATCAGCCTACCATGCAGACTACGACTGCCGTACACGAAATCACAGGCTTCCTTTATCGCCAGATACCCTCCGTAGGCGGTGACACCGCCGGTGGGACCCAGCGGACTCTTTATGCCACCAGTAATAGCCTTGGTGAATCTCTCTCGCATAATATCAGCTATTGCCGGCTCAAATCCCATATCAGGTCCAGTAAAGGAGTGGGTCCTGTCGATTATATGGGCGAGAAAGCCCAGAGCCTCAAGGTCACTAAGGTCAACCGGGGCACACTGAACGAGTATCTTTGAACCACCGTAGGGGATACCGGCTAAGGCATTTTTGTATGACATGGCTCTGGCCAGATTCAGTCCATCCGAGAGAACGTCTATCTCGGGCTCGTCTGGCTCATGTCTCCGTATTCCCCCGGCGCGTATCGCATGTCGCTGGTTTCTTATTCCAAGAGTATTAACGCTCTTACAATACATTACCCGTATGTTCAGTCTGCGGTTATAATAAAACTCGATTCCGTGGTGTTTTCCCTCTCTTAAGAGGTTTTCGATTCTCCTCAAGTAATCTTCTAAACCCAGGTTAGAGAAGACTCTCCTCAGGGCTTTTGTACCTACTGACCTGTAATCATCCGTCAAAATATCCTCATGAGTGAAGTCAACCATATATTTGTCCCACTTCGCGGTTTCCTCCCATTCCTTCATTCCCCTCAATATGAATCTGTCTTCCTGTCTGTTATGGAAGACTTCCAGAGTGGTTAACCCTTCTTTTGCCAGTACGTTGAATACGCTATCGAGTGAGTTCATAACACAAGGCGTGGGCAGGGGGTTACCTAGGCTGTGTTTCCTGCGAATATTCTATCATACATAATAGCGACAAACGCACATCTTGCTCAAACTAATATATTTGCTTTACCTTTCGGGAGTTGCAGTGGTAAAATGGTGTAGAGCATAGCGATGTCAGGGCATTCCAAGTGGGCAAATATTAAGCGCCAGAAGGGGGCGGCTGATGCCAGGCGTGGGCAGCTGTTTACCAGGCTTGCTCGAGAAATCATAGTTGCGGTACGGCAGGGTGGAGCCAGTCTGGACAGCAATTTCCGGTTACGGTTGGCGGTACAGAAAGCCCGCGACAATAACATGCCTTCGGATAATATAGAGAGAGCCATAATGAAGGGTAGCGGTGAAGGTGAGGGGGCGGCTTTAGCTGAGGTGACATTTGAAGGCTATGGGCCGAGCGGGATGGCAGTTCTAGTGGAAGCCCTGACCGATAACCGTAATCGCACTGTTCAAGATGTGCGCCGCCTGTTCACCCGCCACGGAGGCAATCTTGGTGAGAGTGGTTGTGTTTCCTGGCTCTTTGAAAGTAGAGGAGTGGTCACTGTAGAAAGCGATGCCTCGGATGCCGAAGGAATAGCGCTACGAGCCATCGATGCCGGAGCTGAAGATGTGAAAACCGAAAATGGTCTTGTGGAAATCTACACCCAACCTCAGGACTTAGAGAAGGTAAGAAAGGTCATTGAAGAGCAAGAGCATGTGATTTCGGCGGAGCTCCTGCTCACGCCTAAGACTACAGTGGTGCTGGACGAAAACAAGGCAGTTCAAGCCTTGAATTTTCTCGATGAGCTGGAAGCATTGGATGACGTACAGCGTGTTTTCTCCAATATGGATTTTTCCGATACCACTCTAGAGAGGCTGCGCAGTCAAAGCTAACATGCGCATTCTCGGCGTTGATCCCGGTACTGTAAACCTGGGATATGGTGTAGTGGACGGCGAAGAAGAAATGCATATGGTAGATTGTGGGGTGGTCAATCTCTCGGCGCGGCTTCCGATGGAGCAAAGGCTGTGCTCTCTCTACGGTGAATTGGGCAAGATTATCGCCAGGCATAGACCAAGCGAAGTAGCCATTGAAGAACCCTTTATCGGCCACAACGTAAGGTCAGCGTTTGCCATTGGGAAAGCACAAGCTGTAGCCATTCTGGCAGCGGCCAACAAGGGACTGCCTGTCTACTATTACTCACCAGCCAAGATAAAAAAGCAAATAACTAGCTACGGGCAAAGCGATAAACAGCAGGTTCAAGAAATGGTGAGGGTCCAGCTCGGCCTCTCCGAGCTACCTCAGCCCAGCGACGCTGCAGATGCCTTAGCTGTGGCTATGTGTCACATTCAACAGAGGCGCCTTAGCCAATGGCTCAGTGAACGTACGCCGGAATGATAGCCACATTAGAAGGAATACTGGAATATCGTGGTGTCGACTCCGTTATCATCAATGTTGGCGGCATAGGTTTTCGGGTATATGTCTCCAGCTCAACTTCAAGTCGGCTAGGAGCTGTGAAGGGCAAGGTTTCCCTCTATACCCATCTGCACGTGAGGGAAGACAGCATTTCCCTTTATGGGTTTGCCTCCGACGAGGAATTGACTTTGTTCAAGAGCCTTGTTTCCGTCACCGGAATTGGCGCTAAGCTGGCTTTAACTATTCTCTCAGCTTTGAGGCCTGAGCAGCTGGTCATGGCTATAACCAGCGGCGATATTGATCTGCTGAGCCAGACACCCGGCATCGGCAAGAGAATAGCCAGCCGCCTTGTCGTTGAACTCAGAGGCAAGTTGGAAAAGGAATGGAAGGAGGTGGCCCTGCCCTTGGCCCCGGAGAATGCCGATGTCATAGCTGCCTTGACTGGCCTGGGCTACTCTGTGACGGAAGCTACCAAGGCTATCTCTAAACTTCCGGGTTCTGAAGGGCTGAGCTTAGAAGAGAAGGTTAGAATGGCGCTACAGCAGATGGCAAGAGGGTAGGCTAGTTACCCCCTGAGAGACTCTGTTCTTTCAGTGGGCCACGGATTCACCCAATGGCCTTCTGCGTGGGTTCCGCGAAGAAGAAAAGGAGGTTTTGATGAGGGACAGGCCGCTTGTAGTAGAGCCAAGGGCGAGAGGAAGAAAGTGCCTCTTCGTTTCAACTTACTGGAGCATGATATAATGAGATATTTCCTTTTGGTCTTCCTGCCTCGGGGCAAATAGCTAAGTTTGGGGGGGGACTGCATGCGCGAATATGACCACATTCTGCAAATCGGAGAAAGACTATGAAGTTTGTGAAATGGTTTGATGAGATCGGAGCACAAGATGTAACTTTAGTCGGTGGCAAGAACGCATCTCTGGGTGAAATGATAAGAAATCTTGGTAGGAAAGAGGTGAATATTCCGCCCGGGTTTGCCATTACTGCTGAAGCGTACAAGTATCTAGTGAAGAGAGCAGGCATTAGACACAAAATCAGGGACATTTTAGTGGATCTGGATACACATGATATGGAGGATTTGGCGGACAGAGGCGAAAGACTGCGGAATTTGATAGCGCATTCTCGCTGCCCGAAAGAATTGGAGGAGGAGATAAGACTTTCATATCGGAAGATGGAAGACAGATTTGGAAGGAATGTGGATGTCGCTGTGAGAAGCAGTGCCACCGCCGAGGATTTGCCTACGGCCTCATTTGCAGGACAGCAGACGAGTTACTTGAACGTGCGCGGAGAAGGCGACCTGCTAGAGAGGGTGATGGACTGCTTTGCATCTTTGTTCACAAACCGGGCGATATCCTACCGGGTGGATAAGGGATTTGACCATCTGAGTGTTTACCTGTCGGTGGGAGTGCAAAAGATGGTCCGCTCTGATTTAGGCTGCTCCGGTGTCATGTTTTCTATAGACACAGATTCAGGCTTCAAGGATGTCGTCTACATAACTGCTGCCTACGGTTTGGGAGAAAACGTGGTGCAGGGGATTGTTGACCCAGACCAGTTTTACGTTTTCAAGCCTACTTTAAAGAAAGGGTTCAGACCTATTGTGGAGAAGAAGCTGGGGACGAAGCATAAGAAATTGGTCTACATGAGACATGGGTCTGGAGCGGAGCAGAAAAGCGTCAAAGTAGAGGAACAAAGGCGGTTCGCACTGAATGATGATGAAATCTTGATTCTTGCCAAGTGGGCGTGCACCATAGAAGAGCATTATGGCGTGCCCATGGATATTGAATGGGCAAAGGATGGGATGAGTGGAGAGCTTTTCGTAGTCCA
>CAYFSE010000252.1:0-2700 GCA_964345725.1 uncultured Dehalococcoidales bacterium
ATGACATATATTGGTTAGTACAGTAGTTATATTGAAAAGGAAGGAGAATGAAGTTGAAAGCACCCAAGCAAGAACGCTGCTTTGCATTATTGATTATGGTAATAATCGCGATCAGCACAGTAATGATGACGATGCCAGTGACAGCCGCAGATGGAGATGTAACCTTTGACCTTACGATGTACTTCTCCAGTACTAGCGGAATAATCCCTGGAGCAGCTCCAGGAGGTTACGTTATTGTTGACGTCTGGGTTGATACAGGTACATTAATGCCGGAAAACGGCATGCATGGATACGGTCTAAAGGTTCTTTTTCTCCCCTCTGTGCTTACGCCAGTGGGAGCATTAGCAGGAGAGCCTGGTTACTTCCTGTACGACTGGTCTCTCGCCACTTATCCGCCACCCGCTCCAGGACCCTTCCCGCCGCCACATAAGCCACAATTCCTTTGGTGGCCAGGAGATGGCTACATAGAATGCACAGAATTCTTCATACCATTGCCTCCAACAGGAGCCACCGGCACAGGAAAACTTTGCACCCTGTATTTCATGTCAAACAGTTTAACTGACTATACAGAACTAGAGATCGATGTTGCAGGGACCGGCTACCAAGATCCTTCTGGAGCAAAATACAAAGTATATGGAATAAATGGCCACTACAACATGCCACTATCCGGCTACCTGTTTGAACAATACTCGGGGAGCACGTGGCCTCCAGGAGATCCGATAGCTACAGATTGGCACGAACTTGAGCCAGTATTTTGTCAAGGTTGGACGTTGGAAAGCTGGATAGACAATGGCGACGGCAAATTCAGTCCGTCAGACCAGATTGACATGTTCAGAATAGAGCCGCCTCAACCTGGTCCACACCCAACGTGGTTCCACGTTGAGTGGGTGAGTCCGGCTCCTGTGGCAGGTGATGGCTTACCAGACATGATGGTCACAGAAAAGCTGCCGACTCCGGAGTTTCCGTTGGGAGCCGAGGCTGCTCTGGGAATGGGCTTCATGGTAGTTGTTGTATGCGTCTGGCTGAGAAACAGACGCAAAAACCAAGCCAACTGACGCAAAACGCTTCACCACTCAAACATCAATGCATGCATGCGCGCTATGAGTGTATAAGGATTGTTTAACCGAAAATTCAAAATATGAGTTGTTGCAACAATTATCGTGGAAAGAAAAGAGGATGAAGAGTAAAGTAGTATCTGGAATCACGCTAATACTACTATTAGCAAGCATATTTGCACTACGCTTTGACGTTAGATCGGTTTCAGCACCCGACTTAAGCATCGAAGGAAGCATCCTGTTGCCCTACATATACTACGTCATCTACATTTATCCAACGCCGACGCCCGATTTTGCCTACTACATAAATGCGACTGTTACAAATCAGGGCACGGCGGATGCTAGCTCCTTCAACGTGTCCTTCTCTGCATATTGGGAAGAGGAAGAGGTGCCAGAAGTGTTCCATAAGAAGACAACAAGTCTTGTACAAGGTGCTTCAAAGATTGTGTGGTTTGACTTCCTGCCTGAAAACTATGGCAATTACACGCTAGTCATAATGGCGGATTGCGATTACGATATTGTTGAGTTGGATGAGACAAACAATGTAAAGATGGCGTGGGTGAAAGGAACGATCGGCGGCGATTTTGACGGCGACGGCGACGTGGACTGGGTTGACTTCGGCGACTTCGCTACGGTCTACGGAACAAAATTTGAAGAACCACCATACCATCCTGCGGACATTGATTATGACGGCGATGTGGACTGGGAGGACTTCGGCACCCTCGCTACCACCTACGGAATGACGGTGCGCTAGCTCCTTGTCATAGCGGGCCATTAGAGTTAGATAAGCAACTCAAAATGGTAACCTTATCTCAAGAAGTTACAATATGCTATTGCACTATTGGGAATAGCTTGCATAGAGGGCGATTATGCTGAATTTCAAGAGTGTTTCGGGAGAGAAGGAAACCGATGTTTGTTTTTTTACTATTAATTTAAGGGAAGTATATAGTGGATGCAAAGCAGGTAGGAACGTAGAGCTATTTAACTTACTGCTACACAAATAAGCAACTTATTATAACTTTGCTGCTTGACTCTGAAGAGGGTAGATTTCATGTCCAAGATCAAAGTTGCATTGGTAGGTGTGGGAAATTGCGCATCAGCCTTGGTTCAAGGCGTTTATCATTACAAAAAAACAGAAAAAGACGGGGATGCGGTGGGGCTGAGGCATCTTTTTCTAGGAGATTACCATCCGAGGGACGTTGAGTTCGTATCAGCTTTCGACATCGAGGCTAGAAAAGTTGGAAAGGATTTGTCTGAAGCAATTTTCTCTTTCCCTAACAACACCCTGAAATTCGTGGACGTACCCTATCTGAATGTCCCCGTTTTCAAAGGCCCTGTTCTGGATGGCGTCGGCACCTCTCTAAGAAACGTGATCAAGATAAGCGAGGGCGCAGAGGCAGATGTAGTTCAAAGACTTGAGGAAAGTGACGCCGAGATAGTCATTAACCTCCTTCCCAGCGGAGCCGTAAAGGCTGCCAAAAAATACGCTGAAACTGCACTAGAAGCCGGCTGTGCCTTTGTCAACACCGCACCTGCTTTTATCGCCAGTGACGCTGCGTGGCACAAGCGCTACGAGGATAACGGTCTGCCAGTCGTTGGCGACGACCTAGTAGATCAGGTGGGAGCCACTATTCTTCATAAAACC
>CAYFSE010000253.1:0-3050 GCA_964345725.1 uncultured Dehalococcoidales bacterium
CATGCCCACTGTGGGACTGTTGCTCACTATGGATTTTCCGCCAGTCTGCATCCGGTGCATGTTTCTACCGCAAATCAATACTTTTCGGATACTCCCTTGATAATCGATTTCATCTTGAAATAAAGAACAAAACCTGCTGTCCTACCGTAAGGCATTAGCCTCGGCGATTTCCTCGAAACACCGGAATGATGACTATATACCCAATGTTCTTAAAGTTTACAGGGGGCGAGCCGTCCGGTCCCGCCCCCTATCACGGTTTCACGATTATGGTCACCTACTTTTTGTGCACGACGATACTTCCACTGGTGAGTGGTGTCGGGCTCAGGAAGTAACGGTCGCTGCTGCTGGAGGAACACGGTGTGATGCGGATCCCAAAAGCGTCCACACTACTATCGAAAGAACCATCATAAGCGTCTACCATAAACTTGTAACAGCCCACACCGTTGATCGTGCCCTCGCCAGCGAACTTGGCTCGTGGCTCGCCCGTAACTACCAGCCACTCCATGCTCGTGCTCTCGAAGTTGAGGTCTCCGGCCGTGAACCGAAACATCAAGTTACCGTTGGGACCGCTCTGACCCTTCACATACTTGGAGACAAAGGAGAAAGTGGCAGGTCCGGCAGCAGTGGGATTATCGGCGTCCGCGCCGGCTGGCGAGTCAACACTACCGCCACCCGTTACGAAACCCTTGCAGGTATCCGCGAGGGATTTCAACCAAGGATCGAAATCAACATCACCGAAGACCGCGTCGCCTTTGCCCGCGCCGTCACCAGATGGACCAGTCGGAGCACCCCACCAGTTGTCCTCGGCATCAAGCGGTCCGCCGATTGTGGGTTCAGCTGAAAGTCCGTATTGGTCGTTACCGATGATGCAGTTGCCGCTGATGAAGCCCAAAGGCATTTGGAAAGGCCCACCCAAGCCGCCTCCTAGGTCCCCATAGATAAAGATGCCTTGGGCGTTGTTTGTGATTGTGTTCCCTGAGACTTCAAAGTAGTCGATGTCCCAAAACTGAAAGGCCTGCCCTTCACCCCACTGACCGATTGCAACATCATTTACTATGTTGTTGGAAACATTGAGTTCCACTGTTCGATTAACTTCCAGGGCCGCCCAATGTTGCCCTGTCTCCCCAGCGTTGCCACCGATGTTATTCCACGTGTTGTCATGCACGTTGACGATATTAGTCCGGTCTGTAGACAAGCCTCGGAATACCACGGAACCGTTGCTGTCGTGGATATAGTTCCAGGCAAAAGTGACCATACCCATGGCAGACCCATCGCCACCACTGCCGCTATTGCTTTCGAACAAGGCCCAACCCAGAATCCTCTTGAACTCTGAATTTGTGATGGTGACATTCCCTTCGAGTTGGCCACCTGAGAAACCGAGTCGACCGGAGACATCCTCACCATCAAACACGCAGTTGTCTATGGTAAGATTTGTTATCGCGCCGTACATGCGTACGATGGAGTCTTCTACCGCAACTGCATTGCCAGTCACATGAAAGCCTTCAAACCATAAACCGGTCAGATCAGTATCGAACTTCAAACCACCGGTAATAGCCGGCCTGAAACTGGCACCACCGAACATATTCAGATCATCCTTATCAATAGTGACTGACTCATTGTATGTCCCCTCTGCCACTTCGATGATGTCCCCAGCGCTAGCCTGATCGATGGCGTTCTGGATATAGGTGTAATGATCGTTGTTTATGTCCCAATCTACCTCCAGGTACCAGATGTTACCATCGATTTCGCTGGATGGATCATTTGGATTCCTCTCGGAGGTATAGAAGAGATAGCTAGTGCCCCCAGCGTCAGTAAAGCCAATTGGCCACATGTCTACCCAAGAATTCGCCCCATATTGCCCCGCCGTGATCGACGTAGGTGCACCGTCGAAGAAGGCACTGTCCAAGTTGCTTTCGGACCATGCGATAATGTATTGCCTTCCTCCTGGGGTACCGTCACTCACCCAAGGAGCTTGGGCGAAGACATACGTGTCGTTCACCTTGAACAGAGTTGGGTCGTATCTCTCGGGAGGAGAAACCTCATCGATCTTGACCCAAGACGGGCCAGGGGCATTGTACCTGTAGATGTAATTCTTTGTATTACTGTAGGCTGCAAGGTACAGGCCGCCTCCATCGACGAAGAAGTGAGCCAACCCACCTGTCACGGATACACTAGTATCAACGACCAGCGGCGTACTCCAGGAAGAATCGTTTTTCGGTTCGGAAGAGTGCTTCGTGGTAAAATCGCCAGACCCCTCAACCACCCAAAGCTCACCGTTGTAAACAATCTCATCATGGTGAGCTTGGCCGTCGCTCAGACCAGTGATAATAGGTCCGACCTCGTTCCAGTTTGCACCACCGTCGTTCGTCCACCATCCAAAAAGTTCCGCTGAAGTACCAACAATAGTGGCAAAGGCCCACACAGCGCCGTCGAAGTAGGCCGCACCCGTCTCCCCCAGATAGCCAAAGGAGTTATGAGCTCCCGACAACAGCGTTGCTGTGGCTGCTGCTAGGTCCGGGATCGATCCTGCCTTCTTGTAGTGAACCTGATAATCGTTGATGTCGGGATTCCCGGTATCATAACTCCCAGTCACAGTGGCAGACCTCCCATAGAAAAGCCAGTAATCTGTACCATCGTAAACGATAGACTGACCCCGTTCATAATAGTTGTTAACAGTCAATTGCGTAGGCTGGCTCACCTCTATCGTCGCCGCCTGGACAATTGACACTGGCCCCATACCCCCCATACCCAGCGAAACCGCGGCAACCATCCCGGCTATAACACCTAAAATCGTAAGCCTCTTTTTCATGTTATTCCCTCCTTTTTTATAGTTTAATGATAATATTTCTAGGCTATCTTTGAGCTATCACCCCCTTCCTTGTCTTCAGTTATGTGTGACGAAACGAAAAAGCCGAGTCACCCATGCACTTCGGCAACCCGGCTGTCTCGAAAATTTACTTGTCAGTTTTCTAGTACGGTCCTAGGATCGGCCCGGTTATAAAGATTAGCCAACTTGGAAAAAAGCCGCTCGCAGAGTCTCGTGGAAATTT
>CAYFSE010000254.1:0-26695 GCA_964345725.1 uncultured Dehalococcoidales bacterium
ATTCTCGCCATAGCGAAGCCCACGGGCCTTTCTTAGGGCTACGGTCATTTCTTCGGGAAAGATTTCTTCGTTAAGGTATTGAGCGATGGCAGTATCATACAAGGCCACATGCTGGAAGGCTTTCTGCGCCAAGCGCTTTCTATATGCTGAATCTATATTGCCCCGGCCCAGCTTTTCCAGGATTGTATCGTAATCGCCCGGGTCAACTACTACCAGGACGGAGGGGAAATTCTTGGCTGCGGAGCGGATCATGCTTGGTCCGCCTATATCAATATTCTCCAGCGCCTCGTCCAAGGAGACTCCGCCCCTAGTCACTGTTTCCACGAAGGGATAGAGGTTGACCACCACTAAGTCAATGAGCTCGATATGATGCTGGCTTAGCTGAGACAGATGCTGGGCAAGGTCGCGTCGAGCCAGGATGCCTCCGTGGACCGCGGGATGCAGAGTCTTCACCCGGCCATCGAGGATCTCAGGAAAGCCAGTAAGCTCTGAGATACTGTGTATTGTCACTCCGGCAGCCTCCAAAGATTTCTTGGTTCCGCCGGTGCTGAATATCTCTGCGCCCAGCTCATTTAGGCCTTGGCCAAAGTCAACCACGCCTGATTTGTCCGAAACACTAATTAGGGCGCGCATGGTACCTCCTCAATCTATTATTATTCTTTCTTTGTCTTTTCCCTCGACTATCTCACCAATGACTTTGCCCTGGGGCAAGATGCTCATGATACTGGTTACTTGCTCGGGGGAACAAATGATAGTTATGCCTATCCCCATATTGAAGACTTGATACATCTCCTCTTCCTTTATAGCGCCTTCTTTTTGAACGATTCTGAAAATTGGCAAGATGTCCCAGGTTTGCCTTTTTATGCGGGCAGCAACTCCCTCAGGAAGGATGCGAGGTATATTGCCTACAAAGCCACCACCGGTAATGTGAGCCATGCCTTTGATCAGTGGCAGGACTGGCTTCAGTTCAGGATAGTAGGAACGGTGGACCTGCAGCAGTTCTTCACCGAGGGTCTTCCCCAGCTCAGGACGGGACTTATTTAGGCACGAGGGGTTGGCATCTATGCCAAAAACCTTTCGCGCTAACGAGTAACCATTGGTGTGCAAGCCGGATGAGGGTACGCCGAGAATCACATCACCCAGAGCAATAGACCCGCCGTCAAGGATTCTCTTCTTCTCTACCACCCCGACGATGAAACCTACTAGGTCGTAATTTCCCTCAGAGTATATGCCGGGCATCTCAGCCGTTTCACCTCCAATTAACGAACAGCCAGTCTCTCGGCAGGCCTGGATTATGCCCGAAATGATGGCTTCTATTTGGTCAGGCACAAGCTTTCCCGCAGCAATGTAATCGAGGAAGAAAAGGGGTTCGGCACCGCAACACAGGATATCGTTCACGCAGTGGTTAACGATGTCCATGCCCACGGTATCGTTTTTCCCCAGTAGCGAGGCTATTTTGAGCTTCGTGCCTACTCCATCGGTGCTGGAGACCAGGACTGGCTCACGATATCCTTGCAGCTGAAACATGCCGCCGAAAAATCCTGAGCCAATGACTTCGGAGCGAAAGGTAGTTCGAGCTTGCTGGGCAATAACTTTCTTCACTTTGTCAGCGAGGTGAATGTCTACACCGGCGAGGGCATAGGCCTTCTTAATGGTCGGCTCCAATGAGGTCCTCCTGAGGCAGGGCTTCCAGAGCCAGTTTGTCCATTTCTATCTGGACTGGAATAGAGTATTCTCCAGTGAAACAGGCCAGGCAGAAAATATCCTTTGGCAGGTCCACAGCTCGAATTAAGCCATCGAGGCTGAGGTATCCCAGAGAATCAGACCCCAGGTGCTCCCTGATTTCCGGGACAGTCTTCCTGGCGGCGATGAGTTCCCATTTGGTGGCCATGTCTACTCCGAAGAAGCAAGGATAGCGAATGGGAGGCGCGCAGATACGGAGATGGACTTCTCTGGCGCCAGCTTTTCTAAGCAAGCTGACCACACGGGGAGTAGTGGTGCCGCGGACAATGCTGTCATCGACTACTACTAGCTTTTTCCCAGCAATTATGCGGGAAAGGGGATTGAATTTTAGTTGCACACCGAGTTCCCGTATCCTTTGTTCAGGCTCAATAAAAGTGCGTCCTACATAGCGGTTTTTCAACAGACATTCACAGTAGGGAATACCCGAGGCATGAGAATAGCCAATCCCCGCAGCAGTGGCCGAATCAGGAACACCCATGACGAAATCAGCATCGACAGGATATTCTTCGGACAGTATTCTGCCCATGGCCTCCCTGGCTGGATAGAGGAGTTTGCCCTGGATGATGCTGTCAGGGCGGGCGAAGTAAATGTATTCAAAGATACATAGAGCCTTTCTGTCGCTTTCCTGTCTGAAACTCTGGACTCCTTGGCTATCAATGACCAAGATTTCTCCAGGATCGATTTCCCTCGTGAATTGGGCACCTATATGATCTAAGGCGCAGCTTTCAGATGCGATGCACCATCCGCCGTCGATAGTCCCCAAGCAAAGGGGACGAACTCCGAAGGGATCGCGAACTCCGATCAGCTTGTTCTCAGTTGAGATTACCAAGGAATAAGCTCCTTGGAGGCGGCGCATGGCGTGTTCTATTTTCCCCTGCCAGTTCTGGCCGGGAGAGGCCAGAATTAGGTTGCCGATGACTTCAGAATCACTGCCGGCATTGAACTGATAACCATGCTGCTGGAGTTCATCGCGGACCGGTTTTGCGTTGATGATATTGCCATTATGTGCCAGGGCGATGGCCAAGCCCTCTGATCTAGCTATGATAGGTTGGGCATTCGCGGGTTTGCTTGAGCCTGTAGTGGAGTAGCGATTATGTCCGATGCCAATATATCCTTGGAGCAAACCGAGGTCTGTTTCCGTGAATGCCTGGGACACTAATCCCATACGGGTATGCACTTTTGTTCCATTGCCGTCGGCGACAGCAATCCCGGCGCTCTCTTGACCACGGTGTTGTAGGGCAAAGAGGGCAAAAAAGGTAGTCTGAGCTACATTTATGCCCGGGGCATAGATACCAAAGACGCCGCAACTTTCATGCATAAAAAGTTGCCTTTGCAAGCCAATTATAAGGCATCTCGCTTTTCTGGTCAATTTCACAATACTTCCTTGCCGTGATATGATATACGACATTACTAAATTAGGGAGTCTATAACAGTGGACAAAGAGAAAAAAACCGAAATCATTACCCAGTTCAGAGTTAAGGAGAATGATAGTGGGTCTGTCGAGGTTCAGGTGGCTTTGCTTTCGGAGAGGATAAACCGTTTAACGGAGCACCTTAAGTTGTATCCTCGGGACCGACACTCCCGGCACGCACTCCACGGCGTAATAGGGCAGCGGAAGCGTTTTCTGCGCTACCTGAACAGGACAGCACCCGAGCGGTATTATTCTCTTATTAACAGACTGAGTTTGAGGGAATAATATGTCTGACGTTTTTGAGCGTTCAGTAGCCGGCAGGACACTTAGCATCCAGATGGGGAAATTTGCCCAGCAAGCCAATGGCGCTGTCGCCGTTCAATACGGCAACACGGTTGTTTTGGTTACCGCCTGTTCAGGGTCTGAACCCCGAGAGGGGATAGATTTTGCCCCTCTAACGGTGGATTATGAGGAAAGGCTCTATGCTGCGGGTAAGATACCGGGCAGCTTCATCAGGCGGGAAGGACGCCCTACTGAGGAAGCGGTTATAACCAGTCGGCTCATTGATCGCTCTCTCCGCCCTCTTCTTTCCAAGAAGTTTCATTACGATGTTCAGGTAGTGGCGACGGTGCTATCTGTTGACCAGGAAAATGATCCTGATATTTGTGCCCTTATTGGCGCTTCGGCAGCCTTGACTTTATCCGATATCCTGTGCTCTGGTCCGATATCGGCGGTTCATGTTGGCTACATAGACGATGCTCTAGTTGTGAATCCTTCCCTAGGTCTAATGGACGACAGCCTGCTCGATGCAGTCATTGCCAGCAGCGGTAAGGACATTGTGATGGTTGAAGCAGGGGCCAAAGAGATCTCTGAAGAGATGCTGCTCGACGCAATTAAGTTGGGACACGAGGCTAACCAAGAGATCATTAGTCTTCAGGAAGAAGTACAGCGAGCCTATGGCAAAGCCAAGGTGGAAATCAAGTCCAGGGAACTTGCACCTGAGCTCTTATCGCAAATCACTGCCACACTAGGTGAGAAGCTAGGTCAAGTTCTGGAGGAACCAGAGAAACTGCAAAGAGACAAAGGTTTAGCGGCTCTCAAGGAAGAAGTAAAGAATAGGGCAGTTGATTCCTTTTCTGAAGATGAAATCAATGTTGCTTTTGAAACCGAACTTAAAGCTGCGGTCAGGGAAAGGATATTGCAGACGAGGCGACACTTGGATGGGCGCCAAGCCAAGGAAATTCGTCCGGTCAGCTGTGAAGTTGGCATCCTTCCTCGCACCCATGGCTCAGGAGTATTTGCACGTGGGGAAACACAGGTGTTGACTATCACTACACTGGGATCTACGAGTCGGGAACAGTTATTGGATGGATTGGGTCTGGAGGAAACTAAACGCTTCATGCACCATTACAATTTCCCCCCCTTTTCTACTGGTGAAGTGAAACGAATAGGAACCACGGGGAGGCGAGAGATTGGGCACGGCGCCTTGGTGGAACGGGCCATTGCACCGGTACTCCCATCTGAGGATGATTTTCCTTACACTATACGTCTCGTATCCGAGGTGCTTAGTTCTCACGGGAGCACGTCCATGGCTAGCGCCTGTGCTTCAACTCTTTCCTTGATGGATGCCGGTGTGCCTATAAGGGCGCCTGTGGCTGGCATAGCCATGGGTCTAGTTACTGGAGGAGACGGGGACCATGTTGTCCTAACTGACATTGTGGGTATGGAAGATGGCTACGGCGACATGGATTTCAAAGTCGCCGGCACAACTCGGGGGGTCACTGCTTCGCAGCTCGATATTAAGCTTCAAGGGATACGTTATGATATCCTGGCTGAAGCCCTAAGTCAGGCCCGTGAGGCGAGGCAAGAGATACTGGACAAGATGAGTCTAGCTATTAATGCTAGCCGCTCCGAACTAAGTCCCTATGCCCCCAGGATGTATGAAATAAAGATTGATCCGAGTAAGATTGGCAGCGTCATCGGTCCAGGGGGTAGGATCATAAGGTCTATTACAGAAGAGACCAAGACAACGATAGATATAAAGAACGATGGCGCGGTTCTCGTTGGCTCTCCAAACGAAGATGCAGCCCAGAAGGCAATCAAAATAATCCAAGACTTAACTCGGGAAGTGGAGCAAGGGGAGATCTACACTGGGAAGGTGACCAGGCTTTTCAATTTTGGTGCCATGGTAGAAGTCTTGCCGGGAAAGGAAGGCCTTGTTCATATCAGCGAGTTGGCCGACTATCACGTGCCTCAAGTTGAAGATGTGGTTAAGGTGGGTGATGAAGTGATGGTAAAGGTCATCGGCATTGACGGTTCTGGCAGGATTAATCTATCGCGCAAAGCAATATTGGAGGGACTTTCCAACGTCCCTGGAGCTAAGGTCAGGAATTCGTCGGCACCCAAGTACCATCAAAGGAAATTTGTTCACTCCCGCGGCAGGGGTGAACAGCATGGCAGACGTAGTAAATAGACTGCTTTGGTGTTGGGGGGAGAAACGAACATGGCTTCTTCTTTAGAACCTATAAGGGTAGTCATAAATGGCGCTTTGGGCAGGATGGGGCGAGAGATAACCAAAGCTGTGGTTTGCGAGCCCGGATTAAAGGCGGTGGGCGCTGTGGAAAAAGAGGTAACTCAGCAATATCTTCCTCTGACTGAGGCCCCCGAACTGATACCGCTTTCCTCCGATTTAGATTCGCTTTTGAAGAGCTGCGATGCGGATGTGGTGGTAGATTTCACCAGTGTCGAGGTGTCGATGGTAGCGGCGCGCACCGCTATCAGGCAGAGAGTCAACATGGTAATAGGCACCACAGGCCTTTCTCAGGAGGACTTGACCGAGATCGAGAAACTGTGCAGAGTCCACAAAGTAGGGGTGGTAGTGGCACCTAACTTCTCTCTGGGGGCGGCACTTATGATACATCTATCTAGACTTGCGGCCAAGTTCTTCAATCACGCCGAAATCATCGAAATGCATCACGACAAAAAGGCTGACGCTCCGTCAGGGACGGCTATCGCCACAGCTAGAGCGATGTCGCGGGCGCGCGGCAAACGATTCATCTATCCTCAAGTTACGCATGAAATACTCAGCGATACCAGAGGAGGGGAAATAGATGGCATAGCTATCCATAGTCTGAGATTGCCAGGCCTTGTGGCTGGGCAAGAAGTCGTATTTAGTGGGGCAGGTGAAACTTTGAGCCTGCGTCAGAATACCATAAGTCGGGAGTGTTATCTGCCTGGCGTTATTCTGGCAATTAAGGAAGTAACAAAACGCAAGGGGGTGACCTACGGGTTGGACGCCTTGCTGAAGCTATAGGAAATACCATGGAAGGATTCAACGTAGCTGTTGTTGGTGCTACCGATATCGTAGGGCAGGAAGTTGTCAAAGTACTGGAGCAGCGCAAGTTCCCCGTAGCTTCCATGCAGTTACTATCCCCTCAGTATTCGTCTGGAGTGAAGCTCATGTTTAATCATCAGAGGATTGAGGTTAGGGAAGCGAAAACGGAGGCATTTCGCGATGCGGATGTTGCCTTTTTCTGTGCTGGTGCTGATGTCAGTCGCAGGTTAGCGCCTCTGGCCGCCGAAGCTGGAGCAGTGGTCATTGATGATAGCAGCGCTTTCAGGATGAACCCTAGAGTGCCCCTGGTAGTTCCGGAGGTAAATCCTGGGGATATAGGATGGCACAAAGGGATAATTGCCAGTCCGAAGTGCTCCACAATACAAATGGTGGTCGTGCTCTCTCCCTTGCACAAGGCTAACGCCATAAGGCGAATTGTGGTCAGCACTTACGAGTCGGTATCGAGTAGTGGTAGTGCGGCTCTGAAAGAAATGACAAATCAGGCCCGGTTTGTTTTGGAAGGGCGCCGTATCTGTCCTCATGTGTACTCTCATCAGATAGCCTTCAATATACTGCCGGAGATCGGCGTCTTCTTGGACAATGGATATACTAAGGAAGAACAAAGAATGGCAGAAGAAACGCGCAAGATATTGCATGTTGAAACCATGGCTATTTCGGCCACCTGTGTCAGGGTCCCTGTCTGGTTTGGGCATAGCGAGGCAGTTAACGTAGAATTCAGTTCGCCTATTACGCCTGAAGAAGCAAAGAAGATCTTGGCACAGGCTGGGGGAGTCAGGGTACTTGACGATCCTACGGTCAGCTTCTACCCTCAGCCTTGGGCTGCTAGTGGGTCAGATCATGTATTTGTAGGCCGAATCAGAAGGGATGTATCACACCCTAATGGACTTGTTATGTGGATAGTGGCTGATAATGTCCGTAAAGGGGCGGCACTGAATGTTGTGCAGATTGCTGAGGAAGGGATAGAGAGGGGTTGGATATGCCCTAAGGAGAGTCTGGCCAGTTTGAATGAATAAGCTGGGAGTCCGCAAAAGCTCTCGAAAGTCAGGGGATGGGGGCATGCTCGGTCGCCTGTTGACAGCCATGGTAACACCTTTTGATGCTCGTGGCGAGGTTGACTATCAACAGGCTAAGACATTGGCGCTATGTTTGCTCGATTCCGGCAGCGATGGGTTGTTGATCTCAGGCACCACTGGCGAGTCTCCGACTCTGGACCGGGAAGAGAAATTGCGGCTTTTTGCTGAAATAAAATCGGCGATAGCCGACCGCGGAACAGTGGTTGCTGGCACAGGTAATTACGATACCAGAGAAAGCCAAGAGGTAACTAGGCAAGCGGAGAGAATGGGAGTAGACGCTTGTCTCTTGGTAGTTCCCTACTACAGTAGGCCGACCCAGCAGGGATTGCAGGAGCATTTCAAAGCTATTGCCCAGAGTACCACCTTGCCCTGCATCATCTACAATGTGCCATCGCGTGCGGTTGCCAACCTTACTGCCGATACGCTGATCAAGCTGAGCCAGATTGATAATATTATAGGGGTAAAGGAGGCCAGTGGTAATTTCGGCCAGATAGCTGAGATTATCCAAGGAACGAGGGAGGGCTTCTTGGTTTACAGTGGCAATGACAGCGATACCTTGCCCATACTTGCTTTGGGCGGCTACGGAGTGATTAGCGTCGCCTCCCATCTAGTGGGAGTCCAGATTAAGAGCATGATAGAGAAGTTCCTCGACGGTAAATCTGAAGAAGCAGCCAAGACCCACCGATCCTTATTGCCTCTGATAAACGCTCTGTTCATTGTCTCTAATCCCATACCTGTCAAGTGGGCTCTGAATCATGTAGGTTTTCCAGTGGGTAAACCTCGCTTGCCTCTCGTCGGGCCTGATGAAAGATCAGCCGATCTCATAAAGGCGACGCTAAAGAACTACAAGATAGATTTGCCTATTCCCAAGGGCTGATAGCTGACTGTTGTCAGTTGAAGAGGTCTTTTACCAATATTATTTGCCTCCTATCTGGTCCTATGGAAACGAGACTGATGGGGCAGGAAAGGAGGTCTTCAAGGCGGGACATGTATTTGCGGGCTCCCACGGGCAGCTTTTCAAAATTCCGAACTCCACTTATTGACTCTTGCCAGCCATCCACTTCTTCGTAGATAGGCTGGCATTTTTCTAGTGTGGCGACATTGCTGGGGAATGAAGTCAGGGTCTCACCTTTGAATCTATAGGCAGTGCATATTTTAATCGAAGGGAAACCATCGTAGATATCGAGGTGAGTCAGAGCTATGTCACTAAGGCCGTTTATTTGAACGCTGAACCGACCTGCCACGGCATCAAACCAGCCGCATCTTCGCGGCCTTCCTGTTCTGGCACCATACTCATGAGCCTTTTCCCGTATTAGGTCACCAATATTGTCTTTCAGCTCTGTGGGCATGGGTCCGGCACCGACTCGGGTGTTATATGCTTTAAATATGCCTAGCACACGGTCAATTCCCCGCGGCCCCAGGCCTGCTCCGATGCAGCTGGCCGTTGCCAACGGTGAAGAAGAGGTTACATAGGGGTAGGTGCCGAAATCAGGGTCAAGCAAAGCTCCCTGGGCACCTTCTAGTAGCACAAGCTCTCCTTTTGTCGCCGCTTCGCGAATTATGGAGCCAGTTTCCCGGATAAGAGGAGCTAGCTGCTCCCCATAGCGGCAATATTGTTGGTAGATGTCCTCCAGTGGTAGAGCCGAAGATTGGTACACTTTGGTCAGAACAGCATTCTTGAGTTCCAAAACTGACTTCAAGCGGTTCAGAAGTACACCATTGTCTAACAAATCTCCAGCACGAATTCCTAGGCGAGCTACTTTATCGGCAAAAACAGGACCGATTCCCCTGAGTGTGGTACCAATTGCTCCCTTGCCTCGCGTCTTCTCTTCGAGTCCGTCGAGAAGGATGTGATATGGCATGATTAGGTGAGCACGGTCACTAATAAGGAGGCGACTTGTATCTACGCCATGGTTCTGCAAGTCATCCATTTCTTCGAGAAGTACTGCTGGGTTGATAGCTACATTATTACCGATAATGCAAATCACCTGCGGGTAGAAGATACCCGAAGGGACGAGATGCAGCCGGAACTCGCCGCAAGGGTTCTTTACAGTGTGGCCGGCATTGTCTCCTCCAGAGAAACGAGCTACTATTTTCGCCTTCTCGGCTAACAGATCAATTATTCTTCCTTTGCCTTCATCACCCCACTGCCCTCCCACAATAGCTATGACGGCCATCTATTTACCTTCAATTCTTGCCTGCTTCCATAGGTAAACTAGTCTCTGAACCACAGTGATGAAAACAAAGACGGCCAGAACGCATAGAGCCACAAAAACACTGTGAACAAAAATCCGATTTACTAGCAGACTTATTCCCAATACTATAACCCGTTCTGCTCTGGTAAACAAGCCAACCTGGCATTGCCAGCCGAGTCCTTCCGCCCTGGCTCTTATATAACTGACCAGGAAGGAACCGATCAAAACGGCCAACACAAGTACTATTTCCAAGGTGGCCTCTCCTTGAGAGATATACCAAATAAGGAGACCACAGAGAGTCGCTGCTTCAGAGATACGGTCAACCGTGGAATCTAGGACGGCACCGAACTTTGTAGTTTGCTTGTTGAAGCGGGCCAAAGCTCCATCGAGAAGATCACATAGGCCTGAAACTAGGATTAATACTCCACCAAGAAGAAAGTGCCCGCTAGCAATGACATAGGCCGCGACTATGTTCAAGGCTAGATTCATAAGAGTAAGAATATTGGGCGTTATACCACTTTTACTCAAGATCCTGACTATAGGACTGGTAATACGATAGGCCAAGTTCTGTCTAATGTCCTGTAAATTCATTGCGCTCTTCCGGCTAACCTAGTATTCCTTCTTTTTGGAGAAACTCGACTACTCCTTGCATTTGGTCTTCATCATTCCACTCGCCGATCTCGCAGACTTTTACTATTCCCTGAGGTAGGTACTTGGCTATCATTTCCCAATTCATATTTCCTTTTCCTGGGGCATGGTGGTCGGAAATGCCGCGGACATCGTGCAAGTGGATGCCAACCATCCTGTCTCTGAACCGTGAAAGCCATTCTTCGTGAAAGCCAAATCCAAGCTGCTCTTGTACCTCGGCATGTCCTACGTCGTGCCAGTAACCAGCCAGACGTTCTGATATTTCGTCAAGTAACTCTGCCATTTCGTCCATATTTGGTATCTCGTTAAAGTGGAATCTGGTCTCAAGCCCCAGCATTATACCCTTTTGTCGACTATAGTTACTAAGCTCTTGGAGGCTTTTCTTGGCCGCATCAACATAAGACCGAGCTAGAGAAACGCGTTGGTGAATCAGATTCTCTTTGATCTGGCGATATTCTCTGGTTTGAGAGTAGCCTCTGTCACGGAGCTTAAACAGCGTATCTTGCAGACTCACGTCGATTGGCACTTCCCCCATGTGAAGGACAACAGCTCTGGCCCTCACATTTGCTGCCACGTCTATTGTCTGCTTGGTGAAGAGAACAGCCTCCGTGCGCTGGCGCGCGTCCAGAGAACTCAAAGAAAGGCTACTTGTGGGGATTCCCTGGGATGATAATGCCGCTGGACAGGGAGAGTGAATGCTAGAAATGGGAAGCGTGGTCTTGAGAAGCTCATTCAGCATTTGCGGCGAGACTAATATATTTGGCTCTACATGGGTAAAGCCCAGTTCTCCAAGTTTGGCCGCAAATCCCGCCATGTGGCTAAATCTACCTTTAGCCCACATGGTGGAGAGGGAGACTTCGAACAACCTGCTACCTTTAAGTCGCCCCTGGCAACTCTTGCTACTTCTGGAGACCTGTTGTGTTTGCTCCGAAATTCGGCTAGGTTCTCGGGCACATCACAAGATTCTCTCATGGGAGTGGTTTGGCTCGTGGCAAACTGAAGCCCCGCTGTGGGCTCTCAGCCTGCATTGTTTTGGAGGTAGTGTTTGTGTCACGAAACAGACTCATCCTTTGACCTTAACTGAGTGTAGGTCAGGCAAAGAAACGGGTCCTTCCTGCTCTTCTCCTGCGATGAACGTCTCAGTTCTTATTCGGGCTTCCTCATCAGAGTATTGGATTGGCGGAGATTTCATGAAATAAGCTGAAGGACCTACTACAGTGCCGCTTAAGCCACGGTTCATGGCTAGTTTAAGGCATCTTATGGCATCAATAACTACCCCAGCTGAATTTGGGCTATCCCATACCTCTAGCTTCAGCTCCAGATTCAGAGGCACATCGCCGAAGGTACGTCCTTCCATCTTCAGGTAACAGAATTTGCGGTCAGCTAGCCAGGGCACGTAATCACTGGGACCAATGTGAATGTTGTCATGACCGATATCATAATCTAGCTGTGAAGTAACAGCGTTTGTCTTGGAAATCTTCTTGGACTCCAACCGCTCTCGTTCCAGCATATTTAAGAAATCCGTATTGCCCCCGAAATTGAGCTGGTAGGTTCTTTCCAGTTTCACACCGCGCTCACGAAAGAGTCTGGTTAATATTCTATGAGTAATTGTAGCGCCTACCTGTGACTTAATATCGTCACCGATCAAGGGCAATCCCCGCTCGGCAAATCTGTTTTGCCAATAGCTTTCACGGGCAATGAAAACGGGCATGCAATTGATGAAGCCGCAGCCGGCGGTCAGTACCTGCTCTACATACCATTTAGTGGCCTCCTCGCTTCCTACAGGCAGATAATTGACCACTACGTCAGTTCCGGTCTTCTTGAGTATATCTACAATATTGACAGTGGGGCCTGGTGCCTTGGTGATAACTTGAGACAGATACTTGCCCAGTCCATCGTGGGTCATACCACGCTCAACTCGCACGTCTGTGCTGGGTACGTCACAGAATTTGACAGTGTTATTCGGCTTAATGTGAATAGCCTCAGCCAAATCCTTGCCTACTTTGTTCTTATCAATATCGAATGCAGCTACGAAGTTGATGTCAGATATATGATAGCCCCCCAGGTTGACATGCATTAAGCCTGGGATGAATTCATCCTCCTTAACATCCTTGTAGTAATGAACTCCTTGGACCAGAGAAGAGGCACAATTACCGACGCCTATTATGGCCACGTTTATTGGTTCCATCTTTTCCTCCTTTGGCAATGTGAAGCTTATTGCGGGAGCTAATTCTATCATCCTTCTGAGTACCTAGTTCACTCATCAATTCGAGTAATCTCGCCCCTCGCTCGATAGAATCATCGTAATGAAAGCTGAGCTCTGGCATTTGTTTCAGTCTTAGGTGAGCTGCAAGCTCTTTGCGCAAGAATCCGGAAGCTTTGTTGAAACCTGCCAGTAGATCCTCTTTATTCATTTCGCTACCCAAGGTACTAACGTACACCTTGGCATGCGTAAGATCAGGTGAAAGAGTGACCTCTGTCACCGACACAAACCTGCTCAGTCTGGGGTCATTGACCTGACGCTCAAGCACGGCACTGATTTCTCGCTGAATCAATTTGCTTGTTCGTTCACTTCGCCTGCTCATTTCAATCTCTTATCTGCGAAGTTTGATTAGCTTATCCTTTCCTTTCTGTAGAATTCAATGAAATCGCCAATTTGGAAGTCGGCAGTCCCCTCTATGCCCAGGCCGCATTCGAGTCCAGCTGAGACCTCAGAGACGTCTTCCTTAAAGCGCTTCAGACTGGCGACCCGAGAGTCCGACACGACTTTGTTTTGGCGCAATATTCTAACTTGGGCATCCCTCGATGCTTTTCCCTCCATAACATAGAGTCCGGCTATTTTTCCCAGCTTGCCGCGAGAGAAGACAGCTCTTACTTGAGCGCGCCCGCTGAGTACTTCGGCATAGGTTGGCTCAAGCATCCCCTTCAGTGTCCTATCCATGTCTTCTACTAGCTTGTAGATTACGTCATAGTGATGGATGCCTACCCCCTCCGCATCGGCCAGCTGAGTTGCTCCCGGTGAGGTCGGGGCATTAAAACCGATGATAATGCCTTTTGAGGCTGAGGCCAGAAGCACATCGCTCTCGGCAATGCTGCCACTAGCCGCATGGATGACTCTAGCTTTTGTCTTCTCTGTCCCCAGCCTTTCTATGGAGGTCCTTATGGGTTCAATGCTGCCCTCGACATCCGTCTTCAGGACTATGTTGAGTTCTTTTATTCGCCCGTCACTTATTTGACTGGAAAGCACGCTTAGACTCAAGATGGGACGTGGCCTGGCATATTTCTGTTTTTCGACAATGCTTCGTGCTTCACGTTCATCGGGAAGCACAACAAAACGGTCTCCCGATGTTGTCACCTCATTCAAGCCAAGGACTTCCACAGGGGTAGAGGGTTCAGCTTTCTGAACTCGCTTCCCTTGATCATCAAACATGGCTCTTATCTTTCCCCAAGCACTGCCGGCCACCAAAACGTCACCTCGTCTAAGGGTGCCCTTCTGAACAAGAACGGTGGCTAGAGGGCCTTTAGTTTTGTCCAGCTCAGCCTCAATCACTACGCCTTCTGCGGCGCTATCAGGGTCAGCCTTGAGTTCCAGTATGTCAGCAACTAAGAACAGATTTTCCAATAAATCTGCTATCCCTTGTCCCTGCTTGGCAGATATAGGTACACAAACGGTATCGCCACCCCACTCCTCAATAACCAGACCCAAATCCGCAAGCTGCTGTTTTACGCGTTCAGGATTAGCATCAGGTTTGTCAATCTTATTGAGTGCCACTACTATAGGTACCTTGGCAGCCTTGGCGTGGTCTATGGCTTCCACAGTTTGGGGCATCACACCGTCATCAGCAGCAACCACCAGAGTTACAATATCGGTTGCCTGTGCCCCTCGGGCTCTCATGGCGGTGAAAGCTTCGTGTCCCGGTGTATCCAAAAAAGTGATTTTGCGCGCATCCACCAGGGCCTGGTAGGCACCGATATGTTGAGTAATTGCCCCTGCCTCCCGGGCAGTTACATTAGTCTTTCTGATGACGTCAAGAAGGGTGGTTTTGCCGTGGTCAACATGGCCCATGACAGTAACTACGGGGGGGCGAACTGAGAGCTTAGCTTTGCCTTTCCCTTTCCCTTTCCCTCTCCCTTTCTTTTCCTGTCTGGTAGGCGAGGGCTTGCGCTCTTTTGGCGCTTTAGTATCGTAGCCAAAGTCCGCAGCTGTTGCGCGTGCAGTGTCAAAGTCGATGGTCTGGTTAACGCTGGCCATGATGCCGTTGCGCATGAGTTGTTTGATTACTTTTGTAGGCTCAATTTCTAATAAATCCGCCAGCTGTCTTACAGTTATGGAAGGCGGCAGCTCAACTTGAGGTGGGCCTTTTCTCAGCGCCGGTTTCTTGTCATCCAAGTTTGGCTTTCCTCCAGGTCATGAATGTACTCGCGTAACGTCTGTCTATTATCGTCGCGGAGTCTTGTTCGAAGAGCATAATCCAGCCGGTTCTTCCTCAGCGCCAACTCCCAACAGGTCTTTCTTGGACAGAGGTAAGCGCCCCTGCCCGACTTCTTCCCGGATACATCTATCTCAGCAATGCCATTCTCTGTACTCACCAAGCGAATCAAGTCTTTCTTCTGTTTAACCTGTCGACAAGCTATGCAAGTACGCTGAGGTAGACTCCTGCTATTCACTCTCGTCATCCATAAGGTGCTCATCTTGCTTCTTATACTTTAGCACCTTTCCCTTCTTTTTACCTTTGGTTTCGTTTTTCGTTTTGTCTGGTACCTTTGCCTTCAATGCCTCTGCCAAGATATCTTCAGCAAAACGAATATGTTTTTCTTCGGGCTTTTCAGACGGAGCCTCTGGAATACTCGGAATTTCAACCGGCTCTGCGGCACCGATCGCCTCAGCTGGCTCTGCTTCACGTCGCTTCCTTTCCTTAGCTTCAGAGGGAATCACTTTCTCCGCCGTCTCCGGCTCTTGGACAAGAGTTCTTTCCGCGTCAATGGCGGAGACGCTCTTGATATCGATCCGCCAGCCTGTGAGTCTCGCGGCTAGTCGTGCATTCTGTCCTTCTTTGCCTATAGCTAGGGAGAGTTGCTTATCAGGCACAACTACAGTAGCTGTGTTTGTTTCTTCATCGGTCTTAATACTTGCGACTTGAGCCGGGCTAAGGGCGTTAGCAATGAACGCCGCTGGGTCTGGATGCCATTGGATTACATCTATTTTCTCGCCGTTTAGTTCATTAATGATGCTTTGGAGCCTTATGCCTCGAGGGCCAAGGCAAGAACCCACGGGGTCAACGTTTTCTTGCATGGTCGCGACTGCCACTTTTGTTCGGTGTCCAGCCTCGCGAGCTACTGCTTTCAGTTCCACAATCCCGCTATGAACCTCAGGGATTTCTAGTTCAAAGAGGCCACGAATCAGATTGGGATGAGAGCGAGAGACTATTATTTGAGGCTCTTTGTCCCTCTGGGACATCTCAAGAAGATAGAATTTGAGTCGCTGTCCTCTATAGTAGTGTTCATTTGGCACCTGCTCACTCGCAGGAAGCATCCCCTCCATCCTATTCAATCTGACATAAATTCGTTTAGCTTCCATGAATTGAATTGTCCCACTGACGACCTTTCCTTCCCTATCGGTGAACTCTTCGTAAACAATACGGTGTTCTGCCTCCCGCAATCGTTGCAGAACGACCTGTTTTGCTGCCTGGACGGCGATACGGCCAATATTCCTGGGCGTGCATTCTATGTTTATCACATCGCCAAGCTGCGCTGTAGCCCGCATTTTTCGAGCTTCCTTGATGGAGAGCTCACGATTAGGATTGGTAACTGCGTCTACTATGGCCTTTTGAACGTAGAAATTGATTTCGCCGCTTTCAGGATCGACTCTTACCACAACATCTTGCTCCAGAGCAGACATGCTTTTTTTGTATGCCGAAGCCAGCGCTGATTCTAACGCAGCTAAGACTATTTCCTTAGGCAAGTTTCTCTCGGCCGAAAGCTGAGTAATCGCAGCCTTAAGCTCTGTTTTCATCTTCCCATTGCCCTTCAGTTTCTTTCACGTAGTAAAAAGGTGGGTAACCCCCACCTTAAGCTGGATATATTTCTTGTAATTTAGCACATTCAGGTCAAAAATGCAATGGCTGTTCGGATAGCTTATAATGGGCAATTAGCTAGCCTAGGAGAACACATGTTAGCTTTGGAGGGTGTGAGAATTCTGGACCTGTCGATGTTGGTTCCAGGCGCGTTTTGCACCATGCTGCTGGGGGACTTGGGCGCTGATGTCATCAAGATTGAGGCGCCGCGAGTCAATGAACTTAGGGGTTCACCGAGACCGATTGCAAAGGAAGAACAGCGAAAGGCAGCGGCCTACTATGCCCTTGATCGGAACAAAAAGAGCATTGTGGTTAACCTGAAATCGGAAGCGGGACGAGAAATATTCTACCGCCTTTCTCAGCACGCAGATGTCATTGTCGAAGGTTTTAGACCTGGAGTAGCCAAGCGTTTGAAGATAGATTACGAGACCATGAATGATGTGAATCCCGGAATAGTATATTGCTCGCTTAGTGGTTATGGTCAGGATGGGCCTTATCAGACCTTTCCTGGTCATGATATCAACTACATAGCTATGGCTGGCGTCCTTGGCTTAATTGGGCCCAGTGAGGGACCTCCAGTCATACCCCTAAATCTGGTCGCCGACTTTGCAGGTGCGGCGCTATATGGGGCTTTGGGTATCTCGGTGGCTTTGGTGGCTAGAAACAAGACCGGCAAAGGACAATATGTGGACATGGCCTACATGGATGGAGCAATATCACTCATGACTTGGTTCAGTTGGGGCTACTTCTTCGATGGGTCAGTGTTGAAGAGGGGCGAATCATGGCTTCATGGTGCGTATCCCTATTACGGAGTTTACGAAACCAAGGATGGTAAATATATTACTATTGGCTGCCTCGAGCCACATTTCTGGGAGAACCTATGCCGACTTCTAGGCAAGGAAGGGTATACTCCCTATCGCTTCGCTCTGGAACACACTTTTCACAGGCCAGAGGGCGGGAAGTGGGATGAAATCCACTCTTCTTTGAAACAAGTCTTTTTGACTAGGACAAGAGATGAATGGTTTGAAGTGTTGATTCGTAATGACGTGCCAGCCGGGAAGGTTCATACACCGGACGAGGTTTTTAGCGATCCGCAGGTGCTTCATCGCCAAATGGTAATCGAGATGGAACACCCGACCCTGGGCAAGATCAAACAAGTTGGCGTAGCTCCCAAGCTCTCCGGCACGCCGGGCAAGGTGAGAAGTCTATCTCCGCTTCCTGGGGAACACACTGATGAGATACTGCGGGGACTAGGCTATAAGCAAGAAGAGATTAAGAATCTACGCCAGGAAGGCGCAGTACATTGAAGGAGTTAGAATGACTGAAGAATGTGTTTTTTGCCGAATTGTGACTGGTGAACTACCTAGCGACATAGTGTATCAAGATGAGAATTTCCTGGCATTTAGGGATATCGTGCCGAAAGCACCTACACACATACTTGTCATACCTAAGATCCATATCCCTTCGGCAGCTGAGCTCACTGAAGGACAGGAGAATGTTGCCGGGCGCCTGATAATCGTAGCTAACAGATTGGCGGAGAAGGAAGGGATAGCCGGGAAAGGTTACCGTCTAGTAATAAACTGTGGTCCTGAAGGGGGACAAATCGTTCCTCATCTTCATCTTCACCTTATTGGCGGCAGGCAAATGAATGCCAGGCTTGGTTAGATTGCCGAGCGGCTTTCACAGGCGCCGGGTTAATGTAGGCCAAATGCAGCTGGGTCTGTTCTAGAGCTTATGAAGACTTTAGCTTGGCTACCAATGCTTCCACAGCTTCATCTGGGGTGGATGCTCCGGCGGTAATACCAATGTGGTTCTTGCCGGCCAGCCAGGGAGTCCTGACTTCGTCTACTGTTTCTACCAAATGAGTCTCTACTAATGAAGAGCATATTTCAACAAGATGTCTGGCATTGGCGCTGTTGTTTCCGCCTATGACTATCATGAGTTGACTCTGGCGAGCTACTTTCGCGGCAGCCTGTTGCTGGCCCTGCACTACTTTACATAAAGTATTAACAATCCGAATTTCTTCAATTTCAGGCCCCACCACTCCCATAAGCTGTCTGACGAATTGGCTAAAGTCGGATTGGGTCTGGGTTGTCTGGGAGATGATCCCCAAGCGTGATGATGTTTTTGCCTTCTTGCCTATTTGCCTGGTGCTGAGCGCCGCTATGCCTTTGTCTCCTGCCCAACCTAGCAGTCCTTTGACCTCAGAGTGCTCTGTGTCTCCAAATATGATGACGTCAAAATCAGCTTCGGCTAGTTCCTTGGCTGCGTTTTGGGCCTTGCGGACAATGGGACAGGTAGTGTCAATGATGCGGATGTGATGGTCTTTGAGCTCAGATAGTATCGCCGGGTTTGCGCCGTGAGTGGTGATAGCCAGGATCTTGCCCCGGGCCTGCTCGAGATGATCTATTGGTTTCACTCCCAGGTCAACCAACGTCGCTACCAGCAGGCGATTGTGCGCTACGGGTCCCAGTGTTTCTATCTCTCCGTACCTGGCAGCTCCCTCCCTCAACAGCTTGATGGCCCGTCTGACGCCAAAGCACAAACCCAGCTTATCAGCTTTCTGAATCCTCACATTTTTCATAAGCGCCTTGATATTCCGGTGGCAGCAGGGCAGCGATTTCCCTCATCATTCTCGAGGTCAATGATTGCATTTGTGCCTTGCTGATCTTGTTGTTCGTGGGAGGCAGCTTGAATGGCTTGCCAATCTTGACAACTATACGGGGGCGGTTCCATAGCCAGGTTATGCCATGAATCTTGTCTGTTCCGATGACGCCCACAGGAAGAAGAGGGACATCTGTTTTTGAGGCTATAACTGCGGAGCCTGGTTTGCCTCTTCTGAGTTTCCCATCGTGGCTCCTGCCGCCTTCCGGGAACATTCCCAGGACTAATCCTTCGTCCAGCGCCTTTTTGGCGCTCTCAAGTACCCTCTGTTTCTCTCGGACCTTGCCATCACGTTGCAGTGGCAACGAGCCAGCCCAGCGGAGCCAGAGTCCCAAGAAAAAAGAACGAAAGAGTTCCTCTTTGGCTACGAAGGTAATCCATCGGGGAAGAGCAAACACGAGCAAGATTGGGTCCAAGACATGTACATGGTTGGCCACCAGAATCAACGGGCCAGTCAATGGTACGTTTTCTCTTCCCTCGGGTGTCCAGGAGAAACAAATATTGAGCAGAGGTCTAAGTATGGCCAAGACAATTCTTTGAGATAGGGTCATGGGATTACCGTCAGAGCATATATTTTGTCTACGACTTGCTCCAGACTAAGGTCTTCTGTATTGACGATTATGGCATCTTCAGCCGGTTTGAGGGGCGAGATGGTCCTATTGATATCCATTTCATCACGCTTTTTCAGATCGGCGAGGACGATTTCCAGACTGGAATTCTCTCCTCGCTTCAACAGTTCTTTGTGGCGGCGTTTGGCTCTCACTTCAGTAGAGGCGCTGAGAAAAATCTTCAGCCCTGCCCAGGGTAGGACTACTGTGCCGATGTCCCTTCCTGCCATCACTACCCTTCCTCGCTGGGCTAGCTTGCGCTGTTCCGATACCATTGCCTGGCGTACCCCCGCCACTTTTGCTATCAGGGCGACCAGTTCCTCTATTTCAGGGCAGAGCAACCTGGATGAGACATCTTGGCCATCAATGAAGACTGAGAGGGGACCTTGTTTCGAGGGGATGAAATCAAATTCAGTGGTAGTGGCTAACCTGCAAAGCTTCTGTTCATCTTCTGTCGAAATACCTGACTTGAGAACCTTCCAGGTGAACGCCCGATAGATCATGCCGGTATCGAAGAAAACATACCCGAGCCTCTTTGCCAGTCGCAAGCCGACACTACTCTTGCCAACCGCCACAGGCCCGTCTATGGCAATTAGCTGTGGTTTCAAGTTTTCCTCAATAATATCATTCCAGGCGAGGCTGTCACAAGCGTTTGAGTTGGGCCTCAATATCCCGTCTTGGCCAACCTGAAGATACTCAACCGTCTACGACTATCCACGCCTTACCCTAGAAAGCTTGGAAAGAACTCTAAGCACGTTTAATGTGATCATATCGAAAAAGCCCTTGAATAGAGATGCAACGGATCGGCATACGCTGGTGTGAATTCTCTGCGTCGAGGGGTTGCCTCGGTCACGAATTCCGTTTTAAAATAGCTTTCTTCGCAAAGAACTCGATTTGTGAGGAGGAGTCCATATGGGCAGAGTTGCTGACCGGCTGAAGGAACTGAAGGACAAAGAGAATAAGCTAAAAACTATGGGGGGGGCGGAGCGGGTGGAAAAGCAGCACAAATCCGGGAAACTCACTGCCCGAGAAAGGCTTGACCTTCTTTTTGACCCCGGTACGTTTCACGAGCTTGATTTGTTTGTTCAGCATCGGGCGATGCTCTTCGGCATGGATAAGGTCAGCGTCGCTGCCGAAGGGGTTATTACCGGATACGGGATGGTGGATGGTCGCCTCGTATGTGCTTTTTCTCAGGACTTTACTTCCATGGGGGGCACGCTGGGCGAGATGCATGCTAAAAAGATATGCAAGGTAATGGATTTAGCCATGAAGTGCAGTGTTCCTGTAGTGGGCTTCAATGACTCCGGTGGGGCGCGGATTCAAGAAGGGGTTGATGCCCTTTCAGGCTATGGGCAGATATTCTTCCGGAATTCCGCGGCGTCCGGGGTTATTCCCCAGATCTCAGCGATCATGGGTCCTACCGCCGGAGGTGCGGTCTATTCGCCGGCCATGACCGATTGGGTGTTCATGGCAAAGGGAACAAGCTACATGCACATCACTGGCCCGGCAGTCATCAAGCAGGTTACTGGGGAGGAGATCACTTCCGAGGAATTGGGCGGGGCCATTCCTCACGCCACCAAGAGTGGCGTATGCCATTTTGCCTGCGATAATGACACCCATGCTATCGAACTCATAAAGAAACTTCTGGGTTACCTTCCTTCGAGTAATAAAGAGGATCCCCCTTTGATTAAGCCCACGGATGACCCGGACCGCCTTGGCCCCGCCCTGGACACCGTAATCCCGGACGAGCCTAACAGGGTTTACAATATGAGGGACGTTATCCAGTCCATTGTTGATAACGGCGAAATACTCGAGCCCCATCATCATTATGCTCAGAACGCGATCATTTGCTTCGCCCGGTTCAATGGCAGACCGGTCGGCATTATCGCTAATCAGCCGATGCATCTTGCGGGCTGTCTTGACGTCAATGCCGCTGATAAGATCACCCGGTTTATCAGGTTCTGCGATGCCTTCAACATTCCTCTGCTTACGATTGCCGATGTCCCCGGTTACCTGCCGGGGAAAGATCAGGAGTGGCTGGGAATAATAAGGCACGGAGCAAAGGTCTTGTGGGCTTACTCCGAGGCCACGGTTCCCAAGATCACTCTCGTCATTCGCAAAGACTATGGAGGCTCGTACCTGGCTATGTGCAGTAGGGACCTGGGCGCCGATTTTGTCTTCGCCTGGCCCACAGCGGAGATTGCAGTCATGGGAGCTGAAGGGGCCACGCCGATTATCTTTCGCAAGGAAATAGAGGCTGCACCGGACCCTGAAGCCAAAGAGCAGGAAAAGATCCGGGAATATCGGGACCTGCTGTATAATCCGTACATTGCCGCCTCGCGGGGATATGTTGACGAGATTATTGCGCCCCACGACAGTCGTTCCAGGATAATCAAGGCCCTGGAAATTATCTGTACTAAACGCGAGACGAGACCTCCCAAGAAGCACGGGAATATTCCCGTGTAGAGGGGTTTTATTAACAATCACCGGATTCTATTGGTGACATTTGTTATCCCGAAGCTCTCGGTGAGACAAAGAGCTTGGCGAGTGCTCTGGATTTCTGGTGCAGCTTACCCTGAGCAGATCGGATTCTTGGCCTGCCAAGTCGGGGCCGGAATGCCAAAGCGTCAAGGGCTCGGAGCGACGGGCAGCAAGAAACTTAGAATGGCGGAAAGGAGATAACTCATGAATGCAGTAACAGAAGGCACCATCCTGGCCAAGGATCTAGGCGGTGATAAGGTGAAGGCAAGGCCGAAAGCTGAGAATCCGGTCAAGATTTGTGACACTACCTTTCGTGACGGGCATCAGTCCACAGTTGCCACCAGGATGCGGACTGAAGATATGGAGTGGATGGCGCCTGAAATGGATAAGTGCGGCTTCTACTCTATGGAGGTCTGGGGCGGGGCGACATTCGACGTAGCCCATCGCTTTTTGGGTGAGGACCCCTGGGACAGGCCTCGCAAGTTGAAGAAACTCATGCCCGATACTCAACTTCAGATGCTTCTACGGGGACAGAATTTGGTCGGTTACCGAAATTATCCTGATGACCTGGTGGATGCCTTTGTGGAGCAGGCTGCCGGGGTGGGCATTGATATTTTTCGTGTTTTCGATGCCGTGAATGATGAACGCAATCACGAACGTGCTGCTAGGGAGATTAAGAAATGTGGCAGGCATTACCAGGGGGCCCTATGTTATTCGCTTACTCAACCCAGGATGGGCGGGCCCATCTATAATCTGGAATACTATGTCAAGAAAGCTCTCATCCTCCAGGACATGGGTGCCGATTCCATATGTATCAAGGATCAGGCCGGGCTTATCTCCCCTTACGATGCCTATGAGCTAGTCAGAGCCCTTAAGGAAAACCTGAAAGTACCAGTCAATCTCCACACCCACTACACCAGCGGGCAGGGGTCCATGTCTCTGCTGAAAGCCGTTGAGGCCGGGGTCGATATTATTGACACCGCTTTGTCTCCGTTTGCTTTGCGCTCCTCGCATCCGGCCGTCGAGCCCCTCGTGGTTGCTCTCTACGGCACAAACAGAGACACCGGGCTCGACGTTGAGCAATTATTCAAGTGTGGCCAGATGCTGGAACAGATCGCGCCTAAATACAGGGATTTTCTGGATACATCGGCAATGTCGATCATCGACACCGGAGCCCTGATGCATCAGATTCCCGGCGGCATGACCACGAACCTGGTGGCTCAGCTCAAACAAATGAATGCTCTGGACAGGCTGGCTGAAGTGCGACAGGAGACCGCTAGGGCCAGGGAGGAACTTGGCTATCCACCTTTGGTTACGCCTACCAGTCAGATCGTCGGCGTTCAGGCGGTACAGAATGTCCTGATCGGCCGATACAAGATTGTCTCCAAGGAGGCAAGGGAGTATATATCGGGGGGTTATGGCCGGCCTCCGGCTCCAATCGACCCTGATATCCAGAAGGCTATTCTCAGGGACAAGGAGCCTATGACGTGTCGGCCGGCCGACGTGCTTGCTCCGGAACTGGAGAAAGCAAAAGAAGAATCGAAGGAATTTGCCAGAAACATTCAGGACGTCCTCACTTACGCTCTTTTCCCTGCCACCGGGGCACGCTTTCTGAAATACAAGCATGGTATAGACAAGACCGTCCCGGATGAATGGAAGCCACCCTATGCTCCCAAGACTCTCGAGGAAGTGAAAAAGGAGGACGAGCTCATCGCTCAAGTCAAAGCCGGCAAGCTGAAATAAAGTCAGAGACAAAGGAGCCTCCGAATCTGACTAGGCGTTGAGAAACTTCAGATTTTTCGTCGAAAATGTTAAACTAGGTGGGAATGCTTCAGCACATTCTCTCGCTCCGCGATAGTCGCGACCCACAAAGAGGCCGGTTGAAAAGAAGGGAGAAAAGGCGCAGATCCTGTTCTTAATCGATGCCGGCCTCACTGCGTCAAAAGTAGTATGGTAGAAAGCGTCATTGCGAGGAGCGTAGCGACGAAGCAATCGCGGGGATTGCTGCCCTTGGGCTGCAATGACACGAAGCAAGAAAGATGAGGGAAATCAAAGCCAGTGACTTAAGGAACACCGTAGCCCGTCTATTTGAGCATTCCTGCCACTATCTGCCTGAAGACGTAGTGGGCGCTCTCAAGGCAGCCAGAGAAGAAGAGAAATCTCCTGTCTGCCGTGACGTGCTCGATAGGATTCTGGAGAACGCAGATATCGCCGGTAAGGAACAAATTCCTCTTTGCCAGGACACGGGCGCCGCCGTGGTCATGCTGGAGCTGGGGCAGGACGTGCACATGACCGGAGGCGACTTCTACGCTGTAATCAATGAAGGGGTGCGCCAGGGGTACGATAAGGGGTATTTGCGTAAGTCCATAGTGAACGGGCCCTGCTTTGCCAGGGCAAACACCAAGGACAACACGCCGGCTATGATTCATACCGACATAGTCCCCGGCGACGGGTTGAAAATCAGCGTCCTGCCCAAGGGAGGTGGCTCGGAGAATTGTTCCCGCCTGACTGTGCTATCTCCATCTCAGGGACGTCAGGGGGTGATAGATTTTGTGGTCAACCTGGTCAGCCAGGTCGGCAGCAATCCCTGTCCGCCGGTCATCATTGGCGTCGGCATAGGGGGTACGACGGACAAGACCATGCACATAGCCAAGAAGGCGCTGCTGCGCAAGGTCGGCGAGCCCAGTCCCGACCCGGAGGTTGCCGCGTTAGAGAAGGAAATTCTCGAAGAGGTCAATAATCTGGGCATCGGTGCTATGGGCTATGGCGGTACAGTGACGGCTTTGGCGGTTCACGTGGAAACATTTCCCTGCCACATTGCCAGCATGCCTGTAGCAGTCAATATGCAGTGCTGGTGTGCCCGCCGTGAGCAAGCGACTCTGTAAGGCAACTGAAACATGACTAAGAAGGTACCTGTAACCGTTTCGTCCAAAAGGCCACGCCGAGAGTTTGTAGAGAAAGTCAAGGAGATCAGTGGACAGAACCTTCAGTTGTGTTACCAGTGCGGCATGTGTACTGGAAATTGCCCCGCCGCGGCCAGTATGGACGTTTCCCCTCGCGAGATTATCGAGCTGATCCGACTGGGGCTGGAGGAGGACATTGCCAGCTCCAAGACCGTCTGGACCTGTGCCTCCTGTCTGGCCTGTACCGTCAATTGTCCCAGGGGCTTCGACCTCTCCAAGGTGATGGAGGCCATAAGGCTTCTCACACTGAGGAGAAACATGGATCGCGTACGCCCCGAAGATATCCCACCGGAAGAACGCTGCGACCTTCCTCAAATAGCTATGGTCAGCGGCCTGAGGAAGTTTACCGGCTAGAGAAACAAGAAATGCCTTTGGCTTATTATCCCGGCTGCACCTTGAAAACCAGGGCCAGGAATCTGGAGGGGCCGGCTGTGGCTTCCATGGAAGCTCTGGGCTTCAAGCTGGATGAGGTCCCCAGGTGGAACTGCTGCGGGGCGGTCTATTCCCTGGCTAACGACGACCTAATCCATCAGGTAGCGCCTGTCCGTAACCTCATCCGGGTGAAAAAGCAGGGAAAGACCGAACTGGTTACCTTGTGCGCGTTTTGTCTTAATACCTTAAAGAGGGCCAACCTTCTCATGAAGGAAGATCCTGAGAAAAGGGACACCCTTAACGATTTCATAGACGAAGGGATAGATTACGGCGGGGAAGTAAAGGTGGTCCATCTCTTGGAGGTATTGAGAGATGAGATAGGATGGGAAGCTCTCTCGCAAAAGATGAAGCTCCCTCTCCGGAATTTGAAAGCAGCCCCGTATTACGGGTGCGCTCTGCTCCGCCCCCGGGAGGTAGCTATAGATGATGTGGAAAACCCTACCATGTTGGGCGATTTTCTGAAAGCTGTGGGCGCCAGTCCCGTTGACTTTCCTGAATCCACGGTGTGCTGCGGTTCTTACCAGGTAGTGAGCAATCCAGGCGACATCTCTGAATATGCCCGGCCTATCTTAAGCTCGGCATTGAGTCAGGGCGCAGAGGCTTTGGTACTCACCTGCCCTTTGTGCGATTACAATCTGGGCCGGGCACAGAAGGAATTGGTCGAGAAAGGGAGCGGATTCAAAGAGATGCCACTATTGTATTTCACGCAGCTTCTGGCTCTTGCCCTGGGGCTCGGTCCTCAAGTCTGTCATTTTGAGCTGAATCACGGCAACCCGGAATCGCTTCTCAAGGAAAAGGACTTGCTTTCCCAGGCTGAAAGCGCTTCATCGATTGGGGGTAAACAATGAGTGCTAAAGCGAGAAACAAAGAATCAACTGCAACAGCAGTCAAAAACAGAACTAAGAAACCAGCAGCGGCAGCGGTTAAGAAAGAAAGAAAGACAGCTGCGAAGCTGATTCCCATATATATCATGGGCAAGCGCTATGAGGTCCCTGAAGGCCTCACCATTATGAAGGCCATGGAGTATGCCGGCTATATACTCATTCGC
>CAYFSE010000255.1:0-6515 GCA_964345725.1 uncultured Dehalococcoidales bacterium
ACAGTGAACAAACCTGGAGTTTCCTTAGAAGAGGCACTAGAGAACATCGATATTGGCGGACCAAGCATGATTCGCTCAGCAGCTAAAAATTTCCCCTCAGTTCTGGTAATAGTCGACCCCGGCGATTACGATACAATCCTGCAAAAGCTGCACAAAGGCGATGTAGATTCAGAATATAGGAAGCAGTTAGCCCAGAAAGCTTTTCAGCATGTAGCACTTTATGATACCGCAATATCTCAATACCTAAACGAACAAACCTTTCCCGAAGAGATGACCCTAGCCTTAAAGAAGGCTCGCAGTCTTCGCTATGGCGAGAATCCTCATCAGCAAGCTGCCTTTTACGTCGAGCAGAATGTCAGGCAAAGGCAAAACGGTCTGGGATCCCTGGAACAGCTTGGTGGGCCCGAAATTTCGTTCAACAACCTTCTCGATTTGGATGCTGCTTTGAACATACTGGCCGACTTCAGTGATCCCACCATTGCCATAATAAAGCATAACAATTCCTGCGGGCTTGCCTCCCACAGTGATTTGGGCGAAGCTTATCGAAGGGCTTTAGCTGGCGACCCTGTAGCTGCTTTTGGCGGCATAGTTGCCAGCAATCGGACCCTTGATCTCGCTACTGCCAGGGAAATATATAAGTCTCATTACGACGCCACTGTCGCCCCGGAATATGAACAAGGGGCTCTGGGATTGTTAAGACGAAAGGAAAGCCTGCGACTTGCCAAAGTCGGCCTCTATCGCTCTTCGTCTTCAGAACGACATTTCGATTTTCGCCGTGTTAGGGACGGCTTTCTGGCCCAGACGCCTGACACCCTAGCCGAATCAGAACTTAAGCCTAGAGTCGTAACCAAGCGCCAGCCAAGCGAGGCAGAGCTATCAGACCTGCTCTTTGCCTGGAAGGCAGTTAAAGGAATAAAGTCCAACGCCATAGTCATCGCCAAGGACCAAACATTGTTAGGCATGGGCGCCGGACAACCCAGCCGGGTGGTCAGCGTTGAGCTAGCTTTGAAAAAAGCTGGCGACCGGGTCGAAGGCAGTGTCCTTGCCTCAGATGCTTTCTTCCCCTTCGCCGATGGCCCGGAACTGGCAGCCAAGCATGGAGTTAGTGCCATTATTCAACCCGGCGGCTCGGTAAGAGATGACGAAGTAATTGCGGTGGCAGACAACTATAGTGTCGCCATGGTATTTACTGGTATCCGTCATTTCAGACACTGAAACGGCAACTACGAAGCGCTGAAGTTCAATGTCCGAAACACGAGGGTTTTGAATCTTGGGATCTCTTTAGAGTTTGGAAACTAGCATTTAGGATTTCTGTGCAGGGGGTGAGAAATGTTCATGATTAGCAAAGAGACTATGAGCAGTGTTATGTCCCTCAGGGAGAAGATGGCCGACCCGAAAAACAAGGCAGAATGTATTGCCGAGGTGGAAAATATGATAAGAATGAAGGAATCCCACCTAGCAAGGGCAGACTGGGGTGCTTGTTGCGGAAATATCGGCAATCTGACGCCACAGTTAGAAAGTGAATTACAAATGCTTAAGAACACTTCAGAGGTTCTAAAGGAGGGGGACAACACGAAGGCAATATCTCTGTTAGAAGATTACATTGCCTATCTGCGCGAAAGCTATACACCTGAACCCGAGCATTGGTGATGTCATGGCCAGAGCAGTAATCGTAACAGACATGTTGCGAGGCTTTCTTGAGGAAGGCTATCCGCTCTATTGCGGCATCGAAGCACGCGGCATCATACCTAACGTCCAGAGATTACTGGAGCGAGAGATAAAGCAGGGCTCGAAGGTATTCTACCTATGTGACCACCATATACGCGATGATCCAGAATTCAAAATGTTCCGACCCCATTGTGTCGAGGGCACTGTCGAAGCCGAAATCATACCCGAGCTTTCGAAGTATCCCGGTGAGATACTACCGAAAAGGACTTTCAGCAGCTTCTACGACACTCCCCTGGACAGGAGACTGAAGGCAATCAAGCCCGAAACTGTAGTCATCTGCGGAGTGACCACCCATATTTGTGTTCTGCAGGCCGCCATTGATGCTAGAAACAGAGGCTATGAAGTTGAAGTTCCCGTTGATTGTGTTGCTTCCTTCGACAAGAAAGCCCACCTTTTCGCCCTGGACTATATGGACAAGGTGCTGGGAGTCAAGCTTATCAAGCCATCGGTTAAGGTTCCCATGCCTCGTTTCGAAATCCCGGACACCTGGCTGAACGGAGAAACGGCCGACATTTATTTCCCCCGCACAGTGGAAATACTTAGGAAAGAGGGAATTAACCCTGTAGCCACTATGGAGGTATTTCCTCGCCGGGCTGGCATCTTGTGCGGGATAGAGGAAGTGAAAGCTTTGCTGGCCGAAGTCCTTCCCAAGGACAACCGTGAGCTCTGGGCATTGTCTCAAGGGGAGCCTTTCGACAGAAAGGAAGTAGTCCTGCGCATAAAAGCCCCTTATCAAAACTACGGGGCTTATGAAACAGCGTATCTGGGCATACTCTCCCATTGCAGTGGCTGGGCCACCGCTGCACGAGAATGCGTTGACGCTGCCCGGGGTATTCCTGTCATCAGCTTCGGTGCCCGTCATGTTCACCCGTCAGTGGTCGGTATCATGGAATACTCCGCCATAGTGGGGGGCTGCGTTGGCTGCGCCAGTACCGCCGGGGCTAAACTTGCCGGCCTCAAACCGACCGGCACCATACCTCATGCTCTCATCATTATTATGGACAACACTGCTGAGGCCACTCTTGCTTTTGACAAGCATATGCCTCCCGAGGTGCCGCGTATTGCTCTGGTGGATACCTTTGAGGACGAGGTGAGAGAAAGTGTGACGGTAGCCAGAGCGTTGCGAGGAAAGCTGCAAGGCGTGAGATTAGATACACCTTCAGAAAGAGGTCGGGTTACTGCTGACCTGGTCAAAGAAGTCAGGGCCTGGTTGGACCTCGAAGGATTCAAAGATGTGAAAATAGTCGCCAGCGGTGGGCTTGACCCAGAGCGAATTCGATACTTCATCGATGAAGCTGCACCCGTGGATATCTTCGCCGTCGGCAGCTACATCAGCGATGCCAAGCCCATCGACTTCACTGCTGACCTTCATGAAGTAGAAGGCAAGCCTATCGCCAAAAGAGGCAGAATGCCCGGCATCACCCCCAACCCCCGATTAAGAAGGGTGATTTAACCCCGAATAGCTCTGCCGTGCTTATTCATACATAGCCAGCTACACCGTCCGGTTATGAATCAAAACCCTCTCCCTTGAGGGGAGAGCACCAAGGTGAGGGTGAAGGAGAATTATAAGGAGTTCCGCAGCTGTCAACTTCGACGCTCTTGTATTTTCTTCACCTCTTCCACTATCCTAGGCAATATCTCACCTGTCTTACTCTGAATCAAGTAGTCTGATATGCCTTCCTGGGTGATGGGCGTAGCGTCCGCATTTACCTCTATTATCTTCACATTTGACGTGTACCCAACCACATCCAGACCCGCCATGAATCTGCGTGAATGATATCTTGCCATCCTGGGCAAATTGGCAAAAGGATATACCACTGCTGATGTCCCGCAGATAAGCATCAGGTCACATCTCAAACTTTCTTTTTCCGATTGCTGCATTACGTCTGAGGGTATCGGCTCTTTGAAGTGAACCACGTCATCCTTCAAAACAGCCCCACACTTGCAGCGAGGCGGAAGTTCGTCCAAAGATACTTCTTCCCAGGCAAACCTTGCGCTGCAAGAAGTACACCTCACCGCATTGACACTGCCGTGATATTCCAAGACCTTCTTGGTCCCCGCCTTTTTATGCAGGCCATCGATGTTTTGCGTGATTACGCACTTGAGTATCCCTAGAGTTTCGAGTTCAGCTAGAGCATAGTGACCCGAGTTTGGCTCAGCCCCCCTTGCCTGTCCGTGAAACTTCCCGTATGTCTCCCGTAACCCCACTATTTCCTCCCAGTATGCCTTAGGGTTATTCAGGAAAAGCTCGTATCTTTCATAAGCCTTAGCCTCGGCTTCTCTATTCAGAGTCCAGATGCCTTTTGGTCCCCGGAAATCGGGTATGCCCGATTCCGTCGATATGCCCGCGCCAGTCAAGGCGATGGCATATTTGCTTTCCGCTAAATCCCCGGCTGCCCGCTTGATTAAGTCCTCCACTACTTACCTCGAAATCATCGCTATTGTGGCAAAATCCGGCTCGGTTGCCAGAATCGCCCCGAACATTCTTCACAGGAAAGTCTGTCTTGGGCTGCCTGATCTAGTGCCGCCGAAATCCCCACGCCAGTTTTCCCAAACCTGCCCTTTTTTGAACGCTTCCAGTCAGCAGCCTATCCGAATTGAAAATGCGGACTGATACCCATACCGTTATCGCCGTGAACACGGCGTTATAGGCAATACCGCCGATTACCAGCCAGTAACTATCCATCATAAGAGCTCGCATAGCCATCATAGGGTGGGAAAAAGGTATGGCAAACACAAGAATTCTTAAGACGGCGGGAAGGGTGTCGAAATCCTTGAATATAGTTGCGAACATAGAGATCATAGCCAGGGCGGTTATTGGGAAGATTAGTGTCTGGGCACTTCTGTAGTTCTTAGCGAATGTTCCCAGCACTATACACAGTGAAAGCCCGGCTAAAAGAGCTGCGAATAGCGAAATCCCCACCAATAGATAATCTTGCATGCCCATGGCCAACCCAAAATCTGCCAGATTTATATCCGAAATCCGGAACGAACTCACGTAGCGTGAAAATCCAAGCATGTAGATGGCTGCCATTATCATCCCCACCAAAGCGCTACCAACCATTTTCCCAATTACTATATGAGTCCTCCTTACCGGCATTGTTAACAGTGTCTCCAGGGTCTTGTTTTCCTTCTCCATGCCCATCGAAGATATCACGGAAGCCCCAGCCATGATTATGAGCATCATTACTACAATTGGAACAACTATTGATTGTGAACCCAGTATATTGCCCAGTTGACTTGACGATAACCCTTCGATCTCCTTTCCCTTGAAGAATGTGGTTTCAACTCTTTTTGTCGGGGCCAAGACGAGGGCTGGATCAAAGGAGCTATCGTCTTGTATCAGTTTCGCCGATATCCCCTGGTTAACTGCCTGGAGAAGCCCTTCAACCACGCCTGAGGATATGGAATCCATCATCCCCGCCCCTTCCATTATCCAGTAGATTTCTATTTCTCCAGGCTGATTGGCATAAATGCTCTGGCTGAAGTTTCCAGGTATTACGAGAAGCGCCACTCCGTGCTCGTCCCTTACTTCCTCCAAACCTTCTTCAACATCATCGCCATCATAGACAACCTCCGCCTCCTCACTAAGAACCGACATGGCTATCCCAGAAAAATCACCACCGTCCGAATCCACGATTCCTATGACTGGCTTCTCCGCCATCTGTTCCCCAATGTTGCCAATCGATTGCCCCACAAGTCCAAACACTACGGCAATAACCAATATGGGGAGCAGGGTTGAAAGGACAAACAATTCCTTGAATTCCTTCTTTATTATGTTCCCAATCACTTTATTGCCTTAACAAAAGCCTCTTCTATATTTCTGGCGTCATAGTCCTTTTTGAGTTCCCCAGCAGTTCCGCTGGCAATTATTCTCCCATCGTTTATCAAGGCGATGCGGTGACATAGGAGCTCTACTTCAAGCATATTATGCGAGGACAATAACACCGCCACTCCTGACTCGACTGCGCTGTTTATTATCCTCCTCACCTCTTGAGCATTTACCACATCCAGACCGGAGGTCGGCTCATCTAATATTGCCAATCTCGGCTCTACCATCAAAGCTCTGCCCACGAGCAAACGCCGTGTCATTCCTTTGCTGTATGTATCAACCTTGTCGTTTATTCTCTCCCCCAAATTGGCGATGGCCACTCCTCGGCGCGCCATGTTCTGGACTTTCTCTCCCTCGCCAAAGAATTTGGAGATAAAACTCAGGTATTCCTTGCCCGTGAGATTCTTATATGCGCCCGCCTCCTCAGGTAAATAGCTTATTATCTTCCTTACCTCACCTGCCTCTTTAGGAAGTTCATAGCCAAAGACTGTTATCGAGCCCGACGTTATTTGAAGCAGCGTGGCAATGGTTCGCAACGCGGTTGTCTTTCCCGCCCCATTAGGACCTATCAGGCCGAATACCTCCCCCTCGTTAACCTCAAAAGAGATTCCCTTTAGCGCGCTGAAGTTCCCATAGTTCTTGACCAGCTCTCCGACTTCTACTGCTTTCATGAATAACCTTCAGTATATATGAAACCAGGCGCTGATTCCCAGTGCCGACACCGTGCCTTGCGTGAGCAACGGTGAGGTGATTTGCCCTGTTGTATAATGTACGGAGACAAGGACATGGCGAGCACGGGCCAGAAGACGGGGGTTGCTAATCTGCCTCTGCATTATGGGAAGGTGCCGCCGTGGTTGTTCAGGCGGATGTCCCAACTTGCGCGGGAGATCACCATTGTTACGGTAACGGAATTGGGCACCGGCGAGATGCTGCGGCGTCTTTCCGACCCCTACTG
>CAYFSE010000256.1:0-13740 GCA_964345725.1 uncultured Dehalococcoidales bacterium
TGCCAAAGCGGACTTATCAGCCAAAGAAGATTCCCCGAAGGCGCAGCTTAGGTTTTCGTGCTAGGATGGCGACTCGAGGCGGAAGGCGCGTGCTGAGGGCAAGGCGTCTTAAGGGGAGATATAGACTGACTCCGATTTAGCTCTGTCCTGTGAGGGAGCCTCATTTCTTAACTAATAGAGCACAGTACACATTGGTTTATCGACAAGGCAGGGTCTGGACGGGTAGCTTGCTGGTAATGAAGGCGATGCCCAATCGCTCAAGTGTAAGCCGGTATGGTTTTTCCGTGACCAGAAAAGTAGGCAAAGCGGTGCAGCGCAACCGCGTGAAGAGGTTGCTGAGGGAGATAATGAGGCTGCAATCACTGAAGCCAGGATGGGATATCGTGTTCATGGCTCGGTCTGCAGCAGTTGATGCTGACTATCATCAGCTTGAAAGAGCGATAACCAGACTTCTAGCTCAGGGACGATTATTGGAGAGCAACAAGTGAGTTGGATAGCTTTGGGGTTAATTAAGTTGTACCAGAATACAGCGTCGAGGGTTCTGCCTCATGTTTGTCGTTTCCAACCCACGTGTTCACATTATGCACTCGAAGCAATTAAAAAACATGGGCTCGCCCGAGGTAGCTGGCTAGCGGCCAGGAGGATCGTTCGCTGTAATCCGTTCTCGGAGGGTGGATACGATCCTGTACCTTAGCTATAGAATGAAACAAACAAAGGTCTTGTTACTTGCAGCAATCGCCCTTTTGTCCTTAGTGTTCGTCTCGTGCATTGGCGCGACGCAGCCGACAGGATGGTCAGGGCCTGCAGTTCATGACGGCATCATTTATGTTGCCTCCAGGGCTGGTGGGGTGGTGGCGGTGAATTCGTCTAACCGAGACGTGCTGTGGTTTTTTGCCATGGTTACTACGCTCACCGGCGGGCTGTCTTGTGGCCCAACGTCCACCCCAACGGCTATATACGCTACACCGATTGTGGATGGCGATTTAATCTACGTTGGTACATATAGCGGTCAAGTTCTTGCGTTGAGTACGCTGGCCAGGAGCCAGAATCTGACATTTCCTCAGCAGAGGTACGGTGAATGGAAGTGGGATTGCCCCCTGGCTGGTGCAAAAAGCAATGCTATAGTAGCTGACCTGTTAGTGAGCGGGGATACGATATATGTAAGTAGCTCCAATGGGCGGGTGTATTCGCTAGATAAGGAATTTGGTGATTCAAATTGGGAATCAGAGATCTTAGACGAAAAACACAAAAAGTTATGGACGTCGCCGGTAATTGAGGGGGATACTCTCTATGTCAGCACTTTCGATGGTCATATCTACGGCCTATCGGCAGAGACAGGCGAGCTGTTGGACTGGTCTTTCCAATCAGAGGCAGGCTTTGTTTCATCACCGGTGATTTACGAGAATAGCCTGTTTTTGGGTTCGTTTGACCGCTATCTGTATGCCACAGCAATAGGCAGCAGCGCATCGAGGTGGAGATTTCCTCAAGAGAAGCCAGCGGGTAATTGGTTTTGGGCATCTCCTGTAGTCAACGAGGGCATCGTTTATGCCGGCTGCCTCGATGGCAAACTCTATGCTATTGAAGCAGAAACAGGGGAAATGTCATGGGAATTTGATGCTGCAAGCCCCGTAGTCACCTCACCTGTTTTGATGGGCAGTCTGCTAATTGTGGTTGGGAGTTCAGGGACTCTGTATGTTTTTGACCTCAGCACTGAGTTTGGAGATGAGGCAGTGCCCTTGAGAGCTATCCCAATTGGCGCTGCCGTTGAGAGTTCTTTCTGGGCCCAGGATGGTTTGGTTTATATTCGAGCCGAAGATAACTCTATATATGTTGTGGATGTTGAGAGAGGGCAGATAGTGGAAGGTTGGCCTCTTTCCTTGGCCACTGAAGAGTAATGGTTGAACCGCATGGAAGCATGGAATCTTATTATAGGTAACCCGGTACTTAACATGCTGGTTGCCCTGAGCTATATTTTGGGTGGTAGTTTTGGGCTGGCAATCATTGCCCTTACCGTTATCGTGCGTCTAATCACCTGGCCTCTTAATAAGCGCCAGCTAAAGTCCACCAGGGCTTTGCAGGAGATGCAGCCCAAGATTCAAGAGCTGCAGAAGAAGTATGGCAAGAATCAACAAAAGCTCCAGCAAGAGATGATGAAACTTTACAAAGAAGCCGGGGTAAACCCTCTGGGCTGCTTATGGCCCATGTTGGTTCAGTTCCCTATCTGGATTGCCCTCTATCAGGCGATTATGAGAGCCCTAGCTACCACGCCGGAGAACTTGCTCGATTTAGCCCAGCGTCTTTACTCTTGGGACATAGTGAATCAAGCGATTCCGTTGAGCAGTCAATTCTTGGGGCTTGATTTGGCAGGCCAGGGTAATATTATTCTAGCTATCGTAGTTGGTGGCACAATGTGGGTACAGCAAAAGATGACCCAGGCGCCGGCTGTTGACCCGAGGCAAGAGTCCACAAGTAGGATCATGTTGCTGATGATGCCCCTCATGTTTGGCTTCCTGAGCTTGAGCTTCCCCGCAGGTCTGGGTCTCTACTGGGCTGTCTCCAATGTAATTGGCATCATAACTCAATATTTCGTTACTGGTGGGTGGGGCTACCTTAAGTTACAGTCTCCATTTCAGCGTGCACCGGCGAAAGGAAAGTGAGCAGGTACTTAGGGAAGGGCAGGGTCTGCCAATAAGAAAGCGAGAGATTAGACTATGGAACCGATTGAGATAACAGCTGGCACGGTAGAAGAGGCCATAGAGAAAGCAGAGGCGCAGCTGGGGCTAAGGCGTGACCAACTTAAAGTGGAGGTCATCAGGGAAGGAAGGCCGGGGATCCTGGGGGTGGGGAGCAGAGAAGCTGTGATTAGAGTGAGCTCAACAACTTTGCCTGAAGAAGAGGATGTCGTTAACCAGGTGACAGAGATCCTAGACACGTTGCTTGGATTGATGGGCGTCCAAGGGGAGGTTGAAGTGCTATCGGATGAGTTGCCTTTGGCGTTGAATATCAAGGGTGACGATCTGGGCATTTTGATTGGGCGGCGGGGTCAGAGTCTGGTCGCGCTGGAGTATGTTACCAAGCTAATAGTAGTCCAGCGGCTGAAGGCTTGGGTACCGTTGAGCATTGACGTCGGGGGCTACAAAAAACACCGGCGTGATTCACTGCAGAAATTGGCCTTATATCTGGCTGAACAGGTCAAGTCAAGGCGCCGTGCCATGCCCATGGAACCGATGCCTGCCGACGAACGTCGTATTATTCACTTGGCTTTGGCTGATCATCCTGATGTGACGACTCAGAGCACAGGTGAGGGTGAGAGTAGGAAGGTAGTCATCTTACCAAGAGAAGGTTAGCCATGTTTCGAGAGGTAAGCAGCAGGGTCAACTTCGTTCAACTGGAAGAGGATGTGCTTCGCTTCTGGAAAGAGCAGGGTGTTTTTGCCAAGAGCATTGCGATAAGAGAGAAGGGGCCACAGTATGTTTTCTACGAAGGCCCACCTACGGCTAATGGCAGTCCAGGAGTCCATCACGTGCTGTCTCGTCTATATAAAGACCTCGTTTGCCGTTACAAGGCAATGAAGGGTTACCATGTGCCACGAAAGGCAGGGTGGGATACACACGGTTTGCCCGTTGAGTTGGAGGTAGAAAACTCTCTGGCCCTTACAAGTAAGGCTCAAATCGAGGAATATGGAGTGGCTCAATTCAATGAGCATTGTCGGCGGAGCGCTCTTAGATATATCAAAGAATGGGAAAGCATGACTGAGCGCCTCGGCTACTGGTTGGACATGGCGCATCCCTATATGACACTAGACAATAGCTACATTGAATCCTGCTGGTGGATAACAAAGCAGCTATGGGACAAGGGCTTGATCTATCAAGGTTACAAAGTAACACCGCATTGCCCTAGGTGTGGCACATCCCTTAGTTCTCACGAGGTAGCTTTGGGCTACCGAGATGATGCCGAAGATCCGTCGGTTTACATAAAGTTTAGGCTCGACCTGGCACAGCGTGGGGGCAGCGAAACTGCTCGCCCCCTTCTCTCCTCAACCGGGCCTACCTATCTTCTTGCCTGGACTACCACGCCTTGGACGCTGCCTGGAAATACTGCTCTGGCAGTGGCTCCTGAGGCTGACTACTCTGTGGTGGAGGGAGACGATGGATATCTTATTCTGGCCGATGCTTTGCTTGAGCGGGCAGGGTTGGGTGGATACAAGGCGGTGGAGGTAGTGAGAGGTAGTGATTTGGTAGGACTGCACTACGAGCCCCTGTATAAGATTCCTGTTGCCTATAGTAAAGGGGACAAGCCTGCTTATCGTATAATTGGTGGTGATTTTGTGTCTATGGAGGATGGGACGGGGATTGTACATATAGCCCCGGCATACGGTGAGACAGACTTTGAAGTAGGAGAGAGGGAGGGTCTACCCCTCGTCCACACGGTAGGGTTGGACGGATTCACAAAAACCACTGTGCCTCATGGTCTTACTCCCAGAAAGAGGTCAGAAATCCTTGAGGGTGTCACGGCGCTTCTGGCGTTTGGCCCACAGGTGCTGGAGCTACCAGGAAGAGGCAAATTCGTCAAAGATGCCGACAAAGACATCGTTGATGACTTGAGGTCTCGTGGGCTGGTTTTCCGTAGTGAGACGATTACCCATACCTACCCTTTTTGCTGGAGGTGTGAAACACCCCTTCTCTACTATGCTAAGCCAGCCTGGTATGTCAGGACGACAGCGCTGAAAAATGAACTTATCTCGGGCAATACGGAGATAAACTGGTACCCTGATTACATCAAGCGTGGGCGTTTTGGCGACTGGCTGGAGAACAACGTTGATTGGGCTTTTTCCCGGGAGAGGTATTGGGGAACTCCGCTGAATGTATGGTCCTGCGAGGCTTGTGGCAACCCTGAATTCCCCACTTATGAGTGTGTTGGCAGCGTGGGTGAATTGAGGGCAAAGCCTGGTCTTAGCGGGCTAGCTGAGCAATTGGATTTGCATCGCCCTTATGTGGATGAAATAACGTTTGCCTGTCGTCGATGTGGCGGTAGGATGCAGCGTGTTCCGGAGGTGATTGATTGCTGGTTTGACTCCGGAGCTATGCCCGTAGCTCAATGGCATTATCCCTTCGAGGATGAAGATAAATTCAAGCAGAATTTTCCTGCCGATTTTATTTGCGAGGCTGTGGACCAGACCAGGGGCTGGTTCTACAGCCTGCATGCCATATCTACCTTGCTCTTCAATCGTCCCTGCTTCAGGAACGTTATCTGCCTAGGGCATGTCGTTGATGCCGGTGGCGAGAAAATGAGCAAGTCGAAGGGCAATGTAATAGATCCGTGGACTATCATCAACAATCATGGTGCAGACGCCCTAAGGTGGTATATGCTGATTTCTGCGCCGGGAGAAGATAACCATCGTTTTTCGTCTAAGATGCTTGAAGAGACGATGCGCAAGTTCCTCTTGACTTTGTGGAACACATATTCCTTTTTTGCCCTCTATGCCAAGGTTGATCGGTTTGTTCCTCGGCCTGCGATGGCTGAGAACGCGCAGCGAGAAGCTTTCAGGGAGATGGATCGTTGGATCATTTCTGAACTTAATCGACTGGTAGGGGAAGTCACCAACTCCTTGGATAGCTATAGTGTGACTCCTGCGGCGCGCCGCATTGAGGGATTTGTGGACAATCTATCTAATTGGTACGTGAGAAGAAACCGCCGGCGCTTTTGGAAAAGCGAGAGTGATGCTGACAAGCTGGCTGCTTATACTACGCTATATCGATGTCTCACGACTTTGTCTCAATTGCTGGCTCCCTTCGTCCCCTTTATTGCTGAGGAGCTTTATCAGAATCTGTGTCGGTCGGCTGATCCTGAAGCCAGAGAGAGTGTTCATCTGACTGATTTTCCGGTAGTGAATGAGACCGAAATCAGCGAAAGATTGAATAGGGATGTAGGGCTAGCCATGAAAATATCCAGCCTTGGGCGGGCGGCACGGGCAAAGGCGGGTATCAAGGTGCGCCAGCCCTTGGCTAGGGCTGTAATTAGGGTGGAGACCAATCAAGAGAAAGAGGCTTTGGAGAGACTGGCTACCGAAATCATGGAGGAGATAAATGTTAAGGAACTCGTCGCGTTGAGCGAAGCAAGTGAACGAGAAGAACTTCTGCCGAATATTGCAGACTACAGCGTGGCTAGCGACGCAAGATACTGGGTGGCCATAGGTACTGAATTGGGTCCTGAGCTAGTCGCCGAAGGAGTGAGTAGAGAGCTTGTGCGTCACCTTCAGAATATGCGTCGTAATGCCAAGTTTGACATCACGGACCGCATCATTACGTACTATCAGACGAAAGAATCATCGATCAGCCAAGTAATAAGGACATTTGGGAATTACATTAAGCAGGAGACATTGTCTGAAGAGCTTATCGATGGTCTATCTCCTGACGAGGCATATGGTGAGCAACACCGCATCGCGAATGGCGAGGTCTCGTTGGCGATCAAGAAAACAAATGCGAGGCACTGAATAGGAAGCACGAAACCGTGCCCGAATTCAAAACCCAAACGGCCAAAACGGTTTTGCATTCAGAGCATTTGAAATGTGAGTTTATTTGGGATCTGACCTGCTTAGGAACTCTGGCGTTCAGTCAGTTGAGCTGAAGTTGTCTGCGTATCCTCGCCTCTGACAAAGACTATTTCTACATGCTGGCCAACTTGGCTGCTTCGGATGGCTTGCACGAGGTCGGCAAGATCGGTTATTTCCTTGTCCGCAAAGCGGATGATGACATCGCCAGCGTGCAATCCTGCAGACTCCGCGGGACTACCGACCACTATCTCTACAATGAGTGCTCCCCTGTCGACAGAGAGATTCTCTGACGCAGCCAGCAAGGGGGTTACGGTAGATACGCTTACTCCTAGCCAGGGATAAGTCACGCGACCATGGCGAATCAGATCCTCGATGATAGGCCCAGCCTCATTGCTGCCTATAGCGTAGCCTATACCTTCTACCTCGGATGCCACTATCTTAACGCTGGTAATGCCTATAACCTCGCCAGACATGTTCACCAGTGGGCCGCCGCTGTTGCCTGGGTTGATAGCTGCTGTGGTTTGAATTAGACCGTAGAGCGTATTCCCTGCAACGTTCACAGACACATTCAAGCGGCTGACTATTCCCTCAGTTGCTGTTATTCCTTCTCCCAGGGCATTACCGATGGCTAACACCCACTCACCAAGTGATAGCGAGTTCGAGTCGCCCCACTGACCGTAAGGCAAATCCGTAGCATCCACCTTTATGACAGCGAGGTCAGATAAGGGGTCAGCGCCCACTATGTTCGCGGGGAAGGTCCTGCCGTCGGTCAACTCCACATATATGCTCTGGCCATCCTCGACAACATGGTTGTTGGTAGCAATGTATCCCCGATCATCGATGATTATTCCAGACCCAGCCACAGATTCTGTATGCTGACGCCCGAAGAAATCAGAGGTAACCAGCTCCGTTATCACCGATGCTACCGAAGGCATCACCTCACCAACTACGGGGCGGAAATCGGGCAAAGACATAACTGACTCGTTGCCCATCGGGAAAGTCCAGTCGGGATCAGTGTGCTGGACTGTGTTATTTGACTCTGGCGCGCTGGATGGCGGGGAAACAAATAGCATCCACAGGGCCCAGCCACCAACGGTCAAGGTCAACGTTGCCACTATTACCACGGCCACAATGTGCTTTTTGGACATCTTGCGCTGGTCTATTATAGCATTGCCAGCTTTCTTGATAGGAATCTGTGCTCAAATTCAAGAGACAGTATGTGAAATCATTGGACTACGACAGACTTGACAATTCGAAATGCCAGTTTCTATAATGAAAGAAACTCAGGTTCCTCCGCCTTTTGGGATCAACTTACAGGATTTGGCTTTCTCTATGCTCTTGTAGTAAGCAGTGAGCAAGTATATTTTTATTACTGGCGGCGTAGTTAGTTCCGTAGGCAAGGGAATTTCAGTAGCCTCTATCGGCAGAATATTGAAAAGCCGCGGCATATCTGTCTCGGTGCAGAAGCTTGACCCTTACCTGAATGTTGATCCCGGGACAATGTCCCCTTTCCAGCACGGTGAAGTGTTTGTTACTCGAGACGGTGCCGAGACCGATTTGGATCTAGGACATTATGAGAGATTCATTGGAGTCGAGTTGACCCAAGCTTCCAATGTGACTTCGGGTCAGGTTTATTCTTCGGTCATTGCTGACGAGAGACGAGGAGGTTTTCTGGGAGGCACAATTCAGGTGGTTCCCCATGTTACTAACGAAATAAAAAGACGGATAAGGAAAGTGGCAGAAATATCTCAGGCTGAGATAGTTATGGTTGAAGTTGGCGGCACCGTGGGAGATATTGAAGGGCAACCTTTCCTCGAAGCCATAAGGCAGATGAGAAAGGATGAGGGCAGAGACAACGTGTTATATATTCATGTCACCTTTCTACCGCACATCGCTGCTACTGATGAATTGAAGACCAAGCCCACTCAACATAGCGTAAATGAACTCAGGAGGATTGGCATTCAACCCGATGCCATATTGTGCCGTAGCGATAAGGAGATATCCGGAGGAATCAGGGATAAAATATCGCTGTTTTGTGACGTAGAAAGGGAGGCCGTTATCTCTCTGGTTACGAGCGACACGATTTACGAAGTGCCCTTACTGCTCGAGGATGCCGGGCTAGGAGAATTCATAGTTCACCGATTGGGATTAGGAGCTAAGAAGAGCGATTTGGAAGAGTGGCGGGCCATGGTAGCCAAGCTGCGAGCTCTTAAAGAACCTGTAACCATTGGACTAGTCGGCAAATATGTAGGTCTGCGAGATGCCTATTACTCGGTGCGGGAGGCACTATGCCATGCAGCTTTGGCTCATAATCGCACAGTGAGAATAGAGTGGTTGGATTCAGAGCAACTGGATGGCACGGCCGATGACAAGCTTGGCCAGGTTCAGGGCATAATTGTTCCCGGTGGCTTCGGTTATCGAGGCATTGAAGGCATGATAAAAGCCGCCAAGTTTGCTCGGGGAAAAGAAATGCCTTACTTTGGTTTATGCCTGGGGATGCATATTATGGTCATCGAGCTTGGGCGTCATGTTTTTCACAGTGACAAGGTGAATTCCACCGAGTTTGACGGTGGTAGTGCTTATCCGGTTATTGACCTCCTACCTGAGCAGCGCAAAGTGGAGGAGAAGGGAGGGACTATGAGGCTTGGGACGTATCCTTGTCATCTGGTAGCGGGAACAAGAGCAGCTTGTGCTTACGGGGTGGAAGTAGTCTATGAAAGACATCGCCACCGTTATGAGTTTAACAATGATTTCCGGCAGCCATTGGAGCAAGCCGGTATTACAGCTTCTGGTTTATCCCCCGATGGAAGGTTGGTAGAGATCACTGAAATACGGGATCATCCCTGGATGGTTGCCTGCCAATTTCACCCTGAGTTTAAATCTCGTCCCGATTCTCCCCATCCACTATTCGTGGGGTTCGTCGGGGCAGCCAAGGAAACACTTATTGAAGGTGCTCAGACAAGTCTACCGTTGAACTGAGAAGATGAGGATATTCTTAGATACTGCCAACGTAGAGCATATTCGCCACGGAGTCAGATTGGGGGTGGTCACAGGGGTGACTACTAACCCCAGCCTTGTATCGAGGGAAGGCAAAGTTGATTACCGAAAATTGGTGGAAGACATCTGTGCTATTGTTCCTGGACCGGTATCTACCGAGGTGCTGGGTCAGGAGGTCAAAACAGTGGTGACTGAGGCGAGAGAAATAGCGAAGTGGGCGGACAACGTAGTGGTCAAGATACCGGCTAGCCCTGAAGGAGTGGAAGCTACAGCGGTGCTGGCCAAGGAAAACGTAAAGGTGAATTTCACTTTGTGCTTCACATTGAACCAGGCTATACTGGCGGCGGAAGCGGGAGCCAGGTTCATAAGCCCTTTTGTAGGCAGATTGGATGATATTGGTGAGGACGGCATGGCGGTAGTGGCTGACATCGTTGAATATCTGGATTACTATCAGCTGCCTGCTCAGGTCATCGCCGCTAGCATCAGGCATCCTCAGCACTGCCTGATGGCAGCTAAAGTCGGTGCTCATATCGCCACAGTGCCCTATGAGGTGTTACTACAAATGATGCGACACCCTTTGACGGATATAGGCATTCAGCGTTTTAGAGATGACTGGGACAAAGTGATGTCGAGAGAAGAATCGTTGTGAAAACCCCGCAGAATTGTGTCGACGAAATCGGGATAAAGAGAAACTGTATTTAGAGAGAGGTCACTATGTCAACTATGGTAGAACTAGAAAGCAAAAATCGAGATGAACTGGAGGCAATAGCCAAGGAGTGTGGCATCGGGGGATACTCTAGCTTGAAGAAGCCCGACCTTGTCTATCGCATCTTGCAGGCAGAAGCACAGCAACAAGGGAATATATTGATAACAGGCGTTTTGGAAACGATCAGCGAAGGCTATGGGTTCTTGCGACAAGACACCTTCCGGCGTGGTGCTAATGATGTATACGTGTCGAATTCTCAGATACGCCGTTTCAACCTAAGAGATGGTGATGCTGTTTGTGGTCAGGCCAGACCCCCTAAGGAAGGCGAGAAGTACTACAGCTTGCTCAGGGTAGACAGCATTAACGGACTTGACCCTGAATTGGCCAGGACTCGCCGCAATTTCGGTTCGTTAACGCCGACTTTTCCAAACGAGCTCATCAATCTGGAAACGACTTCGGATGAGATATCCACCCGTCTAATCAATCTGGTGGCACCCATAGGTAGGGGGCAAAGAGGTCTAATTGTATCGCCGCCGAAGGCAGGTAAGACGGTGCTTCTTCAAAAGATTGCCAATGCTGCCACCACCAATTACGATGATATTCACCTCATGGTTTGCCTCATCGGAGAAAGGCCGGAAGAAGTCACTGATATGAAGAGGTCGGTCAGGGCCGAGGTGATTGCCGCTACCTTCGATGAACCTGTGGAAGCTCAGACCCGGGTGGCAGAATTGGCACTGGAGAGAGCCAAGAGGCTGGTAGAAATGGGCAAAGATGTGGTCATACTCCTGGACGGCATTACCAGACTTACAAGAGCCTACAACTTGGCCTTGCCTCCTAGCGGGCGCACTCTGTCTGGTGGGATTGACTCAACGGCGTTGCATCCTCCTAAGCGATTCTTCGGCACTGCTCGTAACATCGAGGAAGGGGGAAGTCTAACCATTATTGCCACCTGCCTCGTCGATACCGGCAGCCGTATGGACGACTTAATATATGAAGAGTTCAAAGGAACAGGCAACATGGAACTTCACCTAGATAGGAAACTGTCTGAGCGAAGGATCTTCCCGGCTATAGAGATTATGCCCAGCGGCACGAGGAGGGAAGAGCTTCTATTGGATGAGAATACCTTGAAACAAGTTTGGCTGCTCAGGCGGGTGATCAATATGATAGATAGCGACTCACCTAATCATGGTGAGGCTACACATAGAATCTTGGAACGGCTAACCAAGACAAAGAACAACGCTGAATTCCTGGCCACTCTATCTAAGGACATGTAAGTCAAGAGTAACGCCGAACGTGTCACACGGAATGAAGTGAAAACACGAAGCAGTCCCAGCTGGCTGGACAGATTCAAACTCGGGGTTAAGAAGAGACTCGGCATGAATATTCTCCTCTGTGACAGTTGTAAGTGGAACTGGAGGAGCGCTTGTCATCGCCCTGAGCGCCCGAATGCTACGTGGTGCCCTGATTACGTGAAGAAGGGCAAATGACTGGATTGCTGGTCGATGCAAGGGCAAGCGAACCGGCAAAGCCTGGGAAGCAGTAAGACACCAGCTGTTTGCTGTTATTTGAGCTGGTCCCTTGAATAGTCGAGAACCCTTCTGGCCACGATCAGCATATTGATCTGCCCCGTTCCCTCAAAGATATCATTTATCTTCGCGTCACGCATCCACTTCTCCAGCAAATACTTTCGGGAATAACCAAGTGGACCCATGATCTCAACTGCCTTCTGGGTGATTTTGGTAACGGCAAGGCCAGCTTTGGCCTTAGCCATCGATGCCTCCAGGTTATTGGGTTGGAACTGGCTCATCATCCAGAGAGCTCGCAAAGTAAGGAGCTTGGCTGCCTTATAGTTCGCCTCCATTTCCATGATGTCTCGTTCTAGTCCACTGAGTCTGTGCCTGGGGATACCGTAGCGTATCTCTATCCCCTCCTTTTCGAGTGTTTCTTTGACGAAATCTAAGGCAGCACGTCCGACGCCGATGGCCATGATGGCCACAACCGGTCGTGTGGCATCAAATGTGGCCATTGCGCCTTTGAAACCTTTGGTCCCGCCCTTATCTACCTTCTTGACCTCCGGGCTGCCAAGTATATTCTCGAAGGGAATACGGCAGTCATCGAAGATGATAGTAGCAGTGTCACTGGCTCTAATCCCCAGCTTTTTCTCGAGCTTTTCTACTCTCATTCCTGGGGTTCCAGCTGGCACTACAAAAGACTTCATGCCGCCTCGTCCTGCCGATTTGTCTACAGTCGCCCAGACCACCACTAGGCCGCCGGGATTTTCAACAGCACGTTTACCCCAGGTGACGAAAATCTTCTCACCGTTCAGTACCCACTCGGCACCGTCACGCGTAGCGGTAGCAGTGATGGCAGATGTATCCGAGCCACAACCGGGCTCTGTCATCGCCATGGCACCCCACTTTGGGTCGCCTTCGTTGAATTGACCCAGGAAACGTGACAACTGTTCCTTGGTGCCCGAGGCAAAGATGGCAGCACCCCCAAGTCCCGGACCAGGAACACACAAGAAGAGCCCTGCGTCTCCCCAGCAGAGCTCTTCGATTCTGAGGCACGCGGTGACGTCCAAGCCCAGGGCCAATGTACCCTTGTTTCTTTCGCCCCACGTCTTATCAATGAGTTCCCGTGGGCTTTCGTGTTCATGCTCGTCATAGTAACGGCTTGCAGGTCGAAACAGCTCTTCTGCGAACTCGTGGGCTATATCTATTGCTTCCTTTTGTTCTTGAGTCGGTTCAAAGTCTATCATTACGCAGCATCTCCTTTCATACTATAGCCATGCCGTCAAAGGTGGCAAATCCACGGCCATTCCTCAGCCAAAGCTCCACCGGGTGCTCGCGAACATAACCGTGCCCGCCCAGAATTTGTACAGCGCGGTCAGTCACCATCAAGACCATGTCGTCAGCATATGCTTTTGCCAGTGCTGCTTCTTTGGTCGGCTCATCCTTTCTGTCTAACCTCCAGGCAGCTTCCCATGTCATTAGTCTGGTAGCATCGATCTCAATTGCCATCTCCGCCAGCATGAAGGCGACCGCTTGGCGGGAGGCAACCGGCTCTCCAAAAGCAACACGCTCCTTGGCATAATCCCTCGAGTATTCCATGGCAGCTTTAGCTACCCCTACAGCCATTGCTGACAGCGCCACCCGTGAACAATTCATGATACGGCTAAAATCGTGTCCTTTGTCGCCCCCCAGCCGGTTTTCTTTAGGAATGTGACAGTCTTTCAGGGTGATCTCGTATGTGGCTAGAGCTCTTGTGCCCATATTCTTCTCTCGCTCACCAATCTCAAGCCCTTTTGTCCCTTTCTCAACAACAAAGGCCTGACTGGTCCCATTGTCTGCTGCATATACAAGCAACGGGTCAGCTCCATTAGCGAGAGGCACATAACATTTCTCGCCATTGAGAACATACTCATTGCCGTCAAGACGGGCGGTAGTCGCTAGAGAGGAAGGGTCAAAACCGAATCGTGGCTCGA
>CAYFSE010000257.1:0-11626 GCA_964345725.1 uncultured Dehalococcoidales bacterium
CTATCGATAGTGACTGGGATGCCCAGCGAGCCAGCCAAATTGGACACGTATTGAGCATCAGCTTGGGATTCAACCCCCCGAATTTGATGATCGAGATGAGCTATGTGAAGCCTTATCCCCAGGCTCCTTCGCCGTTTTGCCAGGACATTGAGTAGGCATACTGAGTCAGCACCACCCGAGACCCCCACAAGGACCAGCTCCTTACGTGGAATCAAGCCATACCGTTGGACGAAGTCCATGACTTTCGACTCCAGGTTAGCTCTGTTCATTGGAATCGCCTCTGCGCCTTGCCCCCGCAGCTCATGCTAATAGGAAGTGTCGTTGAATGTCAACAACCGGGCTCCATAATCCCGGAACTCAAGAATACTCACTCCACCAAGGTCTAGTCTGAATTTGATGAAGTAGTCCAAAGGCAAATTTAAGGCTTTGAGAATGATGGCTAACGTAACGAAGTAATGGCTGACTACTACCGCCGTAGCGTCTTTGTTCAGCTCAGAACTGATATCATGCCTTTCTAGCAGACCTTCAATAACCTTCCAGGCTCTCTGCTGCAAGTCAACGAGACTCTCTCCATTGGGCAATTTCGTTGCTTCTCCGTCCTGCCACCATTCCAGTAAAAACCGGCTGAACGTAGTACGTAGATTTGAAATAGAGATGCCTTCTAGGTCGCCAACTTTGAGCTCTTTCAGACCTTGATCAATCTCTACGGACAATTGGTGCCGGCTAGCTATGACTTCGGCTGTGGCTACAGCTCGCTGCAAAGGACTGGAGAGTATGGCGGTAACAGGCTCATCCTTGAGGAAGACTGCGAGCCTCCTAGCTTGCTCCAATCCAGTATCATTCAGTTCGATGTCACTATCGCCTCCCTGAACAAGCCTGTCCTTATTCCAGTGAGTCTCGCCATGCCTGACCAGAATAAGCTTCAAAAGACCTCCTTAGATTGCCTCGCTTCTCTGAAAGCGAGGAACATATTTATGGGCTAATTCCACTCTCTCATTATAGGGGGGATGGTCATAAAATAGAAGTTTGGTCCAACGGCTGGGTTCGGCCTCGGTCAGATTCTGGTCAGTCAGCCTAGCCATCAGGGCAATGAAGGCTTCAGGGTTATCGGTTAGTGCCAATGCAGTCTCGTCTGCCGCTCTCTCTAGGCGGCGGCTGTACCAATTAAGCAGAGGCTGCAATAGCAGAAAGAGCATGGCTAGAACAAGAATTAGCCAGGGAAGGCCAGCGATATCACTTATTCCCTGAAAGGATAATAATACTACCCCGGCTCGCAGGGCCAGGTCGGCCAGACAAAATGCCAACAAGAAAGTGACTGCCTGAATTCCTAATAGCTTGGGAATATCATGGTGGATACGCTGTCCCAGCTCGTGAGCCGACGTCACCTCTATTTCATCCTGTGAATATCCCCGCAGCAGAGTATCGCTGAAGATAATACGTCGAGAATTGCCCCAGCCGCTCAGCATGGCGTTGGCTGTAGTGGCCTTACTGCTTAGATCCACGGTAAGGCACTCTGCAATATCGACTCCAGCCCTCCTGGCCAGATTCATTAGCCTTTCTTTGAGCTCTCCTTCTTCCAGGGGCTTCAGTTTGAAGAACAAAGGTATAAGAAAAATGGGCGTTAGCCAGGTGAGGATTAAGCTGACTAAGAAGATGATCAGGGCGGTCGCTAGCCACCACAGCGCCGGTAGATGCACTATGAGCCAGTAAACGATTATGAGCAAACATAGGCCTAGCAGCAATTGCAGTCCCGAAGCTTTAGCTCTGTCCCCTAGCCAGCTTTCCAGATTCTGTTTTGATAACCCGTAACGATGGGACAAGACAAAACCGTAGTAGTAGGCTAACGGTGCAACTGTCACGCCGTAGCCTGCTGCTAGCGTCAGCAGATACAAGGTTGCTGACCAAGGGAACGGAAAAGCCAGAAGGCTCGCCAGTGTAGTTGAGGCAGGGGTGAAAAGAAGCGCCAGCAATAAGACGGCCCCTGTTCCGAGCTTGATGAAGGAGCCGCGCCGCAGTAGCTTACTGTACTCTCGTGCTTTCTGCTGGCGGGTCGGGTTAGGAACAGTTTCCCTTAACTTCTCAAGGCCTTCCCCCAAAATCACACCATGTTGAGATACGACAAACTCAAGCTCCGCTCTGACCTACTAAGATGCAGCAACACTCTTTTCCCTGGTTACTATGACCTTCTCTATCTTCATTCCGCGCATTTCAGTGACAACAAACTTCAGGTCCTGGTACTTAAATTGCTCCCCCTGCTTTGGTATCCGACCAAGGTGACTGAGAATAAAGCCGGCTATGGTCTCATAATCACCGCCAGGCAGATTCAGCTTCAATTCCTCGTTAGCTTCCTCAATCCTGAATCCTCCGTCCAGTTGAAAAGTACTGTCGCCTGTTACAGTGAAATCCCTTTCTTCGCCGGTTAGCTCGTCACGGATATCGCCGACAATCTCCTCAGTTAGCTGCCCCAAGGTAACCATTCCCGCGATACCCCCGAACTCGTCTACCACGACTACTGCATGGTGACCGCCGTCTCTCATCTCGGCCAGGAGTTCTCCGAGGCGTTTGCTCTCAGGGACAAAATACGCCGGGCGCACCAAATCATCGATGACGCTGTCTCTGCTGTCTGACCCATCAGTTAGTTTCAGAAGCACATCCTTGGCATGCAATATGCCCACCACATTATCGGTATTGTCCTTGTATACAGGGAAACGGCTGTATCGTCCTTGGGTATAGAGATTCAAGAAATCGGCTAGCTTCGTCCCTTGCTCCACCCAGGCAATTTCTGTTCTGGGGACCATTATCTTGCTCACGGGGCGGTCCGTGAATTCAAACACCTTGTGTAGCATCTCTGCTTCATTGCCTTCTACTACTCCTTCAGCCTCACCTATGCTGATAGCTGTGCGAAATTCTTCCTCACTGATGGTCGGCTTGGCATTTTCGCTCTCCCCGACTAATCTGGTAAACCTAATCCCAATATGGTTCAGAATGTAAACCAGAGGATAGAGGACGGTAGAGATTATTTCTAGAGGCCTAACATATCTAAGAGCCAGTCTCTCTCCGTAACGAACTGCCAAGCTCTTGGGAACAAGCTCAGCGAAGATTAAGGTTACTATAGTGATCACGATGGTAGCAACCGCCACTGCCCAGTTCGCATCCCGGATTAGTGACACTGTTATGACTGTGCCCAGAGTGGCTACTGCTGTCTCAAACAAGTTGATCCCCAAGAGGACCGTAGCTAGAAATCTCTCCGGCTGTTCCACAATCTTTGCCACCCTTCGGGCAGAAGGATGGCCACTCTGGATGAGATATTGTAGACGCAGCTTCTGCATGCCAATGAAAGCAGTCTCAGCACTGCAAAAAAAGGCGGCACACCCAAGGCAGAGGAAAAACAATATCACAAAGATGCTGTTAATACTCACTATTAATGCTTACCTGAATAGACGATGTCTGAAACCCGCTGGTTGCTAGCCTTCAACGGGGAAATAGAAGCTGCCTCAACGTCGAAAAGGAAGGCTGAAAAAGCTGGGTGAATTAGACAGGCTGATAAAAGCCAACTACTGTCGGCATCCAACTATTACCACCCCCTGAATCCCCTCCCCAACCAGATTGACCATCTTGCCATCATCAACTTCGGCTGCAAGCCGCACTTTGTAAACGTATGATAGCATTGGGTCGTGAACCTGTCAAAAACCACGGTCATTCACGTAAGCATTCCTATAAGCTAACCAAAGGCAACACCAAACATCATTCACCCTTCTTTTCCAGTCGAAGGCCACAGTTGAGCCATATTCCCTCTTCATTGGGGGGTACAATGACCATTGCCCAAAGACCACCCGAGGTATTCCTCACCACATGCCACCAGTGAATTTGCAGCGGTGGTATACCACGTGTTCTGAACACTGCCTCTTGGCCCCCGATAGTCTGTACCATTAGTCCTGGCCACTCGGTCAATTTTGCCCTGGCTGCCGGTATGCGTACTGTGAATTCTTTTTTCTCCCAGTCCGCATCCAATTCCAGATCCCACGCCTTCGGAGCTCCTGGCAGATGACCGCTACCACGAAACGTCTCCAATTCCTCCCTCCTTTGTTGTTGGTATTCTTGGGTTCTGGCAACACACTCAGATATTCACATCTAAACCACCCCCAAAACCATTGTCTTCTGACGTTCTGTCCGTTTGTGTTCGACCACACCAGACCGGGTTATATCATTTCTTGATTGGCTATCTGACATTCAGCAATTCCAGCGTCTTGTTTATGTCTGTGGTGGGCAGCTTGCAGTTATGATTCATGCAGACATAAGCCGTGGCCTTACCCTCGATACTCGATTGGTTTTTGGTAAACTTGGCAAGCTGAGCTATTTCGGACGATTGCTGTTCGCTGGCTTTGAGAAGCACCACCTTATTCGGCAAGAAACGTGTCCTTAACGCTTTTACCATGTCTTTGGTATCTTCTGCCTTTGCCTTGCCGACGATGACCACTTCATAACAAGGTCCGATTCCAAAGTCTAAAGCGACCATGAGTTGAGTATGCGCCGATGGCAATTGTCTGACGCCTCCGGAAAAAGCACGCCCGATTTTTGCTGCTTTTTCCTCCAGATCGGAATTAGCAGTGATACGCCCCAGGCGGAGCAAGTTCAGCGTTGCCACAGAATTTCCCGATGGGATAGCACCATCATGAATCTCCTTCTTTCTGACCAACAGGCTTTCACCATCGTCAGGCATGAGATAAAACCCACCAACACTTCCGTCCCAGAAATGCTTTACCATATCATCAGTCAGCTCAAGAGCAACTTTGAGGTACCTTGCGTCGAAAACCGCCTCATATAGTTCTATTAGACCCCAAACTAGAAAAGCATAATCATCCAGATTTGCTCCTATTCCAGTCTCGCCATCTCGATAGCGGTGCCAGAGTCGGCCATCTGATCTGCGCATGTTCTCAAGGACAAAGTCAGCAGCACGGCGGCCCGTCTCAGCATAGCGAGGTTCGTCAAAAGCTTGGGCCCCTTTCGCCAATGCAGCAATCATAACCCCATTCCAATCCGTCAGAATCTTATCGTCCTTCATGGGGTGAACACGTTTTTCACGGTGGGTAAATAGTTTCTCGCGTATCACCTCCAGATGCACCTGAAGGTCGTGCTCCGAGAGATTCAGGTTGGAGGCGAGCTCTCCGGGCAATTTCCTTTCATGCAGAATGTTATTGCCACTGTTCCTTCCAGTGACTTGCTCCACGAAATTGCCGCCTTTCGAAATATTGAATACTTCGGCGACGAAATCTAATTCCTCGTTCCCAACTGCCTGTCGAATCTCCTCCTGCGTCCAAAGGTAGAACTTCCCTTCCTCACCTTCGCTATCAGCATCTTCAGCCGAGTAGAAGCCGCCTTCTGGCGCCGTCATATCCCGTAGAACATAGGTGAAAATCTCCTGTGCTGTTTTTCCGTAGCCTTCTTTTCCGGTTGCCTGACAAGCCTCGGTGTAAGCCATAGCCAACATAGCTTGATCATAAAGCATCTTCTCAAAGTGAGGCACAAGCCATTGTGAATCTGTCGAATAGCGATGGAAACCGAATCCAAGTTGATCATATATGCCCCCATGTCGCATCGCCTGGAGGGTTCTCTCCACCATATCCAACGCTGTCTTGCTACCGCTCCGTTTCCAGTAACGAAGCAAAAAGAGGAGATTGTGCGGGGTGGGGAATTTTGGGGCTTTCCCGAAGCCAGCGTGCTGTCTGTCAAAGTGTTTGGCAAGCTGCTCATATGTGAGATCCAGTGTCGTTTCATCTAATTCTTCGCCAGATGTGTCCCGCGGGGTCTGCTGCAGTATGGCGGCGATTCTACTGGACAGACTTAGCGCTTCGCCTCGCCTCGATGCCCAAAGCTCCCTAACGCTTGGGATGAGCTCCAGCATTCCAGTCATGCCAAACCGGCTCTCCCTGGGGATATAAGTGGCAGCGAAGAAAGGTCTCTTATCAGGCGTCATGATGATACTGAGGGGCCAACCTCCGCTGCCTGTCATCACCTGGCAGGCGCTCATGTAGACGCTGTCTATATCAGGACGCTCCTCACGGTCTACCTTAATGGACACGAAAGCTTCATTCATAAGCCTGGCTACTTCAGGATGCTCAAAAGACTCATGTGCCATCACGTGGCACCAATGGCAGGTCGAATATCCTATGGATAGGAAGATAGGCTTGTTCTCCCTTTGAGCTCTCTCAAATGCCTCTGGCCCCCATGGGTACCAGTCCACCGGGTTATTCGAATGCTGACGTAGATAAGGGGAAGGTTCTTCTATTAGACGATTAGACATGGACGCCGCTGGTCCTCGACAGCGAAAATATATTCTATGATTTCTGACCCAATGTTATTTCTTTTCTTCTTCTACAGGGTGGCAGCATCCACACTGGCAAGGCCCACTATCGGTGGCACAGGACTGACAACAGTACTTAACGCCATCTTTTTCGTAAGCTTCTCCCACGATGGTGCAACCACAAACTGGGCATAGTTGCTCTGTCATCCTACCCTCCTTTCTCTATTCTTCACCATTGTTCAGCACTTCAGGCGCACGCAGGCAAGACAGGAACCACCACTTATTCCGTAGCTCTTCTTGATTTGAAGTATTTTAGAAGTGGCAGGAACCAGATATGCAAGACTAGCAGAATTATGAAAGGAATTTCTAGATCTATATGGATTCTGTGAGCCAAACTCTTAGTCAATAGTCCAAATGTTAGAGATTCAACAATCCTGTACTCAGTGATGCCAAAGCCCGTGATAAGATAGATTATTGCGACAACCGTCAATAGCCAGTGTATCGTACCTTTCATCAGTCGTTGATTAGTCATGTTTTTCAGTTTCCAAAGAAGCTTTCATCCAGATCTGCGGTGTTCGAATATCCTCGGCTTTCCCAATAACCTCTGTAATCAGTATCAGCGGACAATTCGATCTCTGTTATCCACTTGATCCATTTGTATCCCCATTTGCTTTCTGCTACTAGTTGAAAGGGGAACCCTCTTTCGGGAGGCAGAATAACATCATTCATTTTGTATGCCATCAGTATGTCGTTGTCCATTATGTAGTCGATTGGTAGAGAAGTTGTGTAACCATCGTAGGCATGGAATATGACCACGTCAGTATTTGCCAGGGGTTCCGCTTCTGCCAGCAAATCTCTGACTAGCAAGCCTTCCCAGAGAATGGTCACACTCCATCCCTCCACGCAGTTCAGTGTGACGACTTTCTTGTACTGCTGATGTTCGTCGATAACTTCATCATACGTATAGTTTCTGGAGTTCGCTACCAGGCCGGTGATCTCTAGCGTATAACTCTCCAAATCTATTTCCTGCGGGCCTTTTATGGAATTTTCCCTGAAAGCATTTATTGACGAAAGGTCTACGCCTTCGTATTCTCTGATTTCAACAGGTGCTAGTCCATTCGTTTCGTCACAAGCCATATTTACGCCAACGATAACCGTAGCTACTAGAACCAGGCAAAGGATAAGCAAAGAAACCCGGTTACCTGTCATCGCTTTTTTCATAGGCACACCCCCCTAACTTTGGCTATAAAAACTAGTAATTATAAAACCGACCGCCCATGTTGTATGTGACTTTTGTATCAATAATCAGCTATTCCGCCCTGATGTTGATCTTTAGCCTATCTACTTTCTCGACTCCCTTTAATGGAGAGACTAAGCCGACTAGGGTGTTGGTGATGATTTCCCTAGGGAAAGGGGTAAGGGGAAGTTCACTCCCATTGACAACTATTTTGACATCGTTGGGCTCCAAATAAAGTTCCAGTCCCCGTATATTTTCGGCTCCTCTCAATGAAGAGACTGCACCCACCACAGTGCGAGTCAGGAAATCGTCGACGAAGGGGTTAAGCTGGACAGATACATTGTTCACCTCAAGCTCTGTCTTGAGCTTTCTTTCCATTTTACACCTCCTGGTCCATAACTACGCGGTCTAATTCTGTTTTTGTTCAGTAGGCAATCAATGTCTGGCGACATCTTACTTCTTCTTTGCCTTCATGTCTTTGAGTTCTTGATAGGTCTTGATTATTTCCTCCACGGAGCTTTTGTCTTCCAGAGTTGTCAGGTCTCCTACGCTTTTGTTATTGGCCACAGCCTTCAAAACCCGCCGCAAGACCTTGCCGCTTCTTGTCTTGGGTAGCTTGGCGACGAAATGGACTTCATCAGGAACCGCTATAGGCCCCACTACTTTTCGCATGTGACCAGCAAGGTCCTTGTTCAAGTTCGGGGAAGGGTCGATACCTTCCTTAAGCCTGGCAAAGATGACAATGCTTTCGCCTTTCACCCGGTCGTCTTTACCGACAACTGCGGCTTCAGCTACTTGAGGCTGTGAGACGGCAGCGTCCTCCAATTCAGCAGTTCCTATTCTATGTCCTGCGATTTTAAGTACCTCATCAGCCCTTCCCAAGACCCAGAAGTATCCATCCTTGTCCTTTACTGCGTAGTCGCCGGTATAGTAAACGCCGGGAAATCTTGACCAGTAGGCTTCCTTGTAGCGTTCCGGGTTTCCGTGCACGCCAAGGAGCATCCCAGGCCATGGCCTCTTTATTATCAGGTAACCCCTCTGTTCCGGCGGCACTGGTTTGCCATCCTCACCAACTACCTCAACCTCTACCCCCGGCAGCGGAAAAGTTGCTGAGCCAGGTTTCAGAGGCACACACTCTATGCCAGGGCTAGGTGAAATCATGATGCCACCGGTTTCAGTCTGCCACCAGGTATCAACAATGGGACATCTCTCACCACCGACATGGCGGTAAAACCAGAGCCAGGCTTCAGGATTAATAGGCTCGCCTACACTCCCCAATAGCTCCAGGCTGCTGAGATCATGCCCCTTCAACATCTCCTCGCCATATCCCATGAACATCCTGATGGCTGTCGGTGAGGTGTAAAACACGCTGACCCCGTATTTCTCGATGATATCCCACCATCTCTCAATCGTGGGATAGTCGGGAGCCCCCTCATAAAGGACTATGGCTGCCCCATGCGCCAGCGGGGCGTATACTATTGAGCTATGCCCGGTGACCCAACCGACGTCAGCGGTGCACCAGTAAACCGATTCTTCTCGAAGGTCGAAGACCCACTTATAAGCTGAATAGTTCTGGACTAAGTAGCCTCCAGTGCTGTGGACAATCCCTTTAGGCTTGCCTGTAGTACCCGAGGTATATAGTATATAGAGAGGGTGATTCGACTCTACTGGCTCTGGTTCCACAAAATGTGCTGCTTTATCAAGCAAATCGCGCAACCAGGAGTCCCTTGATGGCTTCATCGTAACCGAAACATCCGTTCTCCTAACTACAATAACCTTCTCCACGGAGGGGCACTTTGTCAAGGCCTCGTCGGCTATACTCTTCAGAGGGATTATCTTTCCCCTCCGGAATCCCCCGTCAGCCGTCACTAGTAACTTGGCTTGCACATCATTGACTCTGTCAGCCAATGCTTGAGCACTGAATCCTGAGAAAATAACCGTATGGATGGCACCTATCCTGGCACAGGCCAGCATGAAAACAGGCAGCTCGGGAATCATCGGCAAGTATAAGACGACCCTGTCCCCATCTCCTACGCCACAGTTCTTCAAGACGGAGGCATATCTGTTGACCTCACGATATAACGTGGAATAGCTCAAAACTCTAATATCGCCCGGCTCACCTTCCCAATATATAGCTACCTTGCTCCTTCGCCAGGTCTTGACATGGCGGTCAACGCATATGTGGGATGCATTCAGCCTCCCTCCTACAAACCATCTGGCAAACGGCGGTTTCCACTCCAGTACCTTATCCCAGGTCCTATACCAATCTAGCCGGCGTGCCTGTTCAGCCCAGAACTCCTCCGGCTCGTCCATAGATTTTTGGTAGACGTCGAGGAATTTCCTCACAGGGAAATACTCGGACTCAAACGGTAAGGATAGTTTTGCCATAGCTTAACCTCCCTTAGTTATGCTCGCTGGGACTCCTGAAAAGGAAAGACTCAGGTTTGCAGTCCCTGTCTAGTGTTGTCTGACCTCACCAGGTACTAGCGTTCTTGTTTCACCTATAGTACCAATTAGGCTGCTTGGTCGCAAATATGTGCTTCGTCACCCTTCTCTGTTGAGCCAACGCTAGACTTCAAGCAGTATTTTGCCATTGTCAACCTTCACATGGTATACAGTCAGGGACTTGGGAATCTTGAGCGTACTGCCCAGCTTGGACATTAGCCCTCCTCTTAACCAACGCACCACCTGTCCATCACTGACATAAAACTGAGAGCCGTGCCGGGGACACGTGACTATAGTCCCCTCCAGTTTACCCTGCGACAAATCGCCCTTCATATGGGGGCACTGATTATCAGTGGCATAGTACTTATCTCCAACCCTGGCCAGGAGGATTTCGTGCCCTTCTGCAAACACCTTCTTCATTGTCCCGCTTTTCAGTTCTTCCACTTTGGCTACCTCTATAGACTTACTCATAGGACACCCCCCTGTCATAGATGCTGACTAATAGTCCGACTATCGACTACCTAGCTAGACCACCTTCCGGAATTTCTCTTTGGAAGCGCCACAAATAGGACATTCATCAGGGAGAATGCCGTCCGAGACATAGCCGCAGACCTGGCAGACGTAGTACTCAGCCTCCTTTTCAGCCATCATGTGCGCCAGCGCTTGATTGTAGAGCTTGGCATGCCCCTTCTCTACATCGCGAGAATAACTCAGGACCGTTGCCACATGTGCATTGTCCTCTTCGTTGGCTTCTCTAATGAATTGAGGATAAATCTTGGCGGCTAGATTCTCCCTCTCAAAAGCACTCTCAAGGTTGTCCTGGGTGCTGGACACGGCGTCCAATAGACGCAAATGGTTGAAGGCGTGGACTGACTCAGCTTCCGCGACAGCACGGAACAGTCTCGCCACCTGAGGATAGTCCTCTTGCTCGGCTTTCATGGCAAAGGCCAGGTTCCTCAGATGCGCCTCGGACTCGGCCACGAAACCAGTCTTAAGGTTTTTTGTGGTCCTGGTCCCTTTTATCGCTGCAACTTCGTGCGCGATGAGTTTCCCTGCTCCAGCACCACAGACCGGGCAGCGTTGAGGTTTGTCGTTGCCAAATTCCACGTGATGACAGTTGGTACACCTCCACATACTGTTTAGGCCCCGCAAATTTTGTTCTTCCCTTCCGCGAGGTACTTCTCAGGGTTCTGGTCGAAAGCCTTCTTGCAACCAACAACGGAGAAGTAGTATTTCTTTCCTTTGTACTCGGAAGTAGCCGCTGCCCTGGCTTCGTCTATGTCCATCCTGCAAACTGGGTCCATGGCCATTGAGCACCTCCTTTCCTTTCATTGAATGCCGAGCCTGACTGGCTTGAACCTTCTTAAACGCAGTGAATTGGATACGACGGTGATGGAGCTAGCCTTCATGGCTGCTGCCGCCAGAATTGGATTCAAGAAACCATACTCACCCAAGACGAAACGAAGCCCGGAGGGTACACCCACATTCCAGAAGGCAAGATACAATACCCCGGCTGCTATCGGGATTAGAGCAGTATTATAAGCAAAGGCCCAGAAAAGGTTCTGCTTGATAGTCCTCATGGTCCGCTTACTCAGGGATATAGCGGTTACCACTCCCATCAAATCACCGCTAATCAGGGTAAT
>CAYFSE010000258.1:0-27754 GCA_964345725.1 uncultured Dehalococcoidales bacterium
TGATGTTCTCCATACCGACAAAGTGAGCTACCTCTTCGTTCTGGGGCGAACGGAATATTTCAGCGGCGTTGCCTGTTTGCACAAGTCGGCCATCAAGAAGCACCCCTATTCTATCAGCGAGTTGCTGCCCTTGAGACATAGCATGCGTTGCCATTATCATAGTAGTGTTGCGTTGCTTGGCAACATGTGAGATTAATTGCTCGATCTTGTCTGTGGAAATAGGGTCAAGGTTGGCCGTCGGCTCGTCCAATAACAGTACCTCAGGCTCGAGCACCAGGGATCTAGCTAAAGCCACTCTTTGGGCCTCCCCACCGGAGAGTGTCCGGGCGTCTCTATCTTCGTAGCCTTGTAACCCCACCATCTCCACGATATGGTCAACTTTCTCGGAAATCCTGTTCTTTTCCTCTCGCCTCCATCTTAGGCCGCAGGCAATGTTGTCATAGACGCTCAAATCAAATACCTGGGGTTTCTGCTGTATGAATGACATCCGACGCCGTATCTCCAATCTTTGCTTCCCCGACCGTGTGATGCATTTTCCGTCAAAATAGATTTCCCCTGCGCCAGGGACTTCCAACAGGTCTATAATACGCAAAAGGGTGGTTTTGCCCGCTCCGGTCGGGCCAATCAGAGCGAAGATTTCGCCCCTGTCGATACTCAGGTTTAAGCCTTGTAGTACCTCTCGTTCACCGTAGCTATGGGTTAAGCCGGCCACTTTTATCAAAGACATGACTACCTCTGCTGCAACCTATTCAAGATGATGTTAATGATAAGTGCCAGGAACAAGAGAATTATGCCCAGCGCTATTGCCAACGCTAGCTCACCTTTGGATGCCTCTAACGACATTGTTGTGGTTATGACTCTGGTGGCTCCCCTGATATTTCCACCGACCATCAGAGCACACCCGACCTCCGATATAGCTCTGGCAAAACCCAGTATCACTGCTGCCAGCACAGCATACCTTGCCTCCCTCAGCACAAGCCAGCCGGTCTGAAAGCCGCTGGCACCAAGTGAGCTAGCGGTATCCACAATCTCCTTACTCACACCGTTCAATGCGGAAATAGTCAAGCCAAGCAATAGGGGAGTGATTAGTATCATCTGGCCAATCACCATGACAGGGGGGGTTAAAAGAATACCGAAGAAACCCAGGGGCCCGGCGCGGGAAAATAGCAGAAGAACAAACAAGCCAACAAGAACAGTGGGCACGCTAAACAGCGTCTGGATGATATTTATCAAGACCCTCTTGCCACGGAAGTGATGGAAGTGTATCACGCTCCCAAGTGGTATGCAGATTAGAGAAGCCAGAAGGCAGGCTGTCCCTGAAATCCTCAAGGACCTCCCTGCTATCTCCAGCACCTCCGGGTCAAGCGATATCAGGAGTTCTATGGCCTTGGTGAGGCCGTCCCATATTTCAGTCAATTGTTCGCCGCCGCTTCAACATGCTATTTCTTGGCACAGGTTTCCCACTTGCCGGTGCGGGTAATCTTGTCACCGTTGCTAGGGCGACCTACAAATATCTGCATCCCAGGGACGGAACAATGGTTCTCCATATTCGGGGACGCGAAATACGGCGACTAGAGCCTGAATGGCATCAGATCTGAGGAAACCCACCAGATTGTTAGCCATCTCATAATGGACACCGTTCTTGCAGATGATCACCGCGTAGACATTGAGCATAGTATCCCCTTCGTCTACCAAGGGTATCAAATCCAAGTCACGTTGGTAAGCCAGGAAGGTTCCCTTGTCTGTCAGGGTGTAAGCCATCAGCTCATCGGCCATTTCCAGTGTTGCCCCCATCCCTGTCCCACCTTCGATATACCAGCCAGCGGCTGCTCCGGTGCCTGCGATGTCTGCTGTGTAATTATAGCCTGCTGATGCCCAGATGGCTTTTTCTTTGCCGTGAGTTCCCGATTCATCCCCTCGAGAGACGAATCCAACCGTATCGGGGCCAGTCTTCCCCGCTACCTGGATTCTTTGGAAGGCTTCTTCTGGAGCTAGGCTGCCAGTCAAGTCACCAATACCTGCAGGGTCAGACTCAGGACCTACGATTATGAAATAGTTGTAAGCCCAGGTAACTCGCTCCGCACTGAAGTTTTCTGCCGTAGCGGCGTAACCCGCCGCTATAAACGCTGCCTCTTGAGCGGGATCATGGACGGTAACCACATCCACATCACCACTCCTACCTAATGCCAAAGCAGCACCTGTGCCCTTAGCTGTTATCTGCAAGTCGGCGTTGTATTTTGGCTCAAATAGGTCCTCCAGAGCATCCCACAAGCCGGTGTCGTAAAGGCTGGTAGTGGTTGCTACCCTTAGTACCTCCGGTGATGGTCCTAGCGCCTCTATACAGCCGAGAACCGTTACGAGCAATAACAGAACCAAACCAATTGAAGCTATCCTATGCAATATTCCTTTTATTCAGAACCTCCCTTTGTCTTTACCTTACTTTGTAGGACGCGAATTGCCGAGACTCCGAATGTGCTCCTTATTTCCACTATTTGTCAATGCGGGTTGAACAAACACTGACTGTTAATAGGAAGGTGACAAGCAGGAATAGAAAAGCACCGTCAGAAGAACAGTGCCGCCCAAAAGAACCAAGGTTCATATTCCCTCCTTTCCAAGCACGGGAGGCACAGACATTTCTCTCTATGCCTTCGAGGCTTTGCAGCCCACCGTCTGCTTGCCATGGGTTTTCTTTAGGCAAGACAGCTCGGAGAGAGCTAATACTTAATTCTGGATATTATATCAGGGGCTTTGTAACTGCGTAACTAGTATATTGGCGTAGACGCAAAAACAATTGCCAAGCAAGTCAGATGATTATGTTTCTTTTGATTTCTTTTCGTCTGACGCAGCCTCTTTGGGAGCTTCAGCCTCTTCCTCCGCCGCCTCAGCCTCCGCCTCCACTACTTCCTCTACCACCTTTTCCTCTACCTTTTCCACAGGTCGCAAACTGATTTTGGCCACAACCAAATCTGGGTTGTTGAGAACGGTAATATCTTTGTCCAGTACGATATCTTTGACGCGTATGGCTTGGTCTAAATCGGTGAGGGAACTGACATCCACCTCTATACTGCTGGGGATTTTCGCTGGCAGGCACTCTACAGTAAAAGTCCCCAGCTCGTGATCGAGCATATTGGTTTTGGACTTCAGAGCCGGTGCTTCCCCAAGCAAGACAACAGGAACCTCTAACCTTATCTTCTCCTCCATCTTGACCTGATAGAAGTCAACATGGACCAATTGTCCCTTGCGCCAGTCTCTATCGAATTCACGAACCACAACGGTCCTGGGCTTCTTCTCCTTGGCCAGCCTAAGGCTAATAAGTCTTGTCTGGCCAGCTTGACCTAATACTCGCTCAAGTTCCTTCGTGTCGCACTGGAGCGCCAGAGACTCGATGCCGTGTCCAAAAACATGCACCGGAGTAATGCACTGGCGGCGCAAATGCTTAACTTTCTTCCCGAGGATCTCCCGGTTGGCAACCTTCAACTCTATTTTGTCCATGTTAGTCTGCTAATCATATCAAACCAGTCTTCTCTGTGCAAGAAACTGTGCCCGTTCACCTGACCAATGATTCGAAGAGACCGTTAGTGGTTTCGAGCTAAGTGCTCCAACGCCTGGTCAAGATCCGCAGGCAAAGGAGAGGTGAATTCCTGATATTGCTTGGTTGACGGTAAACGAAAGCCAAGGCGGCAGGCGTGAACGAATTGCCTGTTAAGATGAGCCGATTTAATTCCGTAAATGGTGTCGCCGACGACCGGACAGCCGATAGCTGACAGGTGTATTCTGATTTGATGTGTGCGGCCTGTTAGGGGACTAACTTCGACCAAAGTGTAACTATCAAGGTATTTTCGGACTTGATACCTTGTAACAGCCTGTTTTCCCGCTTCTATTATCGCCATTCTTTGTCTGCGATGAGGGTCTCGCCCGATGCGCGCTTCGATTACCCCCTGCTCTGGGGATAGTCTTCCTTTGACGAGGACAAGATAGCCTTTAGTCACTGTGCGGCTTTTGAACTGCGCAGCTACATATTCCCGGGCAAAATCGTTTTTGGCAACGACTGTGAGGCCTGAGGTATCCTTGTCCAGTCTGTGAACTATACCCGGGCGTGAGAGTTCCTCGCTGCTAGTCAGACCGGGGCAGTGCGCTAAGATGGCATTGACCAGAGTATGCCTGGGGTGCCCCGGGGCTGGGTGAACTGTCAAGCCAGCAGGTTTGTCTATCACCATAATATGCTCGTCTTCGTAGATTACAGCCAAAGGGATTAGTTCAGGCAAAGGATGTCCTGGGGAGGGAGGGAGTTCGACTGTTATCCTGTCGCTCTTCCGTAGCTTCTGGCTCGCCTTTGCCACTTGCCCGTTTGTCAGAACGTGACCTTGCCTGATTAATCTCTGTAAGTAGGCGCGAGAGAATTGTGGAAGGACTTGGCTCAAATACTTGTCGAGCCGGATGTTGGCAGCCTGTGAATCGAATTCCAGCGTGTTAATCCCGGGGCTTGCTGTTGCCTTCATATGCTCTTTTAAATACGCCCGACCTGTAAAAGGAACAGATGAGAACGATGACACCGACCACTATAGATGCGTCAGCGATGTTGAAGGCAGGCCAGTGGAAGTTGCCCCACAAACGGAAGTAGATGAAGTCAGTGACGTAACCAAAACGGAGGCGGTCTATGAGATTGCCTACAGCGCCACTCAGAATAAAACCTATGGACACCATGTTCAAGGTAGTAGCTGGGGATAGGTAACGAAGAAAGAGCAGGATGAAGAGCAAACCAGCTATGCTGATAGCGGCGAGAAGAAAGGCCTGATTGGCAAGCAAACCGAAGGCAGAGCCCGTATTTTCGATATAGACCAAACTTAAGCGGTCAGTTATGGGGAGCGATTCCCCAAGTGCTAAGTGAGTTCTGATCCACAGCTTGCTCAGTTGATCTGAAGTGATTACCAGGGCAACAATGAGGAGACACAATGTTGCTTTCTTAATGCTATGACGCACAGACAGTTTCCAATTATCTTTGTCCACAACAAAGTCGCCGATTTTGGTGGGTCACAGCACAGTCGAGCGCCCTTTACCTTGCCCCCTTTGCTTCCTTTGCCTGCGCAGCCTTACATTTCATACATAAAGTCGCTTGAGGCATAGCTTCAAGACGAGCGTGCTCTATGGGTTGCCCACAAGAATCGCAAAACCCATAGGTGCCAGCTTCATATTTCTCTAAGGCATGCTCCACTTCCTTGAGAGACTCTTCGAGCCTCCTTTCCAAGGCTAGCCTTTTCTCCAGTTCGGAAGCTTCATCGGCTCCTTCCTCCCTCTTGCCGAACGGACTGCCTTCCTTTCTCTCCGCCGACGGTTGCCCCTGAGCTGTTAGCTGTTCTATCTTCTCTAACAGCTCTGTTTTCTCTTTCTTTAATCTTTCGTATAGTTCAGCCGACTTCATTGCTTCTTGCCCTCCCAGTGATTCACAGTTGTCCTACACCAGAATTCCACACGAATCACGTGAGACTTGTAGTCCTATTGCGCGATGCTGAGCTTGCCGAAGGCCTTTCTCATCTCAGGATCCAAAGAGCTCCCCAGTTGTTCCACGGATTCGTATCTAGTTTTGTTAAGTTCCCGTTGCTTTTCTTCAAACTCAATTCGGGAGTAAAGCTTCTCAGGATGTGAGTAAATGTCGTCCACATATCTTATTGCCCTAGGCACCTTGAAGCCCGTAGGGGAATCCACCCAATCCTCCAAGCCCCCCCTTAGTAAAGAATCGAGTACTCCCATCGTAGATTCCAGTCTTATATCTCTGTAGTATTGCGCTTCCCCTATTCCTCCAGTGTTTATCAGATAGTAATTCAAGTGGGGGATGCCTCCTATTATCTCATAAAATATATTAGCGTGCTTGGCCAGGTCGCCGGCGACAAAGGGATCGTAAAAGAACTCGCTTCTAATTCTTCCGGCTTGGGTGGGGTCACCAGCTGAAGATTCCATTGCCTGTCCCAGGACCATCAAGGCTGCTGCTTGCTGCCGGGTTAACTTTGATATTGCCGGAATCAAGGGCCCTCTGGTGATAAGAATCAGATTGTCAATCCTATCTACATCGATATAGCGACTGGCATGCATAAAATCTCTTCTTAATACCACTGCCCTGCCATTGGATGTTCTGTCTAGATTGTAAAAGTCAAAATCTCCATCTTCGGTGACGTAGACATTCTCGCAGACAGTTGATGGCTTTAACAGTCCGTAATATATTTCGGTTTGCTCCCCTGGGTTAACGCCCTCCGTTTTTACAAATATGCCCCCGGCCTCAAATCCATGAAAAGAACCATCAGGCATGAGAGTCCCGCCATCATCCTGAATAAGCCAGGATTTTTCCCTTCCCTTTCTGGCCAGGATTCTACAGGTTGTAGTTGTCTTCCCGTTGGCACTTAATGCCGTAAGTAGTGTCCTGGCGAGCCGATAGTCCCCGTGTGCTGACTGAAGGTAATCCTCCCGGCAGCCAGCATGCAAGAAGATGCCTCCTCTCTTCGTCTTAGCTGCCCAATCCTCGGCGGCGAACACTCCCTTTTTGTATTCACCTATGTAGTTACCATTTCTGATTATCTTGACAAATCTGCCATCTTCCAACATGGCCAATCTTATAGTGATATCCTTCTCGGGGAGCGGCTTTGACTGGTTAGTCTCAAAGGACTCATCAGCGAAGAATAGGATATAGTAGGTTGGCTCTTTGACTTCCCCCTTTGGGGGCAGAAACAGGTTCCTGCCTCCATAGGCAACATGGGCAAACCGCTCCGGGACAATCAGCCTGACGGTAGTGTTACTACTCTCATTGCCTACAATTCTGTCTACTGAAATCAGTCCTTCTTTGCCCAGAGCCTTCTCACACTGAGCTAATAGCTTCAGCTCATCCTCGCCAAAATGATGGTCAACACTGTTCTTGGTGAACATTGCCGACCTGGAAGTGGGCTCGCTGCGGGCGACGAAGTTCCTGTACAACGTCTTCTTAACGCCTGGTTCTTTTCCCACAAGCTTTCTCAACTCCCCATCAGAGGGGTCATGAGTCAGCCTCTTTTCCTCTCGTGCCTTTTGCCAGACCCTGTCGGCGGTTATGACGAATTGTTTCAGCTCGGACATCATTACGCTCCTCAGGCGAAATGCGGTTTTGCGTTCGCGGTCTTCAGGAACTAGAGGCTAGCATTCGTTGCCTAGACCTCGCGGAATTCTCCTTCAACCGTGCCTTCTTCTCCCGCGCCAGGTTCCCCTTCACCAGGTTTCTCTCCACCCTCTTCACTAGGCGGAGGCTGCCCCGGTTGCTCGTAGGCGGATGCCCCAACCTTCTGCATGGCCTGCGATAGCTCCTGCATCGCATTGCGAATAGCGTTTACATCCTTCCCTTGGAGAGCTGACTTTACAGCGGCAATCTTAGTATCTACTTCCGTTTTGACATCGGCTGGTATCTTGTCCCCATAGTCACGGAGAGTTTTTTCTGCCGTGTAAGCCAGGGTATCAGCAGAATTGCGTATCTCCACTTCCTCTTTAAGTTTGGCATCGTCAGCAGCATGCTGCTCAGCCTCTCGCCTCATCTTCTCAACTTCGTCTTTGCTCAAGCCGCTCGAGGCGGTAATAGTAATCTTTTGTTCCTTCCCCGTGCCCTTATCACGAGCACTAACATTGAGGATGCCATTGGCATCTATGTCGAACGTCACCTCGATCTGAGGTACGCCTCGCGGTGCCGGTAGAATGCCGTCGAGTATGAAGCGCCCCAATGTTCGGTTATCGGCCGCCATCGGGCGTTCCCCTTGAAGGACATGTATTTCCACGCTTGGTTGACTATCGCTTGCGGTGCTGAAAACCTGACTCTTTGAAGTGGGTATGGTGGTGTTGCGTTCGATAAGCTTCGTCGCTACCCCGCCCAGAGTCTCTATCCCCAAGGTGAGTGGGGTGACATCGAGAAGAAGGACCTCTCCGACTTCACCCTTAAGCACTCCAGCCTGAATAGCTGCTCCCATGGCGACAACCTCATCGGGATTGATCCCCTTTGACGGCTCTTTGCCGAAGAACTGTTTCACTTTCTCCTGAACTAAAGGCATTCTGGTTTGACCACCGACAAGTAGGACTTCATTTATCTGAGCTGAGTTGAGTTCGGCATCCTTTAGTGCTTGGCGGCAGGGCTCAAGAGTCTGGTCCACCAGATCCATGACCAGTTGCTCCAGTTTGGAGCGGGCTAATTTGATATTAAGGTGCTTGGGTCCAGACGCGTCAGCGGTGACAAAGGGAAGGCTTATCTCAGTCTGTTGCACCGTAGAGAGTTCAATCTTCGCTCGTTCCGCGGCCTCTTTGAGGCGCTGCATTGCCATGGCGTCATTTCTGAGATCGATTCCTTGGTCTCGCTTGAACTCATCGCACAGCCATTCGATAACACGCTGGTCGAAGTCGTCCCCACCCAGGTGGGTATTACCGCTAGTAGACTTGACCTCCAAAGTGCCTTCCCCCTTCTCCAAAACTCCCATCTCCAAAATGGAGATATCGAACGTGCCTCCACCAAGGTCGTAGACTGCAATTGTCCCCTCTTTCTTCTTATCTGCGCCGTAAGCCAAGGCGGCCGCAGTCGGCTCATTGATTATACGAAGGACGTTCAAGCCGGCGATTGTGCCGGCGTCCTTGGTTGCCTGGCGCTGGCTATCATTGAAATAAGCTGGCACTGTAATCACTGCTTCGGTCACTTTGTCGCCGATATAGGCTTCGGCATCGGCCTTTAGTTTCTGTAATATCATGGCTGATATCTCAGGCGGCGTGTATTCTTTGCCACCCATGACTACCTTGACTTCGTTATTAGGACCGCGAGTCGTCTTGTAGGACACGCGCTTCGCGTCCTCCTCGATAGGTAACTCCCTTCCTGGTGGTTCTCCCCATTTCCTTCCCATGAAGCGCTTGATGCTGTAGACCGTGTTCTCGGGGTTAACAACAGCCTGACGCTTAGCCACCTGCCCCACCAATCGCTCTCCACCCTTGCTTATTGCCACTACTGAAGGATACAAATTGGAGCCTTCCGAGCTGGGGATAAGCTTCGGTTTTCCCCCCTCCATAACGGCAACCTCGCTCAATGTTGTTCCCAGGTCAATACCTACTGCCTTCGCCATATTATCTCTCCTCTGGACTCTCGTCTTGAATCTTATTCTTAATACCTGCGCCCACCATGACCATGGCAGGACGAAGGAGTTTATCCCTAAATCTATAGCCCTTGCGAATCTCCTCTACGACTATGCCCTCTTCCCCCTCTAGCTGGCCCGCCGCTTCGTGCCAACAAGGGTCAAAGCATTCTCCCTTGGCCCTGATTTCAGCCAGCCCCTGCGTCTCCAAAACGGCTTTGACTTCATTATAGATGAGTTTTATGCCTTCAGTCCAATTCTGTTCATAGAGTTCTACCGGTAGAGAAGCGAATGCTCTTTCAAAATCATCCAGAACAGGTAACAGGTCCAACACAAGCATCCTGTTAGCACACTCAACCATCTCTGATTTCTCCTGCTCAGCGCGTTTTGTGTAGTTCTCAAGGTCCGCCTGGCTTCTCTGCCAATTGGCCAGATATTTCTCTGTCTTTTCCTTTTCTTCAGCCAGAGCTGCCTGTAGCGCTTCAATATCTTCTGACTGCTCATATCCTGCATCAAGGATTTCGTCACCCTCGGCCAACGCTGTACCTCCTTTAGACGTATTCAGCCACTGAGCTGCTCAACAATGTTGAGAGGCAATTTAGCGAAGAAATAGCCTTAGCGTAGTCCATTCGTCTGGGGCCAATCACTCCCACAATTCCACTGGCCTTATCGGGTACTCCATACTGGCTGGCTAGTAGACTCAACTCCTGTAGCGCTGGCTCCGGGTTTTCTTCGCCAATGACCACCTGTACCCCTCCCCGGCTGCATTCTTGGCCAAGTATATTTCTGAGCCAGTCCTCTCCCTCCAGAACTTCTAGAATTCCCAGTATTCTAGGGCTGCGGGTAAACTCCGGTTGACTCAGGAGCAGTCGCAGTCCTTCAAGATAACGCTCACCATAGTCTAGCTTGTCTTCAGCAGCCATAATCTCTGCCAGGGAATCAGCTATCTGTCTTTCTTCAGAAGATAGCCCTTCTCTCTTGGCCAAGATCTCGCTGCTGGTCATCCCATCATAAATAGAAGTGAGTCTGTTGGCTATCTTCGCTAGTGTATCCTGGCTAACCTTGCTATTGAAAGACAGGACCTGCCGTCTGACTTTTGCCTCATATAAAACCACGATGAGCAAAGCCATGAAATCCTGCAAAGCCACCAAATCAAGGTGCTTGAAGCGGCAACGAACTGCTTTGGGAGTGGTTATTACTACCAGGTTGTGAACAAGACGCGCCAAGCTGGCCGCCACCGTTCTGAGCCATTGCTCTAGCTCTTCCCTTGCTTCCTGAGATAACTGATGAATTAGATACTGCTCAACACGGGGCAGTTCAATGTCTTCCCCTATCAATTCTACATAGTAGCGGTAAGCCTTATCAGTGGGTATGCTTCCGGCGGAACGATGAGGATGGGTGATATATCCTTCTCGTTCCAAGTATGCTGTATCATTGCGGATGGTAGCCGGGCTTGCCTTCAAGCGATACTTTTCCACAATGGCGTTCGAAGCCACCGGTGCTGCTCTGGTGATATAATCTTCAATGATCACCCTGAGGACAGTTTCTCTTCTTTCTCGCAAAGCCATTTAGCACTCTCCGCCTTTGATTGCTAAGCAGATTAATCTAGCACCATAAACACGTTCTGTCAACGATACTGTGGGAACCCGTTGAAATAGGTTCTCTTTATTGACCGAGAGAGAAATATTAAGTACTATTATACTACTAATGTGAAAACCGCCAAGGCATTTCCCTCGGGGCAGCGCGATAGCGAAGTAGCTAGAATCCTGAGATTGGAAGCCGAGAGGCAGGCAAGCAGCATAAATCTTATTGCCTCTGAGAACCACGCTAGCCGGGCAATCCTTGAAGCCCAGAGTTCGGTGCTCACCGATAAATACGCCGAAGGATACCCCGGACATCGCTATTATGGCGGCTGTGTATACATAGACTCAATTGAAGATTTGGCTGTTGAAAGGGCCCGCAAGCTATTCAAGGCCGAACATGCCAATGTCCAGGCTCACAGCGGCGCTCAAGCTAACATGGCAGCCTATTCAGTGTTCTTGGAGCGCGGAGATACTGTCATGGGGATGCGTCTCAGCCATGGCGGGCATCTCACCCACGGCTCTAATGTCAATTTCTCAGGAAAATGGTACAACGTTGTCCCTTACGGAGTCGATCCCAAAAGCGAGATGCTTGACTATGATGAGATTGAGAGCTTAGCTCTCGGGCATAGACCCAAGCTAATTATAGCTGGGGCGACTAGTTACTCTCGCGCGATTAATTTCGAGAGGTTTCGCTACATAGCTGACAAGGCGGGTGCCAAGCTATTGGGTGATATGGCTCACATAGCAGGGATCGTGGCCGCTGGACTTCATCCCTCCCCGGTGCCATATGCTGACGTTACAACTTCTACCACACAAAAGACGTTGCGGGGTCCGCGGGGGGGCTTTATTCTGTGTGATAAGGAACTGGCTTCGGCCATTGATGCTGCGGTCTTCCCCGGGATGCAGGGCGGTCCATTTATGCATATCATCGCTGCTAAAGCCGTGTGCTTCTTTGAAGCTATGCAGCCCGAGTTCGTTGATTACCAAAAATCAGTGCTGAGAAATGCTCGGGTTCTGGCTTCCGAACTGCAGGAATATGGAATGCGAGTCGTTTCCGGGGGGACAGACAACCATATTGTCCTCGTCGACCTCTCTCCGCAAGGGATAACCGGGAAGGATGCTGAAGAGGCTCTGTGGAGCGCGGGTATCTCGGTAAATAGAAATGTCATCCCTTTTGACCAAAGGCCTCCGGTGATTACAAGTGGTATGCGGATGGGTACGGCGGCAGTGAGCACGAGAGGTTTTGGCACAGAGGAGATGAAGCGCATCGCTTCCTTCATTGCCAAAGTGCTTTCTTCTTCGGGGGATGAGCGAGTCCAGAAGCAAATCCGACAGGAAGTGCGAGAGATGTGCCAAGAGTTCCCGATTCCTGGGCTGGAATAAGCGATTTCTCATTCGCTTAGTATCTTACTTGCTTTTCTTGGCCCTTCCTAAGAAAGGGGGATGGTTTCATGCTATAATTCGGTATCTTCACGGCTATCTCCTAAAGACAAAATTCACCACGGGATATTGGATGGCTGAGAGGTAATGATGGACGAATTGAGAGTATTCAGCGGCACTGCTCACCCCGCGCTAGCCAGGGATGTATGTGATTACTTAGACATACCGTTGGGGGAGGCTGAGGTCTTCGAGTTCAGCAATGAGAACATTTTTGTACGCATCCTCGAGAATGTCCGGGAAAGGGACGTTTTCATCGTTCAGCCTATTTGCTCTCCGGTCAATAAAAGCCTGGTCGAGCTACTCATCATGCTTGATGCCTTCAGGCGAGCCTCAGCGGGGCGCATCACCGCCGTCGTTCCCTATTACGGCTATAGCCGCACTGATAAGAAAGACCAACCCAGAGTCCCCATCACTGCTCGCCTGATTGCCGACCTGATCACTACTGCAGGAGCCAATAGACTGCTCACCGTGGACCTTCATGCCCCTCAAATTCAAGGATTCTTTACCATACCTGTAGATGAGCTGACGGCCCGGCCGATGCTGGCTCAGCATTTCAAAGAGAAAGCTCTGGATAGCTTGGTAGTGGTTGCCACTGACATTGGTATTTCCAAGGTAGCCCGTGACGTTGCTGCCAAGCTTGAAGCACCCCTGGCTATTGTGGAAAAGAGGCGCGTGGGCAATGTCGACGCCAGTGAAACCCTGAACATAATCGGCGACGTAGAGGGAATGCATGCCCTGACGGTTGACGATGAAATTGATACGGCTGGTTCTCTAGTCGGCGTGGCGAATGCTCTCCTAAAGCGGGGTGTTACCACCGTTTATGCCTGTTGCACTCACCCCGTTTTCTCTGGTCCCGCTATCCAGAGGATAGCCGCCAGCCCGGTGAAAGAGGTAGTGGTTGCCGATACCATACCTGTTGATGGCGATAAGAAGCTGAGCAAGATCACCGTTTTGTCTATAGCTTCGCTTATTGGCGAAGCGATTCATCGCATCCATACCGGCTTATCGGTAGGGGCGATGTTCGAGGGATAATGGAGTAGTCAGCATTTGGCTGAAAACTGGGGGGTGGCAGCCGAAGAATGGTTAAGTGGTTTAGTAGTCTGATTGATTCCAACGAGAAAGAGCTGAAGCGACTTCAGCCCCTGGTTGGCGCTATAAACTCGCTCGAGTCTGACTTCGAGAAGCTCGGCGATGCTCAGCTTCGGGCCAAAACCGATGAGTTCAAGGCTCGGCTGCAGGACGGCGAAAGACTGGATGATATTCTGCCGGAGGCTTACGCGGCTGTTAGAGAAGCAGCCAAGCGAACGATAAGGCAAAGACATTTCGATGTCCAGCTAGTAGGGGGAATCGTCCTTCACCAAGGGAAGATAGCCGAGATGAAAACTGGCGAGGGCAAAACCCTGGTAGCTACCCTGCCTCTCTACCTCAATGCCCTCCAAGGACAGGGCTGCCATCTGGTTACCGTCAATGATTATCTGGCCAAGCGGGATTGCTACTGGATGGGTCCCATTTACAGCGCTCTGGGGGTAGGCGTGGCCTGCATCAATGCCCAGCAAGCGACTGGCCAAACTGCCCCATCCTATATTTATGACCCCGGCTATGAGTCGGAAGATCAGAAGTGGAAATTCCTTCGCGCTATCACCCGCCGCCAGGCTTATGAGGCAGATATAACTTATGGCACCAACAATGAGTTTGGTTTCGATTACCTCCGAGATAATATGGTCTGGGACTTGTCCCAATGTGTCCAGCGTCCATTGACCTATGCCATCGTGGACGAGGTTGATAACATTCTAATCGATGAAGCCCGTACACCATTGATTATCAGCGGGGCTGCCGAAGAAGCAACTCAGAAATACTACGCCTTCGCCCAACTAGTGTCCCGCCTTGGCAAAGATGCAGACTATACGATTGAGGAGCGTACACGCTCAGTCCACCTTACTGAGACTGGCATGAACAAGATGGAGGGGATGCTGAAGCGTGAAGGCTTGCTCAAAGCACCTGACCTTTATGACCCCTCCAATTACTTTCTCACTCAATATATGGAGAGCGCTCTCAAGGCTCATGCCCTGTTCAGGAGGGACAAGGACTATGTGGTCAAGGACGGGCAGGTCATCATCGTGGACGAATTTACAGGCAGGTTGATGTTCGGCAGGAGGTATTCTGAGGGACTACATCAAGCCATCGAGGCCAAGGAGAGGGTGAAGATTCAGCGGGAATCAGTTACTCTAGCTACCATTACCTTCCAGAACTACTTCCGCATGTACAAGAAGTTGGCAGGCATGACCGGTACCGCTGCTACGGAAGCTGAGGAGTTCCACAAGATCTATGACCTGGATGTGGTTGTCATCCCTACAAACAAGCCCCTGATTCGCACCGAATATCCTGACCAGATTTACAGGGACGAGAAAAGTAAATTCACTGCCGTAGCCAGGGAAATCAAGCAATCAAATGACCAGAAAAGGCCAGTGCTTATTGGCACAACTTCTATTGAGAAATCAGAATATCTATCGGATCTCCTGAAGAGAAATGGCGTTCCTCACCAGGTGTTAAATGCCAAACATCATGAGAAGGAAGCAGCTATAATCGCTCAAGCCGGCCGTATTGGAGGGGTAACCGTAGCCACGAATATGGCTGGCCGAGGTGTGGATATCATACTTGGTGGCAATCCCGAGGGGCGTGACCCAGCCGAATGGGAGGCAGAGCATAACAAGGTGATTGAGCTGGGCGGGCTTCACATTGTGGGCACCGAGCACCACGAAGCCAGGCGCATAGATAATCAGCTTCGAGGAAGGGCGGGGAGGCAGGGAGACCCCGGCAGCTCTCGTTTCTATGCATCCATGGAAGATGAGATTGTTCGCCGGTTCGGCGGTGACCGCGTCAAGGGGATTATGGAGTGGGCAGGCATGGATGAAGACACCCCCATTGAACATTCCCTTGCCACCAAGGCTATGACCAATTCGCAGGTGCAGACCGAAGGCTACCATTTCAATATTCGTAAGCACCTTGTGGAATATGATGATGTAGTCAACACACACCGTGAGGTGATTTACGCCGAGAGGAAGAAAATACTCACTGGCGCCGATCTCAAGGCAAATATAATCTCCATGGTTCAGGATGAAATCAAGGACCTGGTAGGCAGGCATCTCGGCAATGTGACCTACGAGCGCGAAGAGGAAAAGCGATCTAATCTATCCGGCTTGCTTGACGATGTATCGACCATCTTTCCTCTACCCCCACAATTTAGAAGTGATGGGCTTTCTGAGCTTGGCGAGAGGCAAATCACAGAAAAGCTGACCGATTATGCCACCGAGCTATACAACCAGCGAGAGCAGGAGCTAAGCCCTGATAATATGCGAATGGCAGAGAGACTGGTAATGCTGCGAGTTATCGACCGGTTATGGATGGAGCATCTGACTGCCATGGAGCATTTGCGTCAGGGGATAGGTCTGAGGTCTGTTGGTCAGGAACAGCCGCTAGTAGTATATAAGAGAGAAGGGCACGCCTATTTCGAAGCCCTCTTAGCTAGTATTCAGCATGACGTTGTCCATAGCATCTACCGCGTCGGTCTTGCCAAGCAAGCTCCCCAGAAGAAGAGGGAGGCGGTTCCTGTTGGCAAAAGAGTTGGGCGTAATGATCCTTGCCCGTGCGGCTCAGGCAAGAAATATAAGCATTGCTGCGGCAAATAGCTAATTTCCTCTCCCTTGATGAGAGAGGATTGAGGTGACGGTGAAGATGTAATGTTGTTGAAGATAATGCTGGTAAGATTGCTCTCCCGAGGGAGAGGATTGAGAGCATATCTTGAAATTCATTGAAGGAGGAGGGTGCGATGCCAATCTACGAATATAAATCAAAAAACGGCGCTCACTGCAAGGTGTGTAAGAATAAGTTCGAGGTCAGACAAGGGCTAGATGATGAACCGCTGACAAGATGCCCCGAATGCGGTGCCGAGATAAGGAGGGTCTTCTCTCGCCCGTTCCTGGGCCGAAGAGAGTCCCTTAACCACGAAGGCCCTTTGAATTATCTGGAGGACGAGGACGAAGAATTGGGACTGGAGGAAGACCTCGCCGAGGACGAAGTCTGGGAGTGAAGGAGAGACATCACGTTTACTGCTGGGATGGTATTGAGTAAAGCGAAAATGAATGGACTTCATGATATAGACAGTGTTTTCCGCTTATGCTGGGCACAGTTCCGGGCAGTGACTAGTTAGTGCCGGAAGCATGCTTTGCTGCGTGACCCAAAGAAGGTAGAGCAATAAACCCGGCTCGTGTAGTTAAGGTCTTGCCGAAGTCGATTAGAAGGAGGAAATCGTGTCAAAAAAAGTAACCAAGGAAGAGCTTCTGGCCAAAGCGAAGAAGCCAGCCGAAGATGCCATGAAATTGCATGCATTCTATCGGGGCAAGATGCAGACAGTGCCCAAATGCCAGGTTCGTGATTACAATGATTTTGCCATCTATTATACCCCTGGTGTTGCCGAGCCCTGCCGGGCGATCAAGGCAGACGAGTCTAGATTTGCGGAACTAACTAATAGATGGAACACCATAGCTGTCGTCTCTGATTGCACCAGGGTGCTGGGCCTCGGCGATATTGGGCCTAAGGCGGGCTACCCAGTGATGGAAGGGAAGTGTTTGTTGTTCAAGTACCTCGGCGGTGTAGATGCTGTGCCCATTTGTCTAAATACTAAGGACCCTGATGAAATCATTCAGGCAGTTAAATGGCTGCAGCCATCTTTTGCCGGCATTAACCTTGAAGATATTGCCAATCCGAAGTGCTTCTATATTCTTGATCGCCTGAGGGCTGAAGCTGAGATTCCGGTATGGCATGATGACCAGCAAGGAACAGCTACAGTGATGCTGGCCGGGTTGATAAACGCTTTGAAGATTGTGGGCAAGAAGATGACCGACGTGAATGTCGTCATGGTGGGTTCGGGGGCGGCCAATGTAGCTTCTGCCAGGCTTCTTTTCGCCTGCGGGGCCAAACCTGAAGCTACCATTGTGGTTGATAGCAAAGGCATCCTCCATGCCGGACGAGAGGATGTAGCGGAAAAGAAAGAAGAATATGCCGACAAGTGGCGGTTTTGCCAGACAACCAACGCTGAGAAAAGGACTGGCGGCCTAACTGAGGCCTTGGAGGGTGCTGACGTACTTATCTCCTATTCCAAGTCAGGGCCGGGAGTGATTACGCCTGAGCAGGTCAAGGTAATGGCCAAGGATGCTATGTGTTTCGTTTGTGCCAATCCTATACCGGAAATCTGGCCCTGGGAGGCTAAGGAGGCAGGAGCTAGAATTGTAGCCACTGGCAGGTCCGATTTCCCCAACCAAGTAAATAATTCCATGGGCTTTCCGGCTATATTTCGTGGCGTCCTCGATGTCGGGGCAAAGACCATCACTGATGAGATGTGCATTGTGGCTGCCCAGTCACTGGCAAGGTATGCGGAAGAACGCGGCATGAATGAAGATAACATCGTACCAACAATGGGGGAGCCAGAAGCTTTCCTTCGGGAAGCAGTGGACGTAGGAATAGAGGCCCAGAAGGAGGGCATGGCCTCAGTGAAGATCAGCCGTGATGAATTGCGCAAGAAAGCTGAGTCTATGATAAATGGTGCCAGGGCAACTCACGATGTCCTAGTAAAAGCCGGTTGCATCCCTCGAGCGGTCGCTGATTAAGAGCACCTGCGGGCTTGTATTGAAGCCCGCTCAGGGACTCTTGAATGATGGCAACAGGGCTGTCAGTCTGGTATGGCGCTATTGTCTTTGTTTTGCCAGGCCATTGTCACTAACGCTGAGGGAAGCGCGTCAGTCCTCCAGTGTGATGAATCTGTTGGCAAGTTTTTCAGCAGCCGGGAGTGACTTCATCCAGAATGCTTTGTTCTCCGGGTCTCCGGCACCGAATAGGTGGTCGTACTTTATCCTATCTTCACCGGTTGGTAGGCGCTCGATCGCACGTACAGCCAACTCGCGTAGTTGGCGAGCATTGGTTAAACGTGAATTAAGTGCCACATAATACAGTCCGAGCTTCTCCACCTCTTTGACTTCCCTGCCCACTTCCCGTCCTACCTTTCTAAACTGGCTGAGGATAACAAGCACCCGGTCTCCAAGGTTCATTGGCGGAATCTCATACTCATTCCCGGCTGGAATACGGGTTAAGAGGTCAGCACCTTTGGGCCGCGAAGCAATACGTCCCTTCATTTCTACGAGGCTGGAGCCAGAACTGCCTGCCAAGATGAAGACAAACTGTGCACCTCTGTCAGCGCTGGCATCCAAGTAGGGTAAAAGCACTTCGTATGGCCACGCTTCCTGTGATTTGGTATCTAACTCATCAATCAAACAGAGACATGGTTTACTATCGGTATCTAGCTGACTAAGGTTCACTAGGAATTCCTCGCGGTTGCATTTAGCCAGGTTGCATTCTTGATAACGGATGGTCTGCGGTAGTGAGGCCGCCACCTGTTGGGCGAAATAGGTTTTGCCGCTCCCCGGTGCTGCCCAAATGAGATAGTTATCTCGCTTTCGGCTCGGCCGAGCAAATCCACCCGCAATCTTATGTCGGACGTCCTTCAACATATTGCGCACGGCTTCTTCATACCTAGTATAGTCACCGACAACGCGATATCGCGATAGCACAACCCGATCCAGTGTTCCGATGAAAGACCGTGCCTCATGTGTCACGGGGTCATCAACAGCCACGGCAAGGTTTGGCGCAATTGGCCCTCTAGAATCTACTGCCTGGTCAACGATGACCGGATCACCAAGGAACTCGGCAATAGCACTTAGCACTGATTCAGAATCACCGAGCCAAGGAACGTTATCTCTTCCTTCCAGCGGGACGAAGCGAGCATTTGGAATCAAAGATGCCAGCTCTCTCCCTAGCCTGAATGGGATGGCACGGTCTTGATGGCGGTGGAGCACCAGTGTTGGAACCCGGAGACCTGCAAGAAGATGTACTACATCGTTTCTATATGCGAAGTCCAGTATTCCGGCAACAATCTCCGGAGCGGCACACTCGCGTATGTATTTTGCTGCAAATTCACTGGCAGCATCACCAGGTATTAGAAAATCTGCGATTGCCTTCGAACCGACTCCCCAGTGAGCCTGAACCAGGGAAATCACGGAGACCTTGACCTCCTCTGTAGTGATTGCTGCACCACGGGCGTAAGTACCATAGAGAATCAGATGACTGATACCTCGGGGGTATTTGGCTGCATAGGCTATGGCCACCGGACCACCAAAACCGTGACCCAGTAATGCAAAGTGTTTCAGTTTGAGATGGCCAACAACTATTTCCAGGTCCCTGAGTTCCGAATCTAGTGAAAACCCTGTTCGGTTACGGTCGGATAGGCCTGTTCCGGGCCGGTCATAGCACACGAAGGTATGATGACTGGCTAACCTCTCCCAAAAACGACGGTATCCCGGCTCTTGCCACGCCAATTCTTGGTGACTTACCATAGGTGGTGGCATAACCAGGGCAGGTCCCTGACCTATAATAGAATAGGCCAGGCGTAAACCGTCCGCGGCGGTGCAAAACCGAATCTTCTGCTCCAAAATTGAAACCTCGCCCCGAATTTCGCAAATCTTCCAGTGAATCTATCTTAGGTATATCCGATCCAACTGTCAAGGCTGCAACACGTCATATCCACCGAGCGAGCTGACCCCTCTGCCTCGGACCATCGAACAAGACATGCTCTGCTATATGGTGACTAACGCTGCCGGCGGTATGATAGAATGCAAACTAACAGGGAACTGTTACTATGCTTGCCGTTGAGGTCAGCCATATAGCAAAGTCCTTTGCCGATAAGGTTGCTGTTGACAACTTGTCTTTCTCTGTAGCTCAGGGTGAGATGTTCGGCCTCATTGGTCCGAATGGTGCTGGCAAGACTACCACCATCAGGATGATGATGGACGTCATCAAGCCGGACTCGGGTGAGGTGACGATCCTCGGCGAGAAGTTGAACGAGGCTACCAAGAATAGGCTTGGCTACCTACCCGAGGAAAGAGGGCTGTACAAAAAGCTGAGGGTCCTAGACTCCATAGTCTACCTCGCCTCGCTCAAGGGCATGGACAGGCACTCAGCCACAGAAAAAGCTAGCGAACTCCTCGCTCAAACCGGCATGTCGGCCACCAAGAACAAAAAGATTGAGGCACTGAGCCGGGGCATGGGGCAGATCATCCAGTTCGTCGTTACCATCATTCATGATCCGCAACTGCTTGTTTTGGATGAGCCCTTCGCCGGCCTCGACCCCGTTAACACCGAGCTACTGAAAGGAATGCTCGCCGATCTGAGAAACCGGGGCAAAGCCGTAATACTGAGTACACACCAGATGAACCAGGTGGAGGAACTGTGTGACCGCGTCTTAATGATAAACAACGGGCAAGATGTCCTCTACGGGGACTTAAGTGAAATCAAGGCAAGATATAGAGGTAATTCGGTAGTGCTGGATTTTGAAGGTGAGCTGGGGGAAGCCCCGGGAGTTATCGGCAAGCGAACCCACAAAGGCTACACTGAGCTGATGCTGGATGACAACGCAACCCCCCAGGAGGTTCTGGAGAATTTGATGAGCCGTGGTATGGTAATCAACCGCTTCGAAGTAGCCACTCCTACGCTTAACGAAGTATTCCTGAAGGAAGTGGGCAAGAAATCATGAACAAGACGCTATTGATATTCCGGCACGAATTCCTGCACATGATAGAGAGGAAGGGTTTCATCATTTTGACCCTTATCGTGCCCGCCTTGGCTCTCATAGGCATAGGTGTTTTCCAGCTCGTATCAACCGACGAGCCACCGCTTGTGGAGACGGTCACCATCGGCTATGTCGATGAGGCCGGTGGATTCGACCAGTATACTGCTCAGGGATATATAGAACCAGTCCGCTTTGACACACCTGGTGATGCCACCGCTGCCCTGATTAATGGCGAGGTCTCCGAGTATTTCATCATTCCGTCGGATTATCTCTCAACGGGGGTAATTAACCGTTATACCCTTGAGAGACAGCTAGAAACGCCCCCGGCCATCGCCACCGGCGTTAAGAATTTCCTCACCAGCAATATGTTAGCCGGCAAAGTACCTCCCGAAACGGTATATCGGATAGAATACCCCCTAGACCTGGTGACGACCAGGCTTACTGAAACGGGGGAGGTGGCTACAGAGCAGGGGGGATATGGGAATGTTATCATCCCCGCTATCTTCGGCCTTCTGCTGGCCCTCTCTCTGCAGGCCGCTTCCCTGTACATGGTGGAGGGGCTCGGAGATGAGAAGGAGAGCCGCCTTATCGAGGTATTGCTTTCCTCAGTTTCCCCCCGGCAGCTACTCACAGGCAAGGTTTTGGGACTAGGTGCCGCCGGGCTGGTGCAGGTAGTCGTCTGGTTGATCTCCTTGCCAGTCCTTTTGAACCTGGCCTCAGCTACTATGGGCGGCTTTTTCGGCACCATACAACTGCCGGCCGACTTCCTGGTGCTTGGGATAGTCTATTTCATTCTGGGTTACCTATTGTTCGCCGCCCTCTCAGCAGGCGTCGGCGCCATCAGCTCCAGCGCTCGTGATGGACAACCAGTAGCCATGATTTATGCGCTTCTCGTCTTTGTCCCCCTCTGGTTTGCATCCTTACTGTTTGTATTCCCCAACAGTCCACTCTGGACAGTTCTGACTATTTTTCCTATTACGGCTCCCATAGAAGTGATGCTAAGGCTGGGGGTAGCTGGTGTTCCTGCCTGGGAACTGGCGACCAGTTTAGCCGTGATGATGCTTTCCGTCATTGGGGCCTTATTATTGTCCGTCAAGGCTTTCAGGGTTTACCTACTCATGTACGGAAAAAGACCTAGTTGGGGGGAAATCATTCGCAGCCTCAGGACTGGATAGGCTGTCTTGAACCTAAGCCTCGGCGGTACCGCACTCGCCGGCTTGGCCTTTGAGCGTTTCCACGGCATGGGGTAGCGCCGGTAGTATTGCCCGGAGGCATTCACGTACTGCTTTGGGACTTCCCGGCAGGTTGATAATGAGGCATTTGCCGCGAGTGCCTACTACTGCTCGACTGAGCATAGCGTGTGGAGTTTTCTTGAGGCTCTCGGCCCTCATCGCTTCGGCAAAACCGGGGACAATTCTATCTACCACGGCCAGAGTCGCCTCCGGAGTAACGTCTCTAGGAGTGAGTCCTGTCCCGCCCGTAGTGATGACCATGTCCAAATTGTCTCCATCTGCCCACTTGATTAGCTTCTCAACGATGAGCCCCTTTTCGTCGGGAACCATATCGTAATTTAGGACGCTCACATCCATGCTGGAGAGGATTTGGCGAATAGCCTCTCCGCTCTTATCTTGACGCTCTCCTCTTGAGCCTTTGTCACTGACGGTCAATATCCCGACGGTAAACACTTTCTTCTTTTAACTCTCCTGTCCTAAATCCACTTGCCCCTCTTATCCTCCGACTTCGCCCAGGACGGGTCTTAGGAGGGGTATTCTGGAATCAAAAAGCATTGCTCTAGCTTTTGAATAGGAAATTCTTTTCAATGAAATCAGCTACTGCTGCTATATCACCCCATCTGAAAGCTGACAGCTTGGCGCTATCAGCTAGCAGACTATTCAGCGGCTCATCCGTGACAACTGCCGAAAGTTCCTGCGGGGAACACAACAAGTCATTTCCGAGTTCTCTTCTATGCACTTCGATCTTAGGAAGTTTCTTCTTCTTGAATCCTTCAACAAGAACGAGGTCAAATTGAATGCCCATGATGGGCATGATCTCCTCGATATTGAGCTCGTGGTCGCATTTCTCAATGAGGGCGAGCTTGTCAGGCGCGCTAATACAGACAGCATCGCTGCCAGCTCGAGCATATCTCCAGCTATCTTTTCCAGGATGGTCTATTTCCATCTCGGCATGACAGTGCTTTACGGCAGCCACTTTGTATCCTCTTTTCTTAAACTCGGTGATGAGCTGCTCCATAAGCACTGTTTTGCCGGACTCGGATTTGCCCACGACGGAAATGAGTGGCACCGTTTTCATCTCGCCTTGTTCTTCTTCCCAATCCAGCATCTGGACCTCGATCGTACCTCCGGCCTTCACCCCTTTGCTATTCTCGTGGATAATGGCCAAACCATTGGCCTTGGTCATAGATGTCAAGATTCCCGAGCCTTGGGGACCGGTGACGGATGCATGGTATTGACCGCCACGCTTGGTTACTGCCACCCTGGCGAAGAGGCGGCGGCCATCAGTATTGACAATATCATTATCCGTAATTGCCCGGACAGTCGGCTTGGTTAGCATTCTCTTCCCCATCATCTTCAATATGGCGGGACGGGCAAATTGCTCAAATGTAACCATGGAGCTGACTGGATTGCCCGGCAGCCCCAGATGAGGCACCTTCCTCTTCTTCCTTCCTTTGACCTTCTCAATCACCCCGAAGGCAATAGGTTTTCCTGGTTTCATACGGACTGTCCAGAAACCAATCTCCCCCTGCTCCGCCAGCACGTCCTTCACTATATCGTAGTCTCCCCTAGAGACGCCGCCGGAGGTGATAAGCATATCCGCGTCCAGTCCTTCATCTATTTTCTCGTTTAGAGACTGAACTGAATCGCGCCCTATGCCCAGGATTCTGGGAATTCCGCCGTAGCGAGAGATCTCGGCGGCAATGGTGTAGGTGTTGCTGTCATAAATCTTGCCGGGAGGTAATGGCTGATCAACACCAATAAGCTCATCCCCTGTAGCTAGAATAGCCACAATCGGCCGACGGATAACCAGCGCGGTGGAAAGTCCCAGTGATGCCAGCACTCCTATCTCTTGAGGGCGAAGCACCGTTCCTTCTTGAAGAACTAAGTTTCCCCTGGCAATATCTTCCCCTCTGCGGCGGACATTCAATCCCTTCTTCGCCTGGCATCGTATGCCGATTTGCGACAAATCTTTTTTGGAAGGTTTGCGGCTGACTTCATCGGTATCCTCAAACTTAACTACGGCATCAGCGCCGTTGGGCAGGGGTGCTCCCGTCATAATGCGGATAGCCATTCCCGGCGCGATCTTCTTTGTGGGCATAGACCCGGCGGCAACCTCTCCGACCACGGCCAAATGTCTCGGCGATGATTCACTGGCCCCGCGAGTATCTTCAGCTCGCAGGGCAAACCCGTCCATGGCGGAATTATCCAGTGGCGGAATATCCATCGTGGAATAGATATTCTCAGCTAAAACCTGTCCCAGGCAGTCCAGGATAGGCTTTCGTTTCGGCTCAAGGACCTCGACATAGCTCAAAACCTTGTCGAGGGCTTCTTCCACAGAAATCATGCGGTAAACTCCTGAAACCGTATTATAGATTATCTTTGTCGTCATACCAACTTCCTGGCTATTTCTATCACATAGACCTGTTTCTCAGGTTCACCTCAATTTGACTTTTGATGGCTTTGGCTCTACTATTTAGCAAAGTGAGGAGGTATAAATGAGAGAAAAGATAGAAGCGGCCCTGGCGCAAGTCAGGCCGATGTTGTTGGCTGACGGAGGGGACGTTCAACTAATAGATGTCAAGGACGGAGTGGTGAAACTGAAGCTAACGGGTGCCTGTGGCGGCTGCCCTATGGCAACTATGACTTTGAAGGGTGGAATCGAGCGGGTGCTTAAGGAGAAAGTGCCCGAAGTCAAAGAGGTGGTGGCTGTCTAACCTGTGGCAGCATGCTCAGGAAGGGACAGAGGAGAATCAAGTCGGAGATTAGATGCCTCGGGAATATTTTGTCTGCCACTCTTGCGGTGAAAGAGTGCCATGTAGCGCGAAGGAGCGGCCATGCGAGGTGCTTAACGGCTGGCTCATGGTTTCGCTATGGGAGGGACCTGAGACGGTTGAACATTATAATTTCTGTTGCTTGAGTTGCCTCAAAGCGTGGGTGGATACCCAGGTTCCTCAAGTCCCTGACGCATTCTTGAGAGCTTTTGAGAAAAGAGGGGAATAAGAATGCCTATCTATGAGTATTGCTGTCCTGAGTGCAACTCCAAGTTTGAATTGCTTCGCCCTCAGAGCCAGGCCAACGAAAAGGTCAATTGCCCGCGCTGCCACAAGGGCGCCAAACGAGTGTTTTCCTGTTTCTCCTCTTTTTCTAAGAGCAGTGAAGGAACGTCTGCCCCGATTGGGGGAAGCTCTTCCTGCAGTTCATGCTCTGCCCCGAGTTGTACCAGCTGCCACGTATAGCTCCCTCACGAGAAACTACCGAGAGCCTAAACAAAAAGAGCACTAACGGACCGCTCCGTGAATAGATGCTGAACACGCAGCCACATTGATTAAACAAGATGATTGAGATAAGAAGAGAAGACTTCTCCGTAGACGGGATGATTAAGAGAATGAAGGTCCCTAATATAGGGGCATTGTCAATCTATCTGGCCACTGTACGCGAATTCCCTGAAGGAGTGGGACTGAAATTTGAAGGCAATGACGAGGCTGCTCCGAGATTAGGGCAGATAACGTACGGGGCAATTAATAGATTTGACGTTGGAGGATGTAGCCATAAGGCATCGAGCGAGTTTCTTGGGCGTCTCAGAGAGTATTGTACTGTTAGCAGTTTCCGCGTCCCATAGAGAGTCAGCTTTCAGTGCTTGCAGAAGCATAATAGACGATGTGAACGATTTGCATGAGTCATGGGGAAAAGTGGTATCGAAATCGAAATTCATGTGAAGCCATTGGCACCACCGCCGCCGGCGCTGTCGTGATATCCAAACCGGAACCTTTTGCTGAGTTTGTATTAGGAGGTGGAGTATTCTAAAATACACAATTCACTTCGGTTCGTCAAATGCATGAGCTTGGAGTCACTGAAAACATAGTCAATATTGCTTTGACCAAAGCTAGTGAGGCGCAAGCTAACAAGGTCATCAAGATTAACTTAGTAGTTGGCGAGTTGTCAGGATTTGTCCCAGATTGTATTCAGTTCTATTTCGATTCTCTTAGCAAAGATACCATCGCTCAAGGAGCAGTGCTCCATTTTGAGTCGGTTCCCACCGAACTGCGTTGTCGAGACTGTTCCACGATTTTCCGACCCCAAGATACCTTATGGTCTTGCCCTGAATGCACGGGGCAGAGCGTAGAGATATTCAAGGGACGGGAACTCTATATCGAAAGCCTGGAAGTAGAATGAAGAAGATAGAAGTCATTCAGAATGTTCTGGAAGCTAATGAGACCATAGCTAGCCGAAACAGGCAGGTGCTGGACAAGCACAAGGTTTTTGTCATTAACATTATGGCATCTCCAGGTGCTGGGAAGACGAGTCTGATCCTGCAAACTCTGGCCAGGCTGAAGGGCAGGTTGAACATAGCTGTTATCGAAGGCGATGTAGCTTCCACGGTGGATGCTGAGAAGGTGCAAAGCGCGGCAAAAGCAGTAGTTCAAATAAATACGGGAAAGATGCCGGAAAGTTGCTCTTTGATGGCTGCCATGATTGAGTCAGCTCTGAAGGACTTGCCACTGGATAACGTAGACTTAGTCTTAATCGAAAACGTGGGGAATCTCATTTGCCCTGCTGAATTTACCCTGGGAGAACACAAGCGAGTCGTGATTTCCAGCCTGCCTGAGGGAGATGATAAGCCCATTAAATATCCGTTGATCTTTGTCGACGCTGATGCGGTGATAATAAACAAGATGGACCTTATTCCCTACGTTGATTTTGATATTGCCGCCTTTCGGCGTTGCATCACAGGGCTAAATCCTAGAGTTGGAATTTTCGAACTTTCTAGCAAGACTGGCGAAGGGATAGAAAGGTGGTGCTCGTGGATATTGGACCAAATAAAGATCAATGACACAAAGTGATAAAAGTCTCGAATACCTGGTGGGCCTCTCAGCCTGAGCGTGTCTAAAGGTGACGGGCCGTTTAGTTGATATTCTGCCTCCGCGTGAAGCGAAGATGGGGGGTCTTGACAATTTCCTGCGAATGACATACATTTCCGTGTTTAGATAAGGACTTTGAGGAAGCCAAGCTAGTACAGCAAGCTAGTCAGCTTTGAAATAGAATGCCTCTCGATGGAGAGGTTGTTTACGCGGTAAACAATGAGGTTTATATTTGCAACGGTTGTCGCGTACGTAGTCTATCTCCTTCTTACTATTGGCAGCGGCACCGTTGGTTTATGGAGCACCGCCGAGCTTATCGTCGGGGTGGCGCTGGCTGTGGTGGTTGGTGCCTTGCTCAGGAACCGGTTCATCGGCAAAGATCTCCGCATGTTGCACCCGAAGCGGTGGTTTACCTTCCTCGCCTATCTGTTCCCCTTTTTCTGGGCCATGGCCAAGGCCAATGTTGATGTGGCCTACCGCGTTATTACCGGGCGGATTAATCCGGCTATCGTGAAGATAGATCCCAAACTGAAGAGCGACATGTCGCTTACCATCCTGGCCAATTCTATCACCTTGACGCCGGGAACCCTGAGCGTCGACGTCAGCCCGGAAACCAACGAACTGTACGTGCACTGGATAAATGTTGATCCTGAGGTGCTCAAGGATATGCCTAGAAACTACCGTCCGATATGCCACAGTTTTCCTGACTGGGCGAGGAGAATCGCGGGATGAACTGGCTTCCGGCGCTCATAGCTATGGCGGTCTGTATTGTCATTGTTTTGATACGTGTGTTTATTGGACCAGGAGCACCGACGCGGCTGGTGGCTTTTGATACCGCCAATACCCTGGT